>CAITSE010000350.1 GCA_903894975.1 uncultured Lentisphaerota bacterium
AAGGATTATTTTAAACTGATTCTCCGCCTTGACCGCGGCGTCCGCGCCGCTTTGGAGTGCCGGCGGCTGGACGCCGCTTTTTCCCGCCGGTGGAACCGGCCTACAGCCTGAGTTCTCCTTCCGCCGAGGCGCGGGAATCAAGGGGCGCGTGGGAGAGCGGCTCCGCCGCCGGGGAAAGCGGTGTCAAGCCACCGCACTCCAAAGATGCGGCGCATCGGTATAAGGTGCCCCGAATCCTTAAGTTGACGCGCATGCCCGGCTGGGTTTGCACGGAGACGCCCACCGCCCCACCGCCCCACCGTCACACCGCCACACCGCCCGGTTGCGGTTCCAAATCTCGGCCGCGCACGGCGAAGTACAGGGTGCCGATGAGTCCGCACGCGGTCGCCGTGGCGAAGTTCGTCAGGGGCGAGACGTTCCAGAGGAATCCGGCGCCGAGCGCGATGACAGAGACGATGCCGTCGCGGATCAGGTAATAGGCGCCGAACGTGGCGGCCTTGGCATGCTCCGGGGCGAGGTCGAGAATGAGCGCCTTGCGCGTCGGCTCGCCGAACTCTTTCAGGCCGCGGATGATGAAGGCGAGCAGGAGCAGCGGGAAGACCAGTTCCGGCCGGCCCAGCCGCGTCGGCAGGTCTCCGGCCAGCCAGAGCGCCACCGGGAAGAGCGTGAAGAAGCAGAAGGTAATGACCACGAACGGCTTTTTCGTGCCGCGGTCCGCCAGCCACGCCACCGGCAGGTAGACCAGCATGGCTGTGACCATCTCCGCGGTGGTCAGCCAGCCGAATCTCGTTTTCGACACGGCCAGGTTTTCGCACACCCATTTCACCATGAAGAAGTAGGGAAGCTGTTCCGCGAAGCGCACAAACATGTCGGCCACGAGCAGGATGCGCAATTCCGGCGTGAAATACTTCCACGACTCCCGCAGCGGCGCCGGTTTCTTCAGGGCGCCGGTATCTTCCACCACGAACTTCAGCATCAGCGCAATGGAAAACAGCGCCAGCAGGAAGGCGATGGCAAACGCGACGCGGATGGCCAGGATCGTGCCTTCATCCGTGCCGTGCCCCCGGATCAGGCGGTCGATCAGCACTCCGCCCAGCACCGGCCCCAGCGCCATCGGAATGCGCTTGGTAAAGGAATGCAGGCTGACCCCGAGCGCGCGCCGGTTCTTCGGCACGCTCTTGGAGATCAGGCTCATCACCGCCGGCAGCGAAATCGCCGTCCACGCGCCGAACAGCACGGACCCGGCAAACACGGCCCACCACCGGGGAATGACGATGACCAGGGCGTAGCCGGTCAGGGACATGAGCGTGAACAGGATCAGCGCGCGCCGGTAGCCGAACCGGTCGCTGAGCCAGCCGCCGGGATAGGCGTAGAGCGCGCCCACCAGGTTGTTGAGCGCGTTCAGCCCGCCGATGGCGATGGCCCCCGCCCCCAGCGCGCCGAGATACAGCGGCAGAAACCGGTCCGCCATCTTCTCGCCCAGCCCCACCAAAATCACCATGCCCAGCATGGCCAGCATGGTCGGGGAAAACACGGATGTCTTCGGGTTCTGCATCCCGCCACTATACTCCGCCGGGAGCGAGGGAAAAAGAGACTGGGGGGATGCCGGTTTCGCCTCCCCCCAGACCCCTCTGGAAAGGGTCTTCGACCTGTTTCCGTTTTTGAAAATCTGGCGAAATCCGCGGGCGGGCCGGGCGTGGGATGTAGATCATGTTTTCATCGCCCGCGAATTTCGCCAGCTTTGTATAAAAGGAAAAAGGGCCGCGCCACTCTCCAGGCGGTCTCGGGGAATGGGTGTCCCAGAGGGACAGCAGGATAATAGGCAAGATTCGGGGGACAGGCGGATGGAGAGTCCGCTTACTGACGTGCGCGGTTCTGAGGGAATTCGCGCCGAGCTGGGGCTCAGCGTTCCCAGGGTGGGTGGGGCAGGAGGACTTGCACCCGCTTCGACCGGACTTCGTGTTCTTCGCGCCTTCGCGGTGAATCCGTCAGGCTAAAGTATCCGGCAGGACAAATTTCCGTGCCGGTCGAGTAATTTACGGATACGCTCTACCCAGGATTATTCATGAGAGACTTGCCCGCTCAGTCGCCTTCGCGGCTCGGATGATCCGTCAGAGCCGCGACAGTCATGGAGCGGGCCGTCTGACGAAGATTCGTGCCTGAAGCCGGATTGACCTCGGATCTTTCATGAATAGATCAGCCTAGCCCGGCCAAGCCGGAACCAAGTTTTTTGTGCTATTTGATCATTGCGGCCGGCTTGCCCGGGCTACTGTTTTGTACGGGTTCACAGATAAATCATTACCAGAAAACGACGCTTTTCGCTCAGAAAGTTCTAAGGTGACGGGCGTCTGCGCAGAAGGAGTTGCAATGAAAACCAAAACCTCGGGCGTCCTGTTTTATCTGTCGTTGATTGGGTTTTTCGGCATTTTTACGACCACGATTTCCAAGAACCCGGTCCTGCCGTACCTGGTGAAATCGCTTGGCGCCAGCGACCAGGTTCTGGGGCTCATCGCGTTTGTTTCTCCGTTTGCCGGGATCCTCTTTTCTTTCCCGGTGGGCGTCCTTGCGGATAAGATCGGCAAGAAGACGCTGCTGCTTGTTTCCGCCGGGGTTTTTGTGTCCGCACCCCTGCTTTATCTTCTGGTCACCAATGCCTGGCTGCTGATCCCGGTGCGGTTCTTCCACGGCATGGCCACCGCGATCCTCGGGCCGATCGCCTCCGCCATCATTGCCGGGGCCTTTGAGAAAAACAAAGGGGAAAAACTCGGGACCTATTCTTCGGTCACGCTCGTCGGCCGGACGCTCGCGCCGCTCACGGGCGGCTTGATCATCTCTATTTTCGCGGGGCAGGGCGACCTTTTCAGTTACCGGGCCGTTTATGTCGCGGCCTTCGTCATGTCGCTCCCAGTCCTGATCGCGGCGTTCTTCGTCACCACCGGGGAAGTGGTGGTGAAAAAAAGCCTGACCGTCAAAGACTTTTTCGTCAGCTTGAACAAGATCCTGTGCAATCGTGTTATCCTGGCCACGGCGCTGGTGGACCTGGCCATCTACTTTGCGTTCGGGATCTTTGAGACCTTCAGTCCCGGCTATTTAAAAGACGCCGGGTTCAGCCCGAAGACGGTGGGATTCATTTTCTCGATCCAGATCGTATCCATCGCGCTGACCAAGCCGTTCTTTGGCCGGCTTGCCGACAAAATCGACAAACGATACCAGATCGCGGGAGGACTGATGGCCATCGCGGTGTCAATCGGCGCGGTGCCTTTTCTCTCTTCGCTCCCGTTGATCATCGCGGCGAGCCTGCTGCTGGGGCTTGGCATGTCGTTCTCCACGGTTGCGACCAGCGCGTATGTGGCCGATGTCGCCAAAAAAGAGGAACTTGGCGCTTCCATGGGCGCGCTTTCCTCGATCATGGATTTGGGCCATTCCACCGGGCCGCTGATCGGAGGATTTGCCATCGTTCTGTTTGGTTCAGCCGGGAGTTTCCTTGCCGGAGGCGCGGTCGCGGTTATCGTCGTGTTCCTTTTCACCATGATTTCCTTTGCCCGTCCAAGGCGAAGCCGGCAGGCTAAAGTATCCCCATGACAAATTCCTGTGTCCGTTGCGGTTGTTGTTGCAGCCTTTTCCTCATCAACCTCTCAAAAAAAGAATACGCGTCCGGCCGGTACCGGACCATGTTTCAGGAACACGGGGTGATCGAACCCTTTGCGCACGCCCAGGGGTGCGGCGCCCATCTCCTGGACAAGAACGCCGATGAAAGCTGTGTGTATCTGGTCGCCGGCCGGTGCGGCATTCACGCGTCCCGCCCGGCGGTGTGCCGGGACTTCTTCTGCACGACCCAGGCCAAAAAGTTCGCCGGCATGGTCGAAGTCATCAGGCAGTCTAAAGCTGAGGCCCTCGCCGGTTCCGGTGAACCGGTGGAAGTGATGCCGCTACGGTCATGATGCCCGGGCGGATGGAGAGTCCGCTTACTGACGTGCGCGATTCGGATGATTCAAGACCGCGCCGGGTTGTTAGGGTTCGCCGTCCCAAGTTGCATCGGTTCACGCGGGGTTTAGATTGGGCTTTCCGTTTTTGCGGCCGGGCGGCCGCGGCATGGGGATTTGGTATGTGGCGAAATCTGGCGTGGGTTCTTTTTCTTCTCGGCGCTCTGCTGGCGCTGCCGTTGCTGTTGCGGCCGCGTGAGGCGGCGCCGGCCGCGGCGGCTTTGACTTTGGTCGTGGTCACTCCTCACAACGAGGCGATTCGGCACGAATTCGGCCCGGCCTTCTCCCGCTGGCATCAGGCGCACTTCGGCAAGGCGGTGGTCATAGATTGGCGTGCCCCCGGCGGCGCTTCGGACATCAGCCGGTACCTGGCCGGCGCCTACACCGCGCTGTTCCGTTCCGCCTGGCAGCGGTCCGGCCGCGCCTGGAATGCCGAGGCGGAGACGGCGGTGCTGGACCGCAAGCTCAAGCCGGACGCGACCCCGACCATCCGCTGGGCCGTGCGCCAGGAATTTCTGGCCAGCACGGAAGGGGTGGGCATCGACGTGGTCTTCGGCGGCGGCCAGTTCGACCTTGACCGGCTGGCCCTGGCCGGAATCCTGGTGCCGTCCGGGTTCCGCTCCCGTCATCCCGAGCTGTTTGCGGGGGCGCCCCCGGTGATTCCCGGCGCCATCGGTGGCGAGACGTGGGTGGATGCCAAGGATCGCTACGTCGGCGTCTGCCTGACCTCGTTTGGCATCTGCTACAATCCCCGGCGCTGGGCGGAGACCGTGCCGGCCGGCACACCGCCGCCGGCGCAATGGGACGATTTGGGCAATCCGGCGCTGGCCGGCCAGCTCGGGGTAGGGGACCCGTCCAAAAGCGGTTCCGTGGCCAAAGCTTTTGAGATGTTGATTCAGCAGAAAATGGCCGAGGCCGTGCGTCGCCGCGCGCCGGCGGATCCGGCGGCGACCGCCGCGGCCTTGGAGGAAGGCTGGACCGAGTCCATGCGTCTGATCAAGGAGATTGGCGCCAACGCCAGGTACTTCACCCATTCCGCCGGCAAGGTGCCCATGGATGTGGCCGCCGGGGATGCGGTGGCCGGAATGTGCATTGATTTTTACGGCCGTTTTCAGGCGGAATGGGAGGCTCAGGATGGCGCGGCGAACGCCCTCTGCTATCTCACTCCGGCCGGCGGGTCCTCGGTCTCGGCCGATCCCGTTGGCATCCTGCGCGGGGCGCCCCACCGCGAACTGGCCGACCGTTTTCTGGATTTCCTGCTCTCTCCGGAAGGGCAGCGGCTCTGGTGTCGGCGCACCGGGGCTCCCGACGGTCCGGAACGTTATGCTCTCCGGCGCCTGCCGATCCGGCGCGATCTCTACACCCCGGCGGAGCGGGCCTGGATGAGTGATCCCGCCGAAGATCCCTTCCTCCTGGCCCAATCCTTCACCTACCATCCCGAGTGGACCGCTGCTGCGTTCCAGGTCCTGCGGCCGCTGCTGCGGGTCATGATCATTGACTGCCATGGCGAATTGGCCGAGGCCTGGGCCGCGATCCGCGCCGCCGGTGGGCCCGCCGCCTGCCCCCAGGCTATGGCCGAACTCGACCGCCTGCCATTCCGCCACGTCGACCTGCCGGAGCTCGGCCGCAAGCTCCAGGGCAACCGCGACCAAGTAGTGGCCACTCGCGAATGGGCGGCCTTTTTCCGGGATTCCTACGGCCGCGCCCGAAAAGCGGCGGAAACGAATGCCCGGACGATGCCAGCCGGCCCGTAAGACACTGGCGCGATGGCGGGCTACATTACAAAACTCGTGCCCATTCCGGCCATCGGCCGGGCCGGGCGACCGGGCTGACGACCAAGAAGGGTTGACGCACTTATGGCTGGAAAGCCGCAACGCAAGGCCGCTCCGAAGGCCGCTCCGGCGGTCCGGGAATTCCCCGGGCCGGTGGTTTGGTCCCGTCCCGCCGACTTGACCGCGTTCGAACGGGCAATCCGTAATCCCTGGTTCCTGGCCATTCTCATGGCGCTCGTGACCCTCGTGGTCTATATCCCCGCCATGACCGGCGGCCTGATCTGGGATGACGACGTCCTGCTCACCACCAATCCCTTTATTTTTCTGCCCGGCCTGGACGGGCTCAAGCACATCTGGGACATCACCCAGCGGGAAACCCCCGATTATTTTCCTTTAACCTCCACCTTCTTCTGGGTGGAATACAAATACTTCGGCATGCCCAACACCATGGGCACCGCTTTCCCCGGGATTGCGGCCTTTTTCTCCAGGTTCCGGGAGATCGTCTGCGGCTATCATGTCACCACTATCCTTCTGCATGTCATTAACTCGCTACTGCTGTGGCGGTTGCTGAAATATCTGAAAATGCCCGGCGCCTGGCTGGCGGCGGCGGTTTTCGCACTGCACCCGGTCAACGTCATGTCGGTCGCCTGGATCTCGGAAAAGAAAAATACGATGTCCCTGCTGTTCCTGTTGCTGACGTTGATGGCCTGGTTCAAGTATGAGGATACGGATGAAAAGGGCCGCGAGGGGAAATGGGGCCGGCTCGGCTTGCTCTTCACGCTGGGGGTGTGCGCCGCCGTGCTGGGCTGGATCACCTGGCTGCTTTTCAAGATCACCCAAGGCACCGGCGGAGCGTGGGAACTGGCCTGGCTTGCTGTGCCTCCGTTGCTGACGCTTGTCCTGGTCGGCGCATTGGTCTGGCCCATCCTCAAGCCCGGCGAAAACGCGCCGGTCAAGTACGGCTGGCTGGCGGCGTCCGTGGCGCTTTTCCTGGCGGCGCTCCTGGCCAAGAGCACGGTGGTCGTGCTTGCGCCCATCATGCTTCTGTTCTGCTGGTGGCGGCGTGACCGCCTCACCTGGCGCGATGCCGCGGCCACGGCCCCTTTCTTCCTCCTGGCCTTGTTCCTGGGCTACGTCACCCTGAAATTCCAATACCGGCCCTCGGGTGGCATGCCGGACGCCATGAAGGAGCCGCTCCGTTGCGCGCTCACCGGCCTCGCCCTCAGCGGCCGGGCCGTCACCTTCTATCTGCGCCATATCCTGCTGCCGGATACTCTCTCCGCCGTCTATCCCCGCTGGGATTTCATCGACCCGACTGTGGCCATGATGGTGGACATGATCCGCGGGCGCATTGCGTACGACGGCGCCGCCATGCGGCAGGCGGCTTTCCTGCTCTTCCCGGGCACCGTGCTCTGGCTGGCCGGCGGCTTCTTGCTCCTGCCGCTGCTGGTCATGAAGCCGGGCACGCTGTCCCGCACCATCACCGCCGCCGTGGCGTATGCTCTGATGACGCTCACCCTGCTCTTCGAAGGCAATCCCGAAAATTGGACCAAAGCCCTGTTCTGGCAGGAGCATTGGCTGCTGGTGCTGGGGGTGGCGATGGTCTGGCTCGGCGCGGGTTGCCTTTTCGTCCTGAAGGCGACCACCGAGTGGATCAGGAACCTGGTTTTCGTGCTCGTTTTCTTCGTCATCACCCTGGGGCCGCTCCTGGGCTTTTTCCCCGCCATGTTCATGCAGTTTTCCTTTGTGGCTGACCACTGGCTCTACATCTCCCTGCCCATCATCGTCATCTTTGCCGTTTCCACGGTCTCTTTGATCTGGAACAGTCTGCCGTCCGGCCTGCGCGGCGCCGGGCCGATCCTGGCCACGCTGCTCCTGGCCGGTTTCAGCTTTATGACTTGGATGCAGGCCGAGGTTTTCCAAAACCATGAAACGCTTTGGAAGTCGGTAAAGGAAAAGAACCCCTCGGCCTGGGTTTCCTGGAACAATTACGGGTCGATTCTGGCTGGCCGCGGCGACCTCGAAGAGGCGGCCATGCATTTCAAGCAGGCCATGGTCCTCAACCCCGGCTATGCTGACGCCTGCCATAACTTGGCCACCACCCTGGCCGGCATGGGCAAACGTGACGAAGCCATCTCGGTTTACGCCCAGGCCATCCGGATGCGCCCCGACGCCCGTTCCTGGACCTGCTACGGCATGCTCCTGGAACAGAAGGGGATGCGCGCGGAGGCACTAGCCGCCCTGCGCGAGGCCGTCAAGGCTGACAAGTACAACACTGACAGCCGTTTCCGTCTTGCTCAGCTTCTGGACAGCATGGGTCAGGTCGAGGAGGCCATTGAGCATTACCGAGCCTCCATCTATTACCGCGCCGACAAGCCCGAATCCTTCAACAACCTGGCCTGGTACCTGGCCACGCTGCCCGATCCCCGCCTCCGTAACCCTGTCGAAGCCCTGACTTTTTCCCAGCACGCCGTCACTCTCACCCAGGGCCGGGATCCTAACTGCCTCGATACCCTCGGCGTCGCCTTTGCCGCCAACGGCGACTTCCCCCACGCGATTGAAGCCGCGCAAAAGGCGCTGACCCTGTTCCCGCCGCCGGGAACCAATCCCGCCGCCGACGCGCAACGGGCGGAAATCGACCGCCGCATCGGCCTCTACAACCAGGGAAAACCGATCGTGGACAACCGGCCGCAGGTGGTGAACGGGTTGAACCGGCCGCCCGCGCCGTCGCCGGTACCCGTTCCGGTGCCGTAAGCCGAAGTCCGCTTCGGAAGCCCCGGCAGGCATGCGCGTCAACTTAAGAACTGTTATTTATTAGCAGGCAAAGAGTTGAACAGCCCCCACTAAAGTGGGAAATCCCAACGTGGAGCGGACCGTCCGAGTTCGGAGTTCCGCCTTTAGGCGGTGCCGGTTTCGCGTTCTGTCGCTTCTTCGCATCCGCAAAAAGATTCTAGGGAATCGTTCCACCCCGTGTCGATCTTTCTCCTTTTTTTCCTGGCCGTGAACCTGCTCATGGCGGGCGCGGTCCTCCTGGCTCTCCGCCGGGCGGGCGGACGCGGCCGGATCTTTGCCATCGCGGTGTTCTGCCTTGCCAGCCCTGCCGCGGGGCTGCCCCTGCTCCGGCTGGTCGGCGACCCCTGGCTGCCCTATCCGCTGCTCCGGGCCGGATTGCTATGGTGCGACACCTGGTTGGTGCTGCTCTTCTGGCTGTTCTGCCTGCATGTGGCGCTCGCCGTGGTGGAACTGGCGGCGCGCCTGATCGCCCTGATCATGCCCCGGTTGCGTCCGTGGCTCCGGCCGGCGCCGCGCGTCGCCGCCTGGCTCGCCTGGAGCCTGACCGTTGCCGCCTTCCTGGCCGGCCTCCGGGAAGCGCGCCAGATCGAAATCCGCGAGGTAGAAGTCCGCAGCAACCGCCTGGCCTTCGACACCCCGCCGCTGCGGGTCGCGCTGCTAGCCGACGCGCATATCGGCCCCACCTCGCGGCAGGCGCTGCCGGGCGAGATCGCCGCCGCATTGACCGCGCTCAAGCCGGATCTCATCCTCAGCGTTGGCGATCTGGTCGACGGCGTCCAGCACCAGGTGCGCGAAGCCCTGGCTCCCCTGGCCGCCGTGACGGCGCCCCTGGGCAAGTTTGCCGTGACCGGAAACCATGATGCCTATGCGGGACTGGAACGTTCCCTGCCTCTGGTGCAGGCGGCCGGGTTCGACCTGCTGCGCAACACCGCCCAACCGGTAGGAGCCTTTTGGCGCGTCGCCGGCATTGACGATCCTCATGGCGGCCTGGTTCAGGAGGGTATTCCGGGCGCCGCCGATCCCGAGGAATGGGTCCTGCCGCGCCGCCGTGACCTGCGTTACACCATCCTGCTCAAGCACCGGCCGGAAGTGGCCGAACCCGCCCTGACCCGGGCTGAGTTGCAGCTCTCCGCCCATTCCCATGGCGGCCAGGTTTTCCCCTTCGGCTGGATGGTCCGGATGATTTTCCCTTGGCCGGAAGGCGTCCTGCACCGGTTCCCGGACGGTCTGGATTTCTATGTCTCCCGCGGCGTTGGCACTTGGGGCCCGCCCCTGCGCCTGGGCGCCCGCCCGGAAATCACCCTGTTCATCATCCGTCCCGAGCCCACCCCCGGCGCGGAGGAGATCGACCCCGGCCAGGGTCGCCCCCCCGGCGGTGACACCCTGGCCATAGGAGCGCGATAAGCGGGAGATGAAAAGAGATTTTTCTCACGGAGGCACGGAGGCACGGTGAGGAAAGGGAAATGTCTCGATGGAATTCCCCGTGCCGCCGTGCCTCCGTGAGAAAAACGGCTGTTCGCGCCTGGCCGGGGCCGGGGCAGGGCGGCGGGGCGGGATTACATTATTCATTCCGACTAAAACCTTTTTTCTCCCATCCATTCCCGCGGAGACTCCCTCATATGGCGGCGCAGATCATTGACGGCAAGGCCATTTCCGAACAGGTCAACCGTGAGACGGCGGTCCTGGCCGCGGAACTGATGCAGAAGCACGGCGCCCGCCCCGGCATCGCCGTGATCCTGGTCGGGGACGACCCCGCCTCCCGCGTCTATGTCAACAGCAAGGAAAAGAAGGCTGCCGAACTCGGCTTCCGCTCCGACAAGGTCGTGCTGGCTGCCACCGCCACCCAAGCCGAGGTGCTGGCCGAAGTCGCGCGCCTGAACCGCGATCCCGGCATCCACGGCATCCTGGTCCAGTCGCCGCCGCCCAAACATATCGACGAGCGCGTCATCATCGAAGCTCTGGACCCGCGCAAGGACGTGGACTGCTTCCACCCCTACAACGTCGGCAAAATGCTGATCGGCGACCAGGACGGATTTCTGCCCTGCACCCCCTGGGGCGTCATGGTCCTGCTGGAACGCAGCGGGATTAGCCCCGCCGGCAAGCACGCGGTGATCATCGGTCGCTCGAACATTGTTGGCAAGCCCATCGCCGCACTGCTCATGCAGAAGGCCAAGGGCGCCGATGCCACGGTCACGATCTGCCACTCCCGTACGCCGGACATCGCCGCCTTCTGCCGCCAGGCCGACATTCTGGTCGCGGCCATCGGCAAGCCCGAGTTCGTCAAGGGCGACATGGTCAAGCCCGGCGCGGTCGTCATCGACGTCGGCATCAACCGCATCGCTGATCCCGCGGCCAGGAACGGGTCCCGTCTGTGCGGCGACGTGGTCTTCAGGGAGGTTGCGGAGAAAGCCTCCTGGATCACCCCGGTCCCGGGCGGCGTCGGCCCCATGACCATCGCCATGCTCATGCGCAACACCCTGCGCGCCTGCCAGATGTCTCTGAATCTTCCGGTCGTCTGAGGGGACGGTGTGACGGTGTGACGGTGTGACGGTGTGATTCCGCCGGGCGCAAGACCACCGGTTTTTCCGTCCTTCCGTTTTTCCGTTTGCGCCATCTTGCCGGCGCACCAGGGATGTCAAGCGTTTCCCGGGGCGGCCCGCTTTCTGTCCCCGGGAGCGTTGCTGTCACTTCATCCCGAACATCTTTTCCTTAAGGTTCAGGTAGAACCAGTAGTTCTCCCAGGAGACGTCGGGCGGACAGCGGTGATCGCAGAACGGGATGTAGCCGCCGCGTTCGACCAGGGGCGCCAGGGATTCCAGGTAGGCCGTGATCGCGGCCGGGCCTTTGGCGAGCTGGGTCTTGTCCACCCCGCCCATGATGCGCAACTCTTTGCCGTATTGCTTGAGCAGTTCGCCGGGATGGCAGCAGCAGAGGACTTCGAAGGGGAACAGGCAGTTGATGCCGCACTCGAGGAAGATGGGCAGGATCGGCCGGACGTCGCCGTCGCAGTCGGTGTACCAGAGGTCGATGCCGTGCTTTATCAGCCGCTGCTGGATGCGCTTGTAACGCGGGGCGATCAGGTCCTTGAAAAACTGCACGGACACGAGCGGGCCGTTCTTGAAGCAGATGTCCTCCCAGCCCGTGGCATAGTCGAAATGGACGTGCGGCAGCACGGCGTCGAGATAATTCTCCACCAGCACGCACTCGTTTTCGATCATGTCTTCGACCATCTCCGGATAGTCGTAGATCGAGTAAGCGAGCCCTTCCACGGTGAGCAGGTTGCGGACCCGGCCGATCATGGAGCCGCAGTCGATGCCGGCGGGGAAGGTGCGGTCGTCGGGGAAGCGGCGTTTCAAGGCGGCGAGGTCGGGCCGGCGCGCCGGGTTGTCCGGGTTCAGGTGCTCACGCTTGGCCTGCTTCCATTCTTCGGGGTTGGTGATGGAGGAGCCGGTGTAGTGGGGGATGGTGCTGTGGCCGTCCTTGGGCACCTCGCAGATCAGGCCGGTGCCGTCGCGGATGATTTTGCTGGTGGCGGTCTCCGAGAGAAGCTTGTATTCAAAGGCCGGCAGCAGCCAGGGGCCGCCCTGGTTGTGGATGACGTCGAAGCTGAAAAACCGGTTGGCCTGCCCCTCGTTTTTGATCCCATTGTCCACGAACGGTTGCCACTGGCTGTAATTTTCCTCCCAGTAGCCGAACTCCATGTTGAAACAGCGGTCCACCGGACGGTAATGCATCTGCGCATTGAACCGTTCGCGGTCGGTCATGGTCCCTTTCCAGGCGGGGCGGCAGGGAATGACATCGGGGCTGGCCATGGGGAGGTTCCTTTCGGGAAAAACCGGAAGCGGCAAAAACGGGACGGAGATCGGACCTAATGGATAACATGGACGATATTGCGGAAACTGCCGGACGGGCGGCTTACCCGGGAAAGCACGTTCTTTTCATTTGACTATGACCGAAAAAACGGTTCCGGCAACGGCCGTCGGTTGCTAAAATCTAGATTATATTGCTTAATCCGTCCGGGCGTTCTCTCCTCCGGTACGGCGGGAGGTTTCTCATGATCCGGCCTTCGCTTAAGCGGCATGCCACTGCGGCGCCGTCCCCGCGGGAGCATCTGCTTGAGGCCTGGGTGAATGTGGTCGGGCATTGGAAAACGAACCAACATGTCCTGGTTGACCGCACTTTCGGCGAAAACCTGCTCATTTTCTGTACCGACGGCTGCGGCACTTACCGGTTGGGGACGGTCACCCATCCGATTGCGGCCGGCGATATTTTTTTTGTGCCACGTGGCCAGTCTCACGGTTATGCTTCCGATCCGCGGGCGGGCTGGGACATCCGCTGGCTCCATTTCAACGGGGCCTATGTGGAACGGTTGGCACAGCTGGCGGGATTCACCGTGGCGGATCCGGTGCGACGCATCGGCCGGGCCCCGGCGGTGAAGGCGGTGTTCTCCACCCTCCTGCGGCTGGCCGGGGCCCGCTCCGGGATGCGGGAACTGAACCTTTCCGGCGCTCTGATCCGGCTCTTTTTTGAGCTGATGAAGGTCCCGGGCCCGGCGGCGCCCGGCCGGGACGAGACAAGGCTGTTGGCGTTGGTGACCGAAGATTGTCCGAATCTGGACTCACTGGCCCGGAAGGCGGGGTATTCCAAGTATCATTTCTGCCGGCTGTTCAAGGCCGCCGCCGGCGTCTCCCCCTGGGAATATGCGATGGACCTGAAACTCGGCCGTGCCCGGGAACTGCTGCTGGGCACCCGCCTGAGCGTGAAAGAAATCGCCGCCCGGCTGGGCTTTGCCGACCCGAATTACTTCAGCCGGAGGTTTGCCCGTCGCACCGGCCTGCCGCCCCGCGCCTACCGCGGCCGCACCGCCGCCGGATGAGAGGTCGGGGTGCCGTTTGCCGCACCGGCGTGTGCTTATTTCACGCCCCAGAATTCGACCTCGTCGAGGAAGATAGTGTCGGTCAGCGCGGTGATGCGCACCTCCCGATTGATGCTCCGGGGGCAATACGGCAGCGGATAGACGTTGAGCTTGCCCGTCGGTCCGGCCAGTTTCAGGCTGTCGACCACGGGAACCCATTGGAAGGGCTCTTTGCTGCCGGTGCGGACTTCGATCCGGATGGGTTTGGCGTCAAGTAGGGGCCTGGCAATGCGCAGTTCCAGGACGGCCTTGGGGTAATCCAGTTCGTAGGTCGCCGACTGCTCTTTCTTGAGGGTGAAGATGTCTGGAGTGAGACGCGGGGATACGGTTCCGTCATACGAATTCTTGAGCAGATGCTCCGCGGCGGACGTGGTTCTGGTGTTCTCGGTGATTTTCAGCTTGACGAGTTCCGCGGGGGGAGTCGAATAGACCCCGGTGGTTTCGGAGGAGCGCTTTCCCCCGTTGGGCATCTGGCTGGCGGCGATGATGGTGGTGGTTTTGTCCAGCGTCACCGGATTGGCGTACCGGAGGTTCTGCTCCCAGGACTTTCTGCCGTCGTTGGAATAACAGATGGTGGCTTCCGTTGTGGTGCAGGCCAGGGTGACGGCCGGCAGGGTCCGGTAGATTCCGGGCGGCGGCGAGAACACGGGGTTCGCCGGGATCTTGTCCGAGGCGCTTTTGTTCGCATTTTTGGAAACTGGAAAGGGCGGCGGGGTGCCGCTGAAAGAAGGGAACAGGCATCCCTGGGGGACGATTTCCCTGGGTTGGCTCAGGTTGGACCAGTAGAGGATGATGCGCGCGGAACCGCTGCCTTGAATGTAGTCCAAACAGAAATCCGCTTTCTTCCCCGCTTCGAGCCGGATGGTTCCGGAGACCTCATTTTTGTCATAGGAAAAGCGGGAGAATACGATTGTGCCGTTGATTGTGAGCGTGGCGCCGTCGTCCACATCCGCAATGAACCGGTACAAGCCGGAATAGCGGGGCAGGATTTGGCCGGTCCAGCGCGCGGTGAAATTGTCCCTGGGAAACCCTAGCGCCGGCGTTTTTTCATTCCAGGTGAAGTTGATGCATGGGTCCGTGCGGGTGAGGGGCGTCTTGGTGGTGTCGCCGCCGGAGAAATACTGGGCAGAAAGGCCGGTGCCGTTTTCCGGGACTTCGGACTGGGGTTTTTCCGTCGTCGTTGTCGGCGGTGGTGGCAGATTGACGACGGGAATGGGCGCCGGCGGCGGGGTGAGCGCGGTCGCGGCCGTTGTTGTCAGGGGCAGGGAGACGGCCGCGGTCGGAGTGAGTTTTCCAGCGCTGGCGCCGGTCGCCGCCGTGCCGCTGGTTGTCGTCCGGGAAGAGCCCGTTGCGGTGGCGGGGACGGGCTTGGCTATGCCCAGTGTGACGATGGCTGGAACATTGTTCGGCTTGGGCGCGTGTTTTCCTCCGGCCAGGAGCAGGCCGCCGCCCGCGACCAGGAGGACGGCCGCGCCCGCAGCCAGACCGATCCACAGCCCCATGGGCAGCGGATTTTTCACCTCGGGCGGCGGGATGTTTTGACCGGCGATGCGGACCACGCCCGGCGGCGGCAGCGGTTTTTGGGAGCCGCGGGCCGGCGACCGCGACAGCGTTTTGCCGTGGCGGACCGCCGTCAGGTCGGCGTCAAGCTGGGTGCCGTCCTGATAGCGGTGTTCCGGCCGTTTGGCGAGCATGATCTCAACCAGCCTGGAAACCGGTTCCGTCACCGCGGGGTTGAGCTTGCGCGGCGGGGTCAGTTTCTGCAGCAGGTGTAATTGGGCCGTGTCCCCGGGCCGGCGTCCCTGGTAGGGCGGTTTCCCGGTGAGGCATTGATAAAGGACGGCGCCGAGGCTGTAGATGTCGGTGCGATGGTCCGGGGCGGGCTTGCCCAGAAAGCGTTCCGGCGCCAGGCCGGCGGCGTCGCCCAGCCAGTTTTCCGCGGGAATATTTCGCGGGTTCAGGGCCGGGTGAGGCAGGCCGAACCCCGTCAGTTTCACGGCGTTGTCCGTGAGCAGAATGTTTTCCGGCCGGACATCCAGATGGGGGAGCTGCTGTTCGCGCCAGGCGAAATCCAGTGCCTGATTGATTTTGGCCGCGATATCCAGCGCCCGCTCCGGAACCAGGCGGCCGCTGTGGGCCAAGACATGGTTGAGCGTGGTGCCTTCCACCGCTTCGACGACTAGAAAGGTGAGGCCCTCTGCCTGGCCGGCTTCGAGCACGGACACCAGATTCGGGTGCCGGAGCTGGGCGGCGGCCGCCGCCCGGCGGTAAAACTCTTCGGCCGCGCCGGGAGCCGCCAGTCGCGCCGGGTCGGGCAGATACAACTGCACGGGGGCGCCGGTCGTCAGGTTTACGGCCGCCAGGACGTGCCCGCCTTCTTCTGACGGGAGCTGTTCCCGAACGGCGTATTCCCCCAGCACCGCGCCGGGGGAAAACGGGTCGGGCGGGACAACGGCCACCGCGCCGCATATTTCGCAGGCAGTTGCTTCGCCGGAGCCCGGATCGCCTTCCAGCACGGCGGCACAATGGGAACATTGAAACTGCAAAACGGTTCTCCCCGGCTTGGCAGATCCCAAAAGAACCCCCGGGAAACCTGGAGGGACGCGGCCTGCCTCGAAAGCCAAACCAATCCTGCCAGACCCGAAGCCCCGGGCAACGGCGTAAAACATACATCCGGTCTGCGTCGGGCACAACTTGGTAAATGTTTGTGGCTTGTGGTGAAGATCGCGCGGGGGCTCGACGGTTCTCGACTGCTCTCGGCGGCTCTCGAGGGCCGTCGATGGAAGTCTTCCCCACAGCACCCCGATCCACCTTTTCTCCGGCCGTCGGAGTGGACGGACCGCGGAATGACGGTACATTCAAGCCCGGTTCGACCACCTTTGCCCTGTTGTGATCCCTACATGCCCCGCGTTGTTTCATTTGAGGAATTGGATGCCGTTCTCCGTTCAGGAGGCGCGGCGGACGCATTGCGGCAGTTCAAAGGGGACATGGTGCCGGCGCGTTTCCTGCGCCAACTGGCCGCCGCGGCGGAGCCGGAGTCGGATTTGTTCCTCTCCGGCTGGCCTGACACGCCGGCCAAAATTCTGGAGGAACTGGCCGGGCGTTCGGCGGCTAATTCGGAACTGGCCGGCGCCCTGGTGCGGCATTCGCGTACGCCGGCCAAGATCTTGGAGGAACTGGCCGGCAGTGGCGGTCGTGAAACCCGCGACCTGCTGGCCCGGAACCGGCAGCTTTCCCTGACCCTGGCCGAAGAGTTGGCGGGCGATCCGGATCCCGCGGTGCGGGCCAGGCTCGCGGCCAATCCGGCTTTGCCAGCCCGGTTGCAGGCCACGCTGGCCCGCGACCCTGTCGGGTTCGTGCGCACCAGCCTGGCGCACAATCCGCGGCTCGACGCCGGCGTGCTCCATGACTTGACCGGCGGCGACGACCTCATCGCCTGCGCCGCCGTCCTTCTGGATGCCAGGGTCGGAGACGAACAACTCCTGGAATGGGCGGACTCGGATGATTTTTACCGGCAGTTCTTCCTCCTCCAGCGTGAAAGCCTGCCGGAGTCGATCCTGGAATCCCTGTGCTTCAGCCGGCACCCGCGTCTGCAGGAACAGGCCGTCGCCCGCCGCCGCCTCTCGGAAGATGAACTGCTGGGCTGGACGGAAAAAGGGACCCCCGCCATCCGCGCCATTATCGCCGCCAAGCCGGATCTGCCGCCGGTCATCCAGAAACGCCTGGCCGAGGACGTTGATCCGGAAGTGCGCCTGGCCCTGGCCGCCAACCCGCACCTGGACGCGGCCGTGGCGCTCAGGCTGGCCCAGGTTGATGACCCCGCCCTGTGGCGTGTCCTGGCGGCCAACCTGGCGCTGCCCGCGGCGGCCGTGAGCGAACTCTGCCGTGAACCGGACCCGAGGCTGGCCAAACTCCTGGCGGCCCGGCCCGGCCTGACCGCGGAACAGGCCGGGCTCCTGCTCCGGCATGGCGGGGAAGAACTCGCGGCGCATCTTTCTGTCCACGGGTGCGAAATTACTGGCCTGAAGTCCGGCGTCGCTGAAGGCTGGGCTGGCCACCGCCTGCCCGCGCTGCGAGCCCTGGCCGCCGCTTCGGCGCAACTTTCCCTGCCGGCCTGCAAGCGACTGAGCATTGATCCGGTCCCCATGGTCCGGCAGCGGCTCGCCGGCAATCCGGCCTTGCCCGAGACGTTGCTGCGCTTCCTTTCCACCGACGCCGATCCGGCCACTGCCGCCCGGGCGGCCGCGGTCTTGGCGGCCCGCGCCGGGGCTGCTCCGGCGGCGCTGGCCGCACCTGGAAAGGCTCAGACGGCGGATGATCATTCCCTGGTTCCTGATCCGGGAACCGTACTCAAACGCCTCATCCGTAAAGTGGTGGGCAAGAAATCCTGACAATGATGCGCCGGCCGGCCCACGCTGATTTTTACGCACACTGGTAACCCTGAAGGAGAACTCACATGACCCAGAAACCGGGAACCCCCAAACGTCTCGGCTTTGTCGAGATCGTCATGGGCGCGGACGCCGAGGTGATCAAGTCGGCATACGAGGCTCGCGTCAAGATTGACGGGTTGTTGACGGAACGCGCCGAAGCGTACCGCCACATCGTCGAGCTGGAGACGCAGATCGAACAGGTGGTAGGCGAGCCCGGAGTGTTCTCCTATCCGCCGCCGCCCAGTCCGGTGGCCGGTTGGCTGCGGTTGGAACCTCAGCCCCGCCGCGCCGGCGTGCCAACCCCGGGCGCCGCCAAACCCGCCGCCGTGAAAAAGACCGCCGCCGGCCGCGAGGCGCATGATGCCAAATCCGCGCCGGCCGCTGCCGAATCCTCCGAAAACTGATCTCCTGGCCCGGCCCCGCCGGACCCCATGAGTTCTGTTTTCCCGTTGTTCCGTCCTTCCGTTTTTCCGTTGTTGTGTCTTTTCCCCCCACCCAAAGGACCCTCCGCCGGGAATGAAACCCGACGATCCAATCCGGCTCACCGGCCTTCTCCTCGAGCGCGAGGCGGAGCTGGCGCGAGTGGCGGAATGTGAACGGCTCATCCGGGGCATCCTGGGACAGCCGTACTCGTTCCCGCCGCCCCCGCAGTTGCCGTCGCTGGCGCGCGGGCGGAAGAAGCCGCCGGCGCGGACGGTTCTTCCTGCCGCCGGGGCGGGCGCCGCCAGCCTGCCCCCGAATTCGTCCCCCATCCGTGCCGCCGTGGACCAGTACCGTGCCCGATTCCAGGCGGGCGCCGTCGCGGAGGATGGCATACGTACCCTGCGGGCGCCCGAAAACGCCTACCGCGTCACTTACCGGCGCGGCGGTGAAACCGCGGTCTCCCTGCAGACCGACCGCCGTCTGCTTCAGCGTCTGCTGGCCTTGGATGAACCGGAATTCGCCATCACCGAAATCGCCGCCGGCACACTCCACGCCGACGACCGCTTCGCCCCCACCGAAGTTCTATAACCGGTTGGAGATAAAGCGGCAGAGTCGGTGAGATGCCATTCTCTCCTCTTTTCTAGAAGATTATGGTTCGGCTTGCAGGAGGACGGAATGAATATGGATGGAAGACGGGCGGCGGTGGTGGGGGCGGGGGCGCTCGGGTGGGTGTCCGTCACGGTGCAGTTGGTGCTGTTCCGGGAACTGACGGCGGCGCTGGCGGTGAACGAGCTGGTGCTGGGCGTGCTGCTCGGCAACTGGCTGCTGGCGGGCGGGCTGGGCGCGTGGCTTGGGCGCGGCGCCGGCCGGTTGCGGCATCCGGGCTTGTGGCTGGCCGCTGGGTTGGGCGCGTCCGCGCTGCTGCCTGTTTTGATGCTGCTCGGGTTGCGATTCTTGCGGAATAGATTCCTGCCGCCGGGCGTAGCCGGCGGTTTCGGTGACGCCTTTGCCGTCAGCCTGTTCGTGCTCACGCCCGGGTGCCTGCTCGCCGGCTTTCTCGTGCCTGTGGCCACGGCGCTTGCCCGGAAAACGGCGGGCGGTGACGATACCTCCTCGGCCCGCCTGGCCTATGCCGCCGATGCCGCCGGCGGCGTCGCCGGCGGCGCGCTGGCGACCTTCCTGTTCCTGGGCCGTCTGGACCCGTTCCAGAACCTGGCCGTGGCCGCCGCCGTCGGGTTCGGCGCCGCGGTCTGGCTGTTCTGGCGCGAAGCCCGCTGGGGCGCGGCGGTTGTGACCTTGGTCCTTAGCGCGGCCCTCATCGGCGTTTGCGCCGGCGGCGACCTGGACCTGCGGAGTCTGGCTTGGCTGCACCCGGGAAGCACGGTGACGGCGCGCCTGCCATCAGCCTATGAAAGTCTCGTGATGACGCGGGCAGGGGAGCAATTCACCCTGCACGGCAACGGGTTGCCGCTGGCCTCGACCGGTCAGACCGAACGCGCGGAAGAGCCGGCGCACTTCGCTCTGGCCCAACGCCCCGACGCGTGGCAGGTGCTGCTGATCGGCGGCTCTCTGACCGGGGTCGATCGTGAAATCTTGAAACATCCCGTACTCGGCCTGGACTGTGTGGAAGCCGATCCCGCCATCCTCGCCGCGGCGGACCGCTTCGTCCCCCCGGCCCAGTCCGATCTCCGCCGCCTCCGCATCCCGGCCGACGGCCGGCTCTGGCTGAACCGCGGCGCCGACGGCCGGCGCTACGATGTCATCATCCTGGACCTGCCGCCCCCGGACACCCTCCAGATCAACCGCTTCTACACCGTCGAAGCCCTGGCCGCCGCTAAGGCCGTGCTGACCCCGGACGGCGTCGTGGCCCTGCCGCTCGGCCAGTACCAGAATTATGTGGGCCTGGACCTGGCCGCCGTGCTGGCGTGCGGGACGGCCACGGCCCGGAGCGTGTTCCGTCATGTCCTGCTGCTGCCCGGCGACCGCGTCTTCCTGCTGGCCTCGGACGGACCGCTGACCGCGGACATCGCCGGCCGGTTGGCGGCATCACGGATCCCGGTGCGCCTCCTGACCCGTTCCTGGCTGGCCGCGACCTTGGACCCGGACCGCTTGTCCGATCTGGAACGGGCCGCGGCGTTGCCGGCGCCCGTGAACCGTGATTCCCAGCCGGTACTGTTCCGTTTGCAGGCGCGGCACTGGCTGGAGCGTGTCGGTGGCGCCGGCGGCCTGGTCGCGGCGGCTGGAGCCGGCCTGTTCTGTCTGGGTTTCCTGTTTCGGCAGCGTGCTCCGGGACGAATGATCTTTGCCGCCGGGTTCGCCGCGTCAACCCTGGAGATCGTGCTGCTGCTGGGGTTGCAGGCGGCCTTTGGCGCGCTGAACCGTCAGGTCGGCCTGATCTTCACCGTGTTCCTGGCCGGTCTGGCGGCGGGCGCCTGCGGTGCCGCAGGGGCGTTGGGGAAAGAGTGTTCGGCCAGCAACCGCCTGGCCCGGATCGGGTTCGTTCTCGCCCTGGCCGCCGCGGGCCTGCCGTGGTTGGTGCGCGCAGCCGCAATGGCCGGTCCCTGGACCGGACAGACGCTGCTGGCCGCCGCGGCATTTGTCCTGGCCTGGCTCACCGGCGCGGCCTATCCCGCGGCCGTCCGTCTGGCGTCAACCACCGGCACCACAGCTGCACCGGCGCGCCTGTATGCCGCGGACCTGTTCGGCGCCAGCCTCGGCGCCCTCCTGGCCGGCAGCCTCCTGATCCCGTTCCTCGGCCTCACCGGCGCCAGCCTGCTCTGCGCGGGATTGTGCCTGGTTATGGCTCTGCCGCTGTGCAGAGAATGAAAAATCGGGGAGATGGCGTTCT
>CAITSE010000351.1 GCA_903894975.1 uncultured Lentisphaerota bacterium
CATTGGCCGCCAGCGCACTTCGCAAATTCTGTCTTTCAAAAGGGAACGTGGCCACTGCCACCCTCCAGGGGGTCTCGGGGGATGGGAGGATGCCATCCCCCGATTCGTATTATGTGGTGGCTTTGATGAGTTGTTCGAGTTTGTTTCGGGCGGCTCCGGAGTCGAGGCTTTTTTCGGCCAGGGTCAGAGCGTCTTCGATGCGGTCGGCTTTTTCCCCGGCGACGATGGCGGCGGCGGCATTGATCAGGGCGACGTTCCGTTTCGCGCCGGCGACCGAGCCGTCCAGGATGCCGCGCAGGATCGCGGCATTTTCCGCGGCATCGCCGCCAGCCAGTTCCCTGGCGTCGGCGCAGCCGTCGAAGAGCCGTTCGGCGTCCAGTTCATAGGTTTTGATCCGGCCGTCGCGCAGTTCGCAGACCCGGGTGCGGCCGGTAACCGTGATCTCGTCCAAGCCGTCCAGGCCATGCACGACCAGGGCGCGGCGTGAACCCAAATCCTTAAGGGCCTGCGCGAACATCTCGCACAGTTCCGGCGCAAACACGCCCAGCACCTGCCCCGTGGCGCCGGCCGGATTGCAGAGCGGCCCGAGCATATTGAAGATCGTGCGGAACCCCAGTTCCTTGCGCACCGGCCCGGCATGCTTCATCGCGGGATGCATTTTCTGGGCGAACAGGAACCCGATGCCATGCTCCTGGATGCACTGTTCTACCACGGCCGGCGGCGCGTCCAGGTTCACCCCGAGCGCGGCCAGCACATCTGCCGAGCCGCACTTGCTCGACACCGCGCGGTTGCCGTGCTTGGCCACGCACAGTCCGGCGCCGGCCGCAATAAACGCCGCGGCGGTGGAGATGTTGAACGTGTGCGCGCCATCGCCGCCGGTGCCGCAGGTGTCGATCACCGTCTGCGCCCCGGCGTCAATGAACACGGCATGCCGGCGCATGACCTGCGCCGCCGCCGCCAGTTCCGCCGCGGTCTCGCCCTTCATGCGCAGTGCGGTCAGGAACGCCGCGATCTGGGCCGGCGTTGCCTGCCCGGTCATAATCGCCTCAACGGCGCCGCTCATCTCCACCCGGGTCAGGTCGATACGACTAAGGAGTTTGTTCAAAATGGGTTGCATGGTCATCCGCCACCGTTTCCTGTTCGACGTTCAATGTTCGATGTTCAACGTTCGCTTTTGCTGTCAAGCTTTCGCAAACTCCAGGAAATTAGCCAAGAGCCGCTTCCCGGTTGGGGTCAAAATCGATTCCGGATGGAACTGGACGCCGTGGACACAGTGTTCCCGGTGGCGGACACTCATAATCTCACCGTCCTCGCTGGTGGCGGTGATTTCCAGACAGGCCGGCAGCGTCGCCTTCTCAATGGCCAGCGAGTGGTAGCGGATGGCCGTGAATGGGCTCTTGAGCCCGGCGAAAACGCCCGTGCCGTCATGGGTGATCTGCGAGGTCTTGCCGTGCATGATACGCGCCGCCCGGACGATCTTCCCGCCAAAGGCCGCGCCAATGCTCTGATGCCCAAGACAGACCCCGAGCAGCGGAATTTTTCCCGCCGCCGCCTGGATCAGCGGCACGGAGATGCCGGCCTCCGCCGGCGAACAGGGACCGGGCGAAACCACGATCAGTTTCGGGTTCAGCGCCAGCACCTCCGCCACCGTGATCTTGTCATTGCGCCGCACCACCACCTCCTGCCCCAGCGCTTCCAGGTACTGCACCAGGTTGAAAGTGAAGGAATCGTAATTGTCGAGCATGAACAACATGGACTGGGATCCTTGGTTGGGAGATTCGAGGTTGAAGAAAATTTGCCGGCACCGGGGCAAGCGGTGGGTTTAGGGTTCAGGGTTCAGGGGGCGGAGGGATAAGACAGGAAGTACAACCCCTTCACAATCTAATGGTTGCTTCCCCATTCCTGAACCCCGAACCCTGACACTTTCAAATGGCTTTCGGGGTAATTTCCAGTCCGTTGGCGGCCATGTGCAGGGCGCGCATCATGCCACGGCCCTTGTTCTGGGTTTCCTCGTACTCCCGTTCCGGAACGGAATCGTAGACGATGCCGGCGCCGACCTGGAGGCGGACCCGGTTCCCGCTCACTTCCAGAGTGCGAATGGTGATGGCCAGATCCATGCTGCCGTCAAAGGCGAAATAGCCGACGGCGCCGCCATAAACGCCGCGCGACTCCGGTTCAAGTTCGCGGATGATCTCCATGGCCCGGACCTTGGGCGCGCCGGAAAGGGTGCCGGCGGGAAAGGTTGCGGCCAACAGGTCGAAGCTGTCGCACCCGGGCTTGAGGATGCCCTGAACGTTGGAGACGATGTGCATGACATGGGAATAGCGCTCCACCGTCATGAAATCCTTGACCTGTACGCTGCCGGCGGTGCAAACGCGGCCGAGGTCGTTGCGGCCAAGGTCGACGAGCATGACGTGCTCAGCGCGCTCCTTCTCGTCGCGCAGCAGGTCGTCGGCCAGGTCGCGGTCCTCCTGCTCCGTGGCGCCCCGAGGCCGGGTACCGGCGATGGGCCGGGTCTCGGCCAGGTCGCCGGTGAGACGGACCAGCACCTCGGGCGAGGAACCGATCAGCATATGCTCGTCCAGTTTCAGGAAAAAAGTATAGGGCGAGGGATTAATCAGACGCAAGGCGCGGTAGACCGTCAGCGGCGAGGCCGGCAGTTCGGTGTCGAAGCGCTGGGAGTAGACGGTCTGGATGACGTCGCCGCCGGCGATGTACTCCCGGATGCGCTCGACATTCCGACAGAATTCTTCTTTGGTCTGGTTCGGCACCGGTTCCGTCAGGTGATGCTTGGGCTCGCGCAACGGCATGGCATGGGGCGCCCGCAACCGCGCCTCGATGGCCTCGATACGGCGGCAGGCGTCATTGTAGGCATGCTCGGCGGAAGCGTGCCCATCCAGCCGCGCACAAACCACGACCTTCACCGTGTGCCGAACATTGTCAAAGATCGCCAGTTGGTCGGTAAAGAGAAAACAGGCCTCGGGCACGCCGGGATCCGTCTTCGGCGCGGCTAGGCGCGGCTCGAAGCTGCGCACGGTCTCGTAGCCGAGATACCCGACGGCGCCGCCGAAAAAACGCGGCAATCCCGGCACCTGCACCGGCCGGTGCTGCTTCAGCAACTCCCGCAGCGCGAACAACGGCGGCTGCCCGACCGGCACCGGCAGGTCCCGCACCCCGGCGGGCTCGTGCAACTGGGCGCGGCCGTCCCGGACGGTGAAAAGAGTCTGCGGCTGGATGCCAATGAAAGAATACCGGCCCCAACGCTCGCCGCCTTCCACCGATTCCAGCAGGAACGCATACCGGTCCTCCGCGAACCGGCTGAACACGGACACCGGCGTGTCCAGGTCGGCCAGGCTCTCCCGATAGACCGGGATCAGGTTCCCCTGCTGCGCGAAAGCCTTGAACTGGTCAAACGTCGGCGTAAACATGGGCGGCGGCTCCGAATGTTCTACTGTAGCGAAACATGATAACAGCTTAATCTATCGCGGTCACGCCGGATGGCAAGCGAAAACATGACCTGGCAGGAAATCCTTAGCGCGGAGATAGTCCAGATCCAGATTGATGGTCAGGATGGCGGCTGGCGTTCCCCTTTCCTGCAGTCCGCCGCGGTCTCCAAGGGCTTGCGGTTTTTCGCACTCGATCGTCGCACTCGCTTGCCCCCTCCTGCACCAAGTCACGCCAAAGTACTTGGCTGAGCCAGAATCTTCTGCCTAGCTTGCTGACATGGCGAAAGCGGCAGCGGCGAGATAAGCGGCGACGTCGGCTTCGGTGTGGGCGGCGGAGAGGAAGGCTGCTTCAAACTGGGCGGGAGGGAGGTAGATGTTGCGGGCGAGCATGTTTTGGAAAAAGGCGGCGTACGCGGCGGTGTCGGAGGTCTTCGCGTCGCGGAGGTTGCGGACCGGACCGGCGCGGAAGAACGGCGTGAACACGCCGCCGAGCCGGGCGCAGTGGAGTTTGCGGCCGTGGGCGGCCGCGGCGGCGGTCAGACCGTCCGCCAGGAGCTTGCCCAGGCGGGCGAGTTCCGGGTACGGATTGTCCCGTTCCAGGATCCGCAGGGTCGTCAGACCGGCGGCGACCGCCACGGGATTGCCGCTGAGCGTGCCGGCCTGGTACACCGGCCCCAGCGGCGCCAGGCGTTGCATGATTTCCGCGCGACCGCCCACCGCCGCCAGCGGCAGGCCGCCGCCGATGATCTTGCCCAGGGTCGTCAAGTCCGGCGTGACGCCGCAGAGATTGCCATAGGTCGTCGGGCCGAAGCGAAAGCCGGTGATCACCTCGTCAAAGATCAGCAGCGCCCCGGCCGCATCCGCCAACACGCGCAGTCCCTGGAGAAAACCCAACGCCGGCGGAACCAGCCCCATGTTTCCGGCCACCGGTTCAACCAGGATCGCGGCCACACTGCCACGGTTGGCATCCAGAAGGGCCCGCACCGATTCAAGGTCATTGTATGACGCGACCAGCGTGTCGGCGGCGGTACCGGGCGTCACCCCGGCGCTGTCCGCGATCCCGTGGGTCAGGAGGCCACTGCCGGCGGCCACGAGCAGGGAATCGCTGTGGCCGTGGTAACCGCCGTCGAATTTCAGGATCTTGGCGCGGCTGGTAAAGCCGCGGGCCAGGCGCAGCGCGGTCATCACCGCCTCCGTGCCCGAACTGACCAGGCGCACCATTTCCAGGGACGGCGCCAGCCGGCAGAGCGTCTCCGCCAGCTCGACCTCGCCCGGGGTACAGGCGCCGAACGACATCCCGTCCGCCGCGGCGCGGGCGACGGCCTCGACGACTTCCGGATGCGCATGCCCCAGAATCAGCGGTCCCCAGGACCCGCAGAAATCCAGCAGTTCCGCGCCGTCGGCCGTGGTCAGCCGCGCCCCGTGCCCGCGGACCATGAACACCGGTTCGCCGCCGACCGCGCGAAAAGCGCGAACGGGACTGTTGACCCCGCCGGGAATGACGCGGGAGGCGCGAGAGAAGAGAGAGGCGGAAGAAGAGGAAGGCATGGAGAATTTTGGATTTGTGATTTTGGATTTTGGATTGAATATTCCGAATCTGAGATCTCAATCCAAAATCCAAAATCCAAAATGCCCTTCATTCCCCCGTCGTCCGCGGCACTAGCTTAAAATCAATCGTCCGC
>CAITSE010000352.1 GCA_903894975.1 uncultured Lentisphaerota bacterium
AACCGCGCCTTCAGCGCTCCGATCTATCGAAATCCTTCCGTGACCCAGAAGGTCGGAGTATTGCCCCCCGCTAGGAATCAACGGAAAGCACACCATGTATCAAAACCGAAAACCTCAGCCGGAACCCCGGTCCGCCGCCCTTAAAAACAGACTGCGGCAAGCGCTGCTCCTCACCGCGCTTCTCTTCGGGGCGAGCGTCTCTCCCGCCCAGAACGTCCCTGCCGCCGCAGGCGCGCCCTATGTGGATTCCAAGGCCATCAGGGAGCGTTTCGATCAAATCACCGCCACGGACATGGACATGCTCCGGCAGAAGAAAATCCTCTTCGCCAGCCGCTCCTTTGGCCTGAACCTCTGGGGAGGCTTGACCCTGCTCGCCAAGCAGGATCCGAAGTACAATCTGGTCTCATCCTATCAGCGGTTCGACGTCTTCAAGGCCGGCGGGGACGTCGGCATTATTCCGGCGGACGCCTTTCAGAACCAGAACTTCATCCATTTCATGGCCACTCACTGGCCCCTTACCAAGCGGATCGAGGAGATGAACCGGCTTCTGTGCGACCCGCCCCATGAATTCGGGAAGTCGGTGGATGTCGTCGTCATTTTTTACCACACCTCCCTGCCGGAGGTGTTTGAACCCTACACCAAGGCCATGGCGGAATGGCAGGCGAAATTCCCCAAGGCCCGTTTCATTTACGTCACCTCCGGCCTGAGCGGACCAAAGTTCGCCAAGCAGAACGAGTCCTCCTTTGCGTTCGGGGAGAAGGTGCGTCAGCAACTCAAGGGGAAAGTTCCGGTCTATGACCTCGGGGCGATCCTCAGCGACGACTTCCGGGGCGGACACGTTTTTTGCCCCGAATACAGCAGCGACCCCGCCGAACTCCATCCCAACCTCCCGGCCGGCACCACCATGATGGGCAAAGGCTTCCTGCTCGTCCTGAAAGAAACTTTCGCCCAGAAACCGCCCGTCGTCGCAGCAGCAGCAGCCACCGCCGTCACTCCGGCCGCCGCGCCCGCCGCCGTTAAAGCCGACGTTCTTCCGGCGGATCATCCGGATGTAAAAGCCGTACGGGCCATTCTGGACGCAAACGGACTCAAACAGAAGGCCGTTGACGGCGTCTCGGTGGTCGAGAACGGCCGGATCACGGGCCTTTTCCTGCAGGAAGGCGGGATTACGGAACTTCCCGATGCCGTTGGCACGTTGACGGCCCTGCGAAAAATCCATCTCTACGGCGACCGCACCCTCCCCCAGCCGCTCCTGAAAAAAATCTCCCCCGCCATCGGCCGCTGCACGGAAATCGAAGAACTCCTGCTCAACCAGAACGAGCTCTCCACGCTCCCCGCCGAAATCGCCAACCTGCAGAAAATCCGCAACCTCTCCATCGCCGACAACCGGCTGCAAAACCTGCCGCCGGCGGCCCTGAAATGGGCGCAACGCTTTGACCCGAAGGGTCTTGCCGACCAGAAGCTGGCGCCCTGATTCCTTAGAGCTTATCCGGGAGACCGATGATCATGCAGATCCAACGCCGCAAACCCCTCACCGCCCGCGTGGGCGTCATCAGCATGGGGCACCATGTCTACTGGCCCCAGTTCGACGGGCTGCTGGAGGAAATGAACCGCAAGACCGCCGTCCTGGTGAAAAAACTGGAAGGCAACGGCGTCGAAGTCGTGGATTTCGGCATGGTGGACTGCGCCCAGGCCGCATACAGCGTCCTGCCGAAGATCAACGCCGCCGATCTCGACCTGCTGTTCGTGGACATGGTGACCTACGCCACCTCCGCCACGTTCGGCCCCCTGCTGAACCGCATCACCGCCCCCATGGTGATGGTGGCGCTGCAACCCCTGGCGGCGATGGATTACAGCAAAGGCAGCACCTTCGTCCAACTCTGCAACGACGACATCTGCTCCGTGCCCGAGTTCAGCAGCGTCGCCCAGCGCATGGGCGCACAGATGCCCCAGTTCATTTTCGGGATGCTCACCGGCGACGCCCGAGCCGACGCGGAAATCGCCGAGTGGTGCCAGATCTCCAAGGTCCTTCACGACCTGCGCCGGGCCCGGATCGGGCACATGGGCCATACCCTGGAGAACATGTACGACATGCAGACCGACACGGTGGCGCTGACCCGCACCTTCGGGCTGCATGCGGTGCAGTGCGAACCCGATGACGTTTTCACCCATTATCAAAATCCGGACAAGCCGGCCGTGGAAGCGATGAAAACGCGCATCCTCGGATTCTTCGACACGCCGACGCCGGTCTCCGACCCGATCACCGAAAAACTGACGCCCGAACATCTGGAAATCGCCGCCACCGCAGCCGTGGCGCTGGAGAAATTTGTCGAGGAGAAAAAACTGGACGGCCTAGCCTATTACTACGAAGCCTCCCCGGACAGCAAGATGCGCGAGATGGTCACCAACTTCATCGTCGGCAATTCTCTCATGACCGCCGCCGGCTTTCCGATGTGCGGGGAGTTCGACATCAAGAATTGCATCTGCATGATGATCATGGACCGTCTGGAGATCGGCGGCAGCTTCGCCGAGTTCCATCCCATGGATTTCGAGCATGACACCATCCTGGTCGGGCACGACGGCCCCCATCATCTGAACATCGCCAACCGCAAGCCGGCGCTGCGCAGCCTGAAGAAATACCACGGCAAGCCCGGCAGCGGCGCGGGAGTCGAGTTCAACCTCAAGACCGGCCCGATCACCATGCTCTCGATGGGCGTCAAGGCGGACGGCCAGTTCAAATGGGTTCTGGCCGAAGGCGAGTCGCTGGACTATCCCGTTCCGCCCACCGGCAACACCAACACCCACGGCAAGTTTCTGCCGGATCTGCGCACATTCCTCACCCGCTGGATGAGCGAAGGCCCGACCCATCACTTTGCGCTGGGCATCGGGCACAAGGCCGGCACCATCGAAAAACTGGCGCGCGTCCTAAAGATCGAATGTGTGCGGGTGACCCCGCCGATGAGCTGATTCCCGGTACGCAGAACCGTCAAATCAGAAAATCCTGCCATGACCTTCATCCCTGAGCCCAAAAAAATTCGCTCCATCTCCTTGGAGATGAGCCTGAAACCATTTTTTGACAGCACGGCGGAAACCCGCCGCGCGGTCTGCCGCAAAATGTTCCGGCAGTGGGTGGCGCTATGCGAACACGCCGACGAAGTCCAGGTGATGCTGTGGACCGCCGACGGCTCGGAAATCCTGGATTACCGCGGCGACCTGGACGCGGAGCTGGAGTGGGCGCGTTATCTCGGCGGCGCCAACCGCTGGCACATGGCACAGGAAAAAATGAGCGACGCCGGCCTCGCGGACGGCAAAGACACGCAAGGCATCGGCATGCACGGCGACGCGTCCGACCCCGAAGGCATCGGCTTGCACCGGCGCCCCTATGACTACCGGGAAAAGCCCGCGGTACTGACGTATCGCTGGCTGCGGGATCTGGTGGCCGATTTGAAACGCGAAGGCGAACAGATCCTGGAGCGCCCCGTCAAGGTCGGCAACACCTTCGATCCGGGGCCGGAGTTTGCCAAGTCCCCCTTCAAATACGAGCGGCACAAGGAGATCTGCCTGGGCGGAGCCTTGTACGGAAAAACTTTCGTGGGTTGTGCCGCCGTGCTGCACGGGGACGCCATGGCGTACGCGGGATTTCCCGAGGGCATTCCCGAAGGAACCACGCTGGGGACGTTCCTGGGCCGCCAACTGCGCCATTTCAACCGCGACCTCGGCCTGGATTTCATCTGGTTTTCGAACGGCTTCGGCTTCGGCTTGGAAACCTGGGGCCTCAACGGCGCAACGTTCGACGGATACCGCTTCCTTCCTGAAAACATCGAACCCATGGCCCGCGGCATCCGCCGCTTCTGGCGCGATTTCCGCAAAGAACTTCCGAACCTGCCAGTGCGCACCCGCGGCACCAATCTGACCTCGGGCATCGACATGGCTTCGGACGGCGTGCCGCTGGCGGACATTTACCGGTTCGGCCCGCTCGAACCGCCGGTCAACTCGCCCTGGGCCGCGCTGGACGGCGACTTCGGACTGGAGCTCGCCGGATGGATGTCGCACATCGCGGAACTGCCGGGCGCGGGATTCCCGTTCCGCTTCTACACCCACGACGCCTGGTGGATGAACAGCCCGTGGCTGGATCGCTACCAGCGTTCCCCGCACGATCTGTACATGCCCCTTTCCGTCGGCCGCCTGAACGGCCGCGGAACGGTCGAAACGCCCGACACGATTGCGTTTCTTTCGGTGGATGATTCACAGGGGGGAATGCCGGCGCAGGTTCCGGCGGATGTGACATCGCACATCCTGCGCGCGCTGGAAAATGCCCCGGATCAGCCGGGGCCCCTGCTGTGGGTGTATCCGTTCGCCGAATATCATGAAAAAGTCTTCGGCCAAACCCCGAACTTGCAGGAAGTGTACTTCGGCGACTGGTACATGCGTGGCGCGATCAATGAGGGTGCCCCGATAAATACGGTGGTCAGCACCGGCAACGCTCTCGCCCTGGCTATGGCCAAGCCTGAAATCCTGACCGGCTCGATCCTGGTCACGCCGGTTCCCGACCCGAACAGTCCGCTGCGGGCCATGCTGCTGGAGCAGGTGCGCAACGGCGGCCGGGTCTTGTTTTACGGGCCGGTTGCCGCGGCCGACACGGAGCTGGCGGGCCTGCTCGCCCTCGCCCCGGCGCCGCCGGCTGAAGGAGACCTGGATCTTGAACTCGCCCCGGCTTGGGCCCGGGCCGACGGCGTGGCCTACGGAACCACGCTTCACCACGCCGCGATTATTTCCGGCGGCCCGCTGACCCTGACCGGAAAACCCGCACCCCATCTGCGGGTGCCGGCCAGGGCGAAACGCGGACCGCATGCCTACGCCCTCGCCGTGCTCCGCGAGGACCCGGCCTGGAAAGGCGGGAAACTGGGATGGCTGCGGGGAACCGTCACCTGCAATGAGACCAAGATGGGCGGGCCCCTGCCGCTGCCGTTGGACGCCGCAACGTTTTTCCCCGCGGAATCCATGGTGCGCCTGATGACGGCTGACATGGGCGGCATCGTCATCCGTCACGCCAAAACCCAGACGTCCCAGCGGACGCCGATGCACACGGTGTCGCGCTCCCGCAACGGCTTTTTCTTCAGCGGCTACAACGCGTCCGATGTCGAAGGCATCCTGTGGCAAACCGCCCATGGCGCACCGCTGCTTACAGGCTCTTACGCAACCATTTCCGCCGCAGGCTCAAATTACCGCATGCCGCCAGCCTGGCATCATGAATGCCGTATTTTCGTTCAACAGGCAGAAGCGTCCAAAGTCGAATGCCGCGAACTCCCATCGATCCAGTTTGGCATCAGCCGGCGGCTGCTGGTCACCAATCTGAAAGATGCGGCGCTGCGCTTCTTCCCGGTCCAAGGTACGGAAACACAGGTCTCGGTTCTTGCCGATCCCGCCTTCCCCTACCTGGTCGGAAACTTCCTGAAACCCGTCACGAAAAACGATGCCGACGGCGGTTGGCTGGAAACCGGTCCGGTCACCGGAAGCGTCCTGTTCTCCTGGTAACGGCCGACGGCCATCCAACACACCGCCAGACCTTGTCAAACCAAGCACTGTTGAGGAAATTATGGCTTCCACCCCCATCTATCGCGATGCCAAAAACCCAATCGCCGCACGAGTTAAAGACCTGCTGAAACGAATGACGCTGGAGGAAAAAGCCGGACAGCTGGTTTCCACCTGCCCGGTCAGCCAGCTCAAGCTGGCGGATTATTCCGAAGCCCAGGTGGTCGCCAACGGACAGAAACTCATCGACCGGGGCATCGGCCAGCTCGGCGTGGCGGTCCGGCACGCCACTCCGCTGCTGGGGCCGGGCGTGGCCAACGCCCTCCAGCGCCATGCCCGCGAGAACACCCGCCTCGGCATTCCCGTCCTGATCCAGGACGAATGCGTGCACGGCTGCAAGGCCAACGGCTCGACCATGTTCCCCATGTCCATCGGCATGGCCGCAACCTGGAACGAAGAACTCGTCGAACGGATGGTTGACGCGATCGGCAAGGAAGTGCGGGCCCGGGGCATCAATCAATGTTTTTCCCCGACCCTGAACCTGGGGCGCGATGTCCGCTGCGGCCGAACCGAGGAAACCTATGGCGAAGACCCCTACCTCGTCAGCCGTTTGGGCGTGGCGTTCATCAAGACCCTGCAGAAATACGGCATCGTCGCGACCCCCAAGCATTTCGCCGCCAATTTTGTCGGGGACGGCGGGCGCGACAGCCATGCGGTTCATTTTTCCGAACGGATCCTCCGGGAGATTTACTTCCCCGCCTTCCGCGCCGCCGTGGAAGAGGCCGGCGCCATGTCCGTGATGATCGCCCACACCGCCATCGACGGCATCCCCTGCAGCAACAACTCCTGGCTGATGAACGACATCCTCCGCAAGGAGTGGGGCTTTGACGGCTTCATCGTGCCCGACAATACGGATGTGCAGAAAAACTTCGCGGTTCATTCCCAGGCCGACAGTTACGAACAGTCGGCCAAGTGGTGCATCGAAGCCGGTCTCGACACCGACCTGAGCTGGCCGCCGCCCGACCCCAGGCTCTGCTATCTCGACCATCTCCCCAAGCTGGTGAGAAGCGGCAAGGTCAAGCAGCGGTTCCTTGATGAAAGCGTCGCCCGGGTTCTCGGCATCAAGTTCAAACTCGGGTTGTTCGAAAACCCGTATGTCAATGAAAAAACCGCGATTGAAATCACCCAGTGCAAAGAGCACCGGCAGCTTGCGCTCGAAACCGCCCTGGAGAGCATGGTGCTCCTCAAGAACGACGGCATGCTCCCTTTGCCGATGAAAAAAGGTAGCAAAATCGCCATCATCGGGCCCAGCGCGCAAAAAGCCCGCCTGGGCGGGTACACCTGCGAAAATCCCGGGGCCGTGTCACCGGTCGACGGCATCAAAACCCTAGTCCCGGCGGGAACGGAAGTCCTGTTCGCGGAAGGATGCAAGCTGGCCACCCCCGACCGCGGCGGGTTTGCCGCGGCGGTTAAAATCGCCCGCAAGGCCGACGTCGTGCTGATGTTCATGGGGAACTCCAGCGACAAGGTGGTCGGCCAGCCCGAAACCACCGAGGGCGAACGCCACGACCGCTGCAACCTCGACCTCCCCGGGGTGCAGGAAGATTTGATCCTGGAAGTCGCGAAGGTCAACGCCAATGTCGTGGTCGTGCTGCAAGGGGGTAGCGCCGTCACCATGAAGCGCTGGGTGGGGTCGGCGCGGGCCGTGCTCGAAGCCTGGTATCCCGGGGCGGAATGCGGCAACGCCATTGCCCGGACGCTCTTCGGCCAGTACAACCCCGCCGGCCGGCTGCCGATCACCTTTCCGGCCACCACCGGCATGTGTCCGCTGTACTACAACCCCCGCCCCCATGGACGGGCTCCGGATTATCAGGATCACCGGGGCAGGCTTGAACAATTCGCCTTCGGCCACGGCCTCAGCTACACCAGCTTTGCTTACCGCGATCTGCGGGTGCAGGTGAAAAACACGGGCCGGAAACTGGCGGTCACCCTAAGCTGTACGGTGGCGAACACCGGCGCCCGGGACGGCGATGAAGTGGTCCAACTCTACCTGCGCGACATCTACAGTTCCATCACCCGCCCCATCCTGGAGCTCAAGCGTTTCACGCGGATCCATCTCAAGGCCGGAGCCGAAGCGAAGATCCGCTTCAGCCTGGGCTTTGACGACTTCATGCTTCTCGACCGGAAGCTCAAACCCGTGCTCGAGTCCGGCGACTTCAAGATCATGATCGGCGCGTCCTCGGCCGACCTGAGACTTGAAGAAATCATCACGCTCTGACGGCGCGGGTCACGACCCCCAATTCCCGCACCCCGTTCAGGGTGCACACTCCGGGGAGGGGCACTTGCCCCCGGTTGAACCCGGCACCGCCTGAAGGCGGAACTCCGAACTCAGCCGGCCCGGCTCACGTTGGGAGTTCCCACTTCAGTGGGGGCTGTTCAAGTATTTGCTTATTAAGAGATAAGGTTGACCGGGACACCTAGTCGGAATCCCTGGTCAAATCACCACCCGTTCTCATTGTTTCGTGCGCCCTCTGCCACCAAAATGGCGGATACACCGTGATGGATCGGACGACCCATTCCTTGAACGAGACATGATCCAGGACCGTTTTCATCCGCACAAAGGCGATCCGTCCTGAGCCGAGGGCCACATACCGCACGACCGCAGTTGCGTTCTCAATCCGAACATCTACCGGGGAGTTGTCATCAAGATACCCGGCCGGCCGGCTGTACGGCGATCCTGCCGCTATGGCCGCCTCATCGGCTCTGATGGCCGTGACGATCTGGTTGAATTCCTGCGGCGTTGGCGGCCTTGTGGAAGCGCAACCGGAACCGAGCAGGAGAAGACCGCCGCATATCCCAACGCACCCGAGGATCGCCAATCTGGTTGCTCGCTTCGTCGCCATGCGTTGTCCACCCCACCGTGTTCCGGGCCCGATCGTCTTAAACCCTTACCGCCTGAACCATCCCCCCCCAAGCATCAACCGTTTGACAAAGCGGCTGGGGCGCGGTATGATCTTGGTATTATGTTATAAGACAAAACGTAGGGACTGGGAATGAACAAGCCAAAAAATTTACCGCGGCGGACCGTCGGCCTCCGGCGCATCGCCGAAGATCTGGGTATTTCCATTTCTTTGGTCAGCAAAGTGTTGAGCGGAAAGCTCGGCACCAGCGGTGCGCAGGAATCCACCATCCGCGCCATTCGCGAAAAAGCCCTGGAGCTGGACTACCGCAAGAACCGGCTGGCCGAGGCGCTGCGAACCGGCCGGCAGAACGTCATCGCCGTCTGCGTCCACCGCCACGGCGAAGTGGGCAGCGACATCGTCGAGGAGATGGTGTCCGGCATCGCCGCCGAGGCCGCGGAATTCCATCAGCGGCTGATGATCCTGTATTACAATACGCCGGAGGAATTCCGCGAATTCGTCCCCGAAGTCCATCGCAACGCCGTGGATGGCGTGATCCTGGGCGGCCTGCCCCATGCCGAGTTGTTGGACGAGCTCATGGACTGGCACAGCCACGGGCTCCCGGTGATCACGATCCATGACGGACAGCTGAATCCGGCGCTGCCCAACGTGGGTATCGACCAGGTCGAAGTAGGGCGACTGGCCACCCGGCATCTGATCGACCAAGGGTGCCGGCACATCGCCCATTTCCGCCTGGGACCGAATGCCGAGTCGCGTCTCGCCTTCAAGGGAGACCACATGAGCCCGGACCAACGGTACGAGGGATACCGCCAGGCATTGCGCGAAAGCGGACTGTCCCGCCCCGCCTCGCTTCTGGTAGACGTAAGTGGCTATAACTATGCCGCCGGACGGGAAGGCGTTCAAGCCCTGTTTGACCGCAAGGCCCGGTTCGACGGCATCGTCGCCATTTCGGACCAGCACGCCGCGGCGGCGCTGAATCATCTGGTGGCAAACCGCCGGCAGGTGCCGCAGGAAGTGAAGCTCATTGGCGTGGACAACTCCCCGTTCTGCCAGTTCGCCATCGTGCCGCTGAGTTCGGTCTCCCAGGAGTTCACCTCCCGGGGCCGCCAGGCGGTGCGGTTGCTGATGGCTGAAGCGCAGGGAGAAAAGGTGTCATCGGTCTGCGTCGAACCGGTGGTGTACGCCCGGGAATCCTCCGCGGCGTCCTAATTCCAAGTTACAGATTATTATTTAACCGCTAATGAACGCCAATGAACGCGAATGGTATCCTTGTTTAATTGATATCAGAGACACGGCGACGGACGGACGGGATCCCCGAAAAAATGAAAGCCTTTCTTGACATTCCGAAAGACCTGTGATACAGTATTATATCAAACGTTTGACAAGGATTGGTCGGAAAAAAGGAGAAGCCCATGAACCCGCAGTCAAACCCCAAGAGCATGGTGTCCGGAGTTGCGCTGGCCCTCGCGCTGGCGGCAACCGGATCGCGGCCTGTGGCCGCCGCCGCGTTCACCTGGCTTCCGGTTGCCCCCACCGGGACGTGGAGCACCGTGGCCAACTGGGGATCCACCGGCGGAACGGCGTACCCGAACGCCACCGGCGACACAGCCAACCTCATCAGTTCGATCACGGCCAACAGCACCTCGACGCTGACCCAGGCGGCCACGCTGGGGATTCTGAACATCGGCGCGGCCAGCGGCGGCAAGTCCTTCACGGTCTCGGGCACGGGCGTCAACACCTTGACCTTCAACAACAGCAGCGCCGGCGCCCAGATCAACAACCTTCTGAACGCCAATACGATCAGCGCCGGCATTACCCTGGCTGACAACCTGGCCGTGACCAACACGACGGCTGCCGCTCTGACGCTGTCAGGCAACATCACCGGCACAGGGAACCTGACGCTGAACGGCAACGGCACCGACTACACGAAACTCGGGTTTTCCCTGACCGGAACCCTGAACCACGAGGGATCGATCCTCAATTCCGGCACGGGGGTGACCTCCGTGACCATCTCTAGCGTGATCGGCTCCAAAGTCACCGGCTTAGTCCAGAACGCCAACGATACGCTGACCTTGTCCGGGAACAACACGTCGTTCACCGGCGGCGTCACCCTGTCGTCCGGCACACTGAACGTGAACCATGCGTCCGCGCTGGGAACCGGGACGTTCACCATCAATGGCGTCGCCCTGAACAACACCTCCGGAGCGGCGATCACGCTCGCGACCAACAACGCCCAGGCATGGAATGGTGACTTCACTTTTGTCGGCGGCCTCGGTAGCGGCGACCTGAATCTTGGAACCGGCACGGTCACGCTCGCCGGGAACCGGGCGGTAACGGTGCGTTCCAAGACGCTCACGGTCGGCGGCCCGCTGGTCGACGGCGCGTCCAGCTTCGGCATGACCAAGAACGGCCCCGGCATTCTGGTTCTTGGCGGCACCAACACCTACAAAGGCGCCACCGTCCTGAACGGCGGCGTTCTCCGCGCCGTGGACGGCGTCGGCCTCCCCTCCACCGGCTTGTTGACCCTCAACGGCGGCGTCCTGGAAACCAGCGGGACCTTCGCCCGCAATCTCGGCACGGGTGCCGGTGCGGCGCAGGTCACCGGCGGGTTCAGCGGCTTCAGTGCCAACGGGTTGGCCGTCACGGTGGCTTTGGGCGGGACCGGCTCCCCCACGGCGCTGGTCTGGGGCGGCGCCACGTTCAAGCCCCTCACCCTGGTCCTGAATGCCTCCTCGGCCAACCAGGCACTGGAATTCAAAAACGCCATCGACTTGAACAATACGAACCGTGTCATCAACGTGAACGCCAACGTGGCGACGCTTTCCGGCGCCATCAGCGGCACCGGCGCGCTCCTCAAGAACGGCGCGGGCACCCTGGTGTTGACCGGCGCCAACAACTACACCGGAATCACCACCGTGACGGCCGGCGAGCTTCGGATCGCCTCGGCCGCCAATGTGGGCGGCGGCGCAGTCACGGTGGCTTCCACCGGCGCCCTGGGCATTTCCGCGGACCTCTCGCAGGCGGCGCTGGCCGCCCTCATTGATCCCGCCTCCGGCGGCATCCTGGCCATTGACACCGGAGCCTCCGCCACCACCCAGGCGCTGAATCTTTCCGCGCTGGGCAACGGCGGCATGTCCCTCGGCTCCGTCGCCGGCGGCACGTACGGCGCCGCGACCCTGACGGCCGGCAACGGCAGCCTTTACCGGCTCGGCGGCGGCGGCGGCGCGCTGACCCTCACCCAGGGCGTCTTGGCCGGCGGCAACGCCGTGGTGGTCGGCAGGAATCAGGCCGGCGGCAACGGCACCCTCGTGCTGCAGGGGAACAACAGCTACACTGGCGCTACCACGGTCAATGACGGCAGCACCCTGACCCTGGACTTCACCCAGGGCGCCGCCAATGACATTCTACCCGCCGCCACCGCCCTGACTCTGGGACGATCCGCGACCCTTTCCGTGATCGGCAAGAACAGCGTCACCAACAGCCAGACCCTGAACGGCTTGACCGTCGGTAACGGCCACGCCAACGTCACCGTCACCTCGGGCGCCGGCGGCACGGCCAACCTGGCCCTGGACGGCATCACCCGCAGCGCCGGAGGCAGCCTGCTCCTGACCCTGCCGGCGTCCGGCTCCATCTCCACCTCCGCCGCCGGCGACGGCACGGGGCTCCTGGGAGCGTGGGCCTTTGTCGGCACGGGCACCAACACCCGGTACGCCGGCGTCAGCGGCGGCACCCTTTCCGGCTACACGCTCGGAACCAGCGTGACCAGCATCAACTCCATGACAAATGCCACTGCAAATTATGACCTGACCCTGGCCGGCACCTCGACGGCGACGGCGGCGCGCGCAGCCAACACCATCCGCTTCACCGGCACCGGCTTGCGATACATCACCATGGGAGTGGCAACCAACACCCTCACCCTTAACAGCGTCATCAATGCCGGTTCCGGAACGCTGAACTTCTCCGACACGGGCGCCATCATGATCGGCGCCTCCAAGGAACTGGTGATCAACGCGGCCGCCGGGAGCACGGTGACGATGGGCGCCTCCATCAAGGACAATACCGCCGGCGCCAGTTCGGTGCTGCTCATTGGCGGCGGAACCGTCCAACTCGCCGCCGGTACCGGCACATCGAGCCACTCTTTCAGCGGCGGCCTCACCGTCGACGGGGTCACCCTGGATCTCGGCTACCCCGTGAGCAAAACCCCGTTCGGCCTGGGCCCACTCACCCTGGTCAGCGGCACGTTCATCGGCGCCAGCGGCGGCACCCTTTCCAACACCGCCAACAACGCCATCAACCTGAACGGCGATTTCACCTTTAATACCACCGGGCGCACGCCCGGCATGGGCACCGGCGCGGTGACCCTGGGCAAAACCGTGACCCTGACGGTGGAAACGCCCGTGTCGTTCGCCGGCAACGTCGGCGATGGCGGAAACGGCTATGGCCTGGTCAAGGAAGGTGTCGGAAATCTCGCATTCTCCGGTTCCAACAACTTCACCGGCCCCATCGTTGTCAACAACGGAACCTTCTCGGTGGACTACGGCCCCTCCGTCAACGCCGCCAACACTCTGTTTGTGAACGCCTTGGGTGCCGTCATCCTGAGCACCTCCGCAAACTATAACATTGCCGGCCTCAATGACGGAGTCGACGGTGGCGGCCGGGTGTACGCCGCCAATAGCGGAGGAGCCGCCATGCTGATATTCGGAGGCGCCGGCTCGTACCTGTTCACCGGCAGCGTGGACGCTCCCAACCTCGCCCGTGCGTTTACGGTCACCATGAACGGCACGGGCACCCAGGTGTTGACCGGCGCCAACGCGTACAGCGGGGCGACCACGATCAACAGCGGCGTGCTCGGCGCCGGCATCCTGGCGAGCGGCAGCGCGCTCAGCAGCATCGGCATATCCTCCAACGCTGCGACCAACCTGGTGTTCAACGGCGGCACGCTCCGCTACCTTGGCTCGGGAGACTCCACGGACCGGCTCTTCACAGTCGGCACCACCGCCGGCAGCGCGCTGGATGCGTCCGGTACGGGTCCCGTGACCTTCTCCAACACCGCAAAAATTGCCTTTTCCGGTACCGCGGCCCGGACGTTCACGCTGACCGGCAGCAACACGGGCGACAACACCTTGGCCGGCATTCTCTCCGACAGCGGGTCGTACAAAACCGCCATCACCAAGGACGGCGCCGGCAAGTGGATTCTCACCGGCAGCAACACCTACACCGGCGCAACACTGGTCAACGCCGGCAAACTGGCGGTCAATGGTTTTCTGAACGCCAGTTCCACCGTCACGGTCGCCAGCGGCGCGACCCTGGGCGGTAGCGGCACCGCGGCGGGTGCGGTCATCATCAACGTCGGCGGCACCCTGGCTCCTGGCAACTCCATCAGCACCTTCAACACCGGCGCGCTGACGGTCAATGGCAACTACAATCCCGAGATCGGCGCGGCCGGCTCGCCCTACGGACTGTCGGACCTGGACAACGTCACCGGGAACGTGACCCTCGGAGCCGCCTCGGTCTTGAACCTGATCGACAACGCCGGTGCCAACAGCCAAGGCAGCGCCGGAGCCGGCGCCTACAAGCTGATCGCCTTTACCGGCAACCGGTTCGGTTCCTTCGCCACTGTCAACAACCCGATGAGCGCCACGTTACACGAGAACGTGTTCTACAACGATGCGGCCAAGACCGTGGACCTGGACCTGTATCGCCTGGCGGCTGCCGGAGCCGTGACCAACCAGACCTTCGGCAACTGGCTCGCCAGTTCCACGGCGGTCACGGCGAACCTAGTCATCAGCAACACCGCGCCCAACGATGGTTTCAGCGAGAAATTGAACGCCTCGGCGGCCACGGTCAGCGGCATCAGCTTCGGCTCCGTCTCCGGCCTGGCCGGCCTCGGCACCGGCACCATGGCCATGACTCTGGACCGCAGCGCCTCGGGCGTCAAGGGCGGGGCCGCCACGATCGCCTTCCAGTCCGACGGCGCCGGCCTGAACAGCTACGGCACGACCGGGCTGGCAAGCCAGGGCATCTCGGTCACGGGCACGGTCTATGATGCGGCGGCCCTGACGTTGAACACGACCTCCACGCTCGGCGATGGCGGTACGCTCTCGATTGCCAACAACTCCGGGGCCTATCGTTCCGCCGCCTATGTCAACGTGATCGACACGACCGGCGCCAACGGCTGGACGCTCAACGGGTTGACGACCTCGGACGTGATTGCCGCCGGCATCACCAACACCAGCGGGTATGTGCTGGCGCCAACGTCCACGGGCCTGCTGAACGGCACGGTCCTGTCCGGCAGCCTGGGGATCACGCTCCAAAACAACCAGGCCTATCTCGGCTCCGGGATTGGCGACTTGGGCATTCATACCTGGACGCTCCGGCACACCGTCAGCGGCAATGTCGCCACCATCGGTTCGGCGCAGACCACCACGCTGGTCAACGGACAAAGCCTGGTCGGGTTCAACGCTGGCACCGGCCGCAGCGGCGCGGTTCTCGGCACCACTGCCAGCTTCCTTGAGGGTACTAGCACGGGCGGCGCGGCGAGCATGACCTTCCGCACCCGCACCGCCGGCGTCGAAAGCGCCAGCCTGTTCAGCGATGTGGTGGACTTAAGTTCTGCGACCGGCGCGAACCCGTTCGTCCTGCAGTTGAGCTACAATCCCGCCGACTTGGGCACCATGCCCGACACGAACCTGTCCCTGGGCTGGAACAACGGCAGCGCCTGGGTCAACGCCTTGACCGGCAACACCGGGAGCCCGACAACGTTTATCACGGCTACCAGTGATTATTCCACATGGCGCGCCGCCCATACCGGGGATCTGAGTGGGTACCTGGACGTCTACGGCGTGGACACCATAAACCACACCGTTTGGGCCGTGGTCAACCACAACAGCGAGTTCGCGGTGATTGCCGTGCCCGAACCGGCCGCGCTGGCCCTGTTCGCCCTCGGCGGCCTGACCCTGCTGCGGCGCCGACGGGCGTGACAGTGTGACAGTGAGACAAACCCTGGGAACGCCGAGCCCCAGCTCGGCAAGTCTTCCGCACTTTCGCGTAATTTCGCGGACAAAAACGGCTGTTGATGAATAATCCAGGCTGGGACTTTCTCCCGAAGGAAGAAAAATGAATCCATCAGGGCTGAAAAAGGTGGGACGCCTTTTTCGCGCCGGCAGACGTTTCACCCTGATCGAGCTTCTGGTCGTGATCGCCATCATTGCGATCCTGGCCTCGATCCTGTTGCCGGCGTTGCGGGCGGCCTGACCCTCGCCGATCCCACCGCCAAAAATTCAACGTATGTCAGTTATAGCTACGGGGTCAAAATCATGAAGTTCCGCAATCCCTCGTACACCCTGTTTATCGGAGAAAAACAGCGCGGGAACGACAGCCTCGGCGCCGGAACCATGATCTTCGGCGCCGAGGGATATCCCTCTTGGACGGCGGGGGCCTCAAATTATGGCGGCGTCTTTTCCTTCCGCCATAACCTGAGTGCCAACTATGTGTGTTTCGACGGGCACAACGAACGGCTGAAAGCCAACGACCCCAGCGTCGGCTTGGCCGTCCGATATACTACCAATTAAAAATCAAACAGGGATACTATTCGCGTTCATTGGCGTTCATTCGCGGATCAAAAATGAATCGAGCAAGGGTAAAATTCGGAGCGTTGTTGAGCAAGGCCTTCAGCC
>CAITSE010000353.1 GCA_903894975.1 uncultured Lentisphaerota bacterium
GTTTTCTAGAAGATTATGGTTCTTAAGTTTACGCGCATGCCCTGGAGGGTGGCAGCGGCCACGTTTCCTTTTGGCAACAGCCGGGTGTGGCGAAATGCGCTGGCGGGCCATGGGTGTGGCACCTTGCCGACGCACACTTCCGCCAGCACATTTCGCCACGCCTGCTTTTTCAAAACGGAAACGGGTCGAAGACCCTCTCAGGGGGATTCAGGGGGGCGGAGAACGCGCCCCCCTGACTCTTCCCGGGCCAGGTCCTGGATGACCAGACCGGCCAGGGTGAAGCCGAAGGGGGCGGTGATATGGACCAGGGTGCCGTTGATGCGGGCCTTGGACATGCAGAGGTTCGCCTCCTCCTTGTCCGGGCAGGCGCAGACCGCGCTGCCGCAGAAGGTCCGGCCCCGGTTTTCCGCGGGCAGTTCCTCGCTGTAGACGCACGGGAATTCGCCGGTCACGCCGGCCTGGCGCAACCGCTTACGCACCATCCGGGCCAGCGGACAGTGCTTGGTCTTGCCGATCAGGGCGGTGCGGATCTGGGTCGGGTCGAGCTTGGCCCCGGCGCCCATGGAGGCGTAGAGCTTCACGCCCGCCTCCAGGCCGCGGCGGAGCAGGAGCACCTTGTTCTTCAGGGTGTCGATGGCGTCGATCACATAATCGAACGACTTCAGGTCATAATGATCGCAAGTGCTTTCGTCGTACAGTTCCCGGATCGCGGTGATCTCCGCCTCGGGATTGATCTCCAGCAGACGGCGGCGCAGTTCCTCGGCCTTGGGCCGGCCGACGCTCGCGGCCGTAGCCTGTAACTGCCGGTTGACGTTGGTGGCGCAGATCACGTCCGGGTCCACAAAAGTCAGGTGCCGGATGCCGGAGCGGATTAGCGCTTCCGCGCACCAGCTTCCGACGCCGCCGACCCCGAACAGCAGCACCTTTGCCGCGTGAATGCGCGCCATCACCGCCTTCCCGAGCAGCAACTCGGTGCGGTGAAACATCTGGTATTGGGTCGGAGTTTTCATGGTGTGCGTACTGTAGCATCACGGGTAGGGCCGGCCTGTGGTCTGTGGGCCTGTGGTCTGTGGGAAAGCAAGGGCAAGAATGGGAACAAAACGGGCACTTTCGGCCTTTCTCTTCCCCACAAGCCACAGGCCCACAGGCCACGGGCCTTTCCCCCGGGTATATTTTCTCTTTCATCCGCACTCCCGCCTTCCCGGAGACCTTTCCCATGAACCCGCTCGCCGGCAAACCCGCCCCCAAATCCCTGCTCGCGAACATTCCGGCGCTGATCAGCGCCTACTACACTTTCCGTCCAGCCCCCCCGGCCAAAGACAACGACCCTCTGGCGGTCAGCTTCGGCACCTCCGGGCATCGCGGCAACTCGTTCAACGGCACCTTCAACGAAGAGCACATCCTGGCCATTGTCCAGGCCATCTGCCTGCACCGGAAACAGGCCGGCATCACCGGGCCGCTGTTCCTTGGCAAGGACACTCACGCCCTTTCCGAACCGGCCCAAATCACGGCGCTTGAAGTTCTTGCCGCCAATGGAATTGAGACCATGATCGCCCGGAACGGAGGTTACACGCCAACCCCTGTCATCTCCCACGCCATTCTCGGTTACAACCGCGGCCGCCAGGACGGTCTGGCCGACGGCATCGTCATCACCCCTTCGCACAACCCGCCCGACAACGGCGGCATCAAGTACAACCCGCCCAACGGCGGCCCGGCTGACACGGATGTCACCAAGTGGGTCGCCGCCAAAGCCAACGACTTGCTGCGCAACGGCAACCGTGACGTCAAGCGCCTGTCCTACGCCCGGGCGCTCAAGGCGGCAACGACCCATGAACACGATTACGTCACACCCTATGTCGAGGATCTGAAGAATGTCCTCAACCTCGACGCCATCAAGGCCGCCGGCCTGCGCATCGGCGCCGACGCTCTCGGCGGCTCCGGCCTCGGCTTCTGGGAGCCCATCGCCGCCCGCTACGGCCTCACCCTTGAACTCCGCAACGGGTACTGCGACCCGACCTTCAGCTTCATGTGCGTGGACAAGGACGGCAAGATCCGCATGGACTGCTCCTCGCCCGCCGCCATGGCCGGTCTGGTCGCGCTCAAGGACCAGTACGACATCGCCTTCGGCAATGACCCGGACTTCGACCGGCACGGCATTGTCTGCCCCAGCGCCGGCCTGCTGAACCCGAACCATTACCTCGCCGTCGCCATCCAGTACCTGTTTCAGACCCGTACCGGCTGGCGGAAAGACGCCGCCGTCGGCAAGACGCTCGTCAGCAGTTCCATGATCGACCGCGTCGCCGCCGCCCTCGGCCGCCAAGTCGCCGAGGTGCCCGTCGGCTTCAAATGGTTTGTGAACGGCCTGGCGGACGGGTCGTACGGCTTCGGCGGCGAGGAATCCGCCGGCGCTTCGTTCCTACGTCAGGACGGCACGGTCTGGACGACTGACAAGGACGGCATCATCCTCTCGCTGCTCGCCGCGGAAATGACCGCCGTGACCGGCAAGGATCCGGGCGTGCACTACCAGGAACTGACCCAACGCTTCGGCACGCCGCTCTACGAACGGATCGACGCCGTGGCCAACGCCGCCCAGCGCCAGGTTCTGGCCAAGCTCGCCCCGGCACAGGTCACCACTGCCACGCTCGCCGGCGAACCGATCCGCGCCAAGCTCACCCAGGCTCCCGGCAACGGCGCCGACATCGGCGGCCTCAAGGTCATCACCGAGAACGGCTGGTTCGCCGCCCGTCCCTCCGGCACCGAGGACGTCTACAAGATCTACGCCGAAAGCTTCAAGGGTCCGGCCCACCTCAAAGCCCTCCAAGCCGAAGCCAAACAAATCGTGGACGCCGCCTTCGCCGCCGCCGGGGCCTGATCCCGCGGAAAACCCCCGCGTTCCGGCTACATTGTCACCACTCGGGTGGCGCGGTCATGCATGACCCGAATCCAAGGAGCGGCGGCGACCAAGATGCGCAACGGATGGATGATGATCCCGGCCCTGCTGGCGACGGGCGTGATGGCGGGTTGCACCCACCAGCTTGAGATCAAAAATCTCGGGGCGTACAGCTCCCGGCCTCATGAATCACTGGCCCGGCCGGCCGCCATCGGCATCCGCCCCGGGGGGAACGGCTACGAGGCGGAAAAGGGGATCCTGGACGGCGTGGCCGGGGCCATGCCCCGGAACGGCGCCATCCCGATCTATCCGTTCCGCGCCGACACCGGCCGCCAGGTCGATGTCATCGCCGACATCGCCGTCAAGGCGGAATACGCGGGCTCCGCCTGGAATTTCCTCATCAACTTTCCCGGGTTCCTGATCTGGACTCCGGCCTGGCACGGCTATGTCTACAAAGCCGACTATGTCGTCGACATCACCCTCACCCGCAGCCGTGACAATGGCCTCATCGAGCAGTTCCGGCTGCCTGTTCACCTCAACCTGCGCCAGGCCGAGAGCGACCGGACCTGGATCGAGGTGAGCTGGCTGGATGTCGGCGTCACGGCTCTCATCAGCGGCGTCGTGTTCACCCAATACGACACCGACGTCACCGAACCGCTCCAGAAAGCAATCCAGGCGCCCCTGGGGGAATACATCGCGGACAAAATCGCGGCCCGGCTCAATGCCGCCGGCGCCAACGCGATCAGCCGGGCGGAACCTGTCCCGGCCGACGGCAACCAGGCGGCGGCGACGCTCCAGGCCGCCGCCGCCGGCGGGATTGATTACCGGATTGTCGACTATCGCTACGACAGCGCGTCCGCCAGAGGCGCGCTGGCCGTCGACATCACCGGCCAGGGAATTGAAGCCCGGGAATGGGTGGTGAAAAACATCGGCCGGATCGCCTCAAGCAAGGAACACCTGCTTGAAGCCGGCAACGAAAAGACCGTCGGCGGGATGTACAAAATTCTCGATGAATCATTGAAAAACGGGATCCTCACGATTGAGTTTGAGGTTCTTCATTGAATTCCGACCCCATCTTCAAGGCCGGTCACGAAGAATGCGGATTTTTCCTCGCCGCGCCCAAACCGGCCCCGGCGCCCTGACCGGATGGGCCGTGTAGCAACGTGGTTGCACCACGTTTCTGCGGCGTTGCCTGAAGCCGCAGCGATGGACCTTCCGCGATGCACCGGATGGCGTTTTCTTCCGCGGCGAACCAGTGACGACGCGCGGGAACACGGGCGGCACGCCCGTGGCTACATTCTTTGTGTTCTTTGTGTTCTTTGCGGCCAAAGCCGGCATTAGGTTATCGCATGAACCAATCTCCCAACGGGTCCGCGCCGCTGCCGCCGCCGCCGGCCCGCATTTTTCTGGCGGGCATCGGCGGCATCGGCATGAGCGCGCTGGCGCAGTTCCTGCGCTGGCAGGGGTATGAGGTCGGCGGCAGCGACCGCGAACTCTCCGGCCCCGGCCGCGACGAGCTCTACGCCAAGCTCCGGCGCCAAGGCATCCGGCTCTGGCCGCAGGACGGCTCCGGTGTGCGCGAGTTCAAGCCCGCGCTGATCGTGCATTCCACCGCCGTGGAAGAGGGCAACCCCGACTTCGCCGCGGCCGCCGCGCTCGGCATTCCGCGCCAGCACCGGGCCGCGGCCCTGGCCGCGGCCCTGGACCGGCTGCCGGGCCGCCAGATCGGCGTCGCCGGCTCCTGCGGCAAGACCAGCGTCACCGCCTGGATCGCCGCCGCCCTGCGCGACCTCGGCCGCTCCGTCGCCGTCATCGGCGGCGGCTATGCCCATGACTGTGTCGATGACACGCACCCCGGTAATTTTTTCGCCGATTCCACCACGCCCGAATTCCTGGTCTGCGAGGTCGACGAAAGCGACGGCTCCCTGACCGCCTTTCGCCCACACGTCGGCGTCGTCCTCAATCTCGGCACTGACCATTTCGACCGGACTCGCCTTTGCGAGCTCTTCACCACCTACCTTGGGCGTAGCCGCGAGGCCATGGTCGTCGAGCACGGCCTGACCGCGGAACTCACCCTGCCCCCGAGCCTGCCCGCCACCGCTTTTGCCGCCGGGCCGCTGGCGGTAAGTCAGCCGTTACGGGAGGGGCGGGATACTCCGTCGCCAGAAAGGGGGCAGGATGCCCCCTCTCCCAAGGAGGCGGGACGCCCCCTCTCCCAAAAGACGCCCGTCCTGCTGTGCCTGGCGCCGGAAAACTATGAGGCCGGCCTGGACGGCATCGCCTTCGACCTGGCCGGCGCCGGCCGCTGCCGGGTCCGGCAGTACGGACGGCACTCCGCCACCAACGCCGCCGCCGTGCTGGCCGTGCTCCGGGCCGCGGGCGTCACCGCGCCGCCGGAGGCGCTGCGCCGGGCGTTGGCCGCTTTCCGCGGCGTGGCGCGCCGGTTCGACCGCATCGGCGTCACCCCGGCCGGCGCCGTGGTGTTCGACGACTACGCGCACAACATCGAAAAAATCTGCGCCGCCCTGGCGGCGGCCCAGGAACTGACCCCGGGGCCGGTGCTGGCGGTCTTCCAGCCCCATGGGTTCGGACCCTTCAAGTTCATGCGCACCCCGCTGCTGCCGGCGCTCCGGGCCCAGCTCCGCCCCGGCGACCGCTTCGCCCTGCTTCCGGTCTATTACGCCGGCGGCAGCACCGATTTCAAGCCCTCCGCCGCCGAGGTCGCCGCCGAACTCCGCGCCGCCGGTCTGCCCGTGCTCGACTTCCCCGACCGTGACGCCGCCGCCGCCTTCCTCCGCGGCCCGGACGCCGCGGCCCGGGCCGTGCTCGTACTCGGCGCCCGCGACCCCGGTCTGCCCGCCTGGTGCGCGGCGCTGGCAGAAGTCCTGCGCAAGGAAAAGACCCTTGCCGCAGAGAAACAGTTGTTCCACTGAGAAGACCGGAACTGTGGCAGGGCTTGTCGCTCTCATCGGAGCTTTCGCGTGCCTGGCCATTCCCCGCGACATCAAGGCGCCGGGTCCGCGGTTTGTCTTCCGCCGGAAATACAGGCCTATATTTACATGCTCTGTTTCCTGGAAGGCTCGCGCAACTTGAAATCAGAAGTCCTGTCAGGCAAGGGCTTGACTTCCCGATTCCGGCATGATAAAATCCTCCCTTGTGGTGACTATGTGAAAACCGCATTTGTTTGCTTCACTCTATGCGCCGTCGTTCTCATGCTTTTTGTATCCGCCGCACGGGCGGAAAAAATCCTCGGGATCAATGACCACATTATCTGGCGCACCAATGCCGAGCAGGACACGGCCTTCACCAAATACCTGGAGAGCGGGACCAGGTTCCTCCGCGTCGGCGCCGACTGGAACGTCGTCGAAGGCCAGGGCAAAGGCGTCTACAACCCCCGTTACACCGATCGGCTCGATTACTTCATGCAGAAGGCGTCTGACAATGGCATTAAGGTGCTGCTGATCGCCGCCTACGCCCCCGACTGGGCCAACGGCGGGAACAAGGGCAGTGGCTATGCCCCGCTGAAGGAGTCCGACTTCGCCGACTACTGTGAATGGCTGCTCCGCCGCTACGCCAAATACCAGGACTCCAGCGGCAAGCGAACCCTGGAAGCAATCGAACTGTGGAACGAGCCGGACCTGGGCGATCTGTTTTTCAAACCGTACAAACGCTGCTCGGTTGAAGGGGCGACCATGTACGGCAAGCTTGTCGTCGCCGCGGGCGGCCGACTGAAGGCCGTGCGCAATGAGATCAACGCCCGCAATGTACGGATCCTCGCCCCGTGTATCTCCGACCCCCATGCGGTGGCCTGGGCTCCCTGGATGGACGCGTTCTACGCCGTGCCCGGCGTCGTGGATGGCTACGACGTCTTTGCCTGGCATTCGTATTGGCAAGGCGCCGGCAGTTGGTTGCCGCCAACACTGCCGCCATGCATCAGCGCCGATCACCCCTTGGCCAGTGTCATGGGCAAGCTTCAGGCCGCCAAGAGCCTGATTTGGCCGAAGGTCGTCGCCGCCGGCGATGACAGAAAGCCCAACTGGTGTACCGAGATTGGCGGTGCGGCCAGGTCGGATGTGATCGACCACAAGACCCGCCTCCTCTCCCTTGTCGAGCAGGCGACCCACCTGCAGGACGCCATCGAGACACTCAAGAACGCGAAGGTGAAGAACCTCGAGCGCGTCTACTGGTTCTGCCTCTTCGATGAGCCGTCGGGAAAGGGTGATCAAGCGTTCTATGGCCTGCTGGCATTCAACGACACCAACCCCATCACCTACACGGCCTCGATACCCACGGTCGATGCCAAGTTCACACCCAAGCCGGCGTATGAGATCTACAAGAACGCCGCCAAGATTATGGACGCCGCAACGGGAACACCTTCGTTGTCCGGCAAGTAGTCCTTAAACTGACGCCGCCAGTTCCAGCCGGTAATGGCAGCGAGTTTGGTTACGGTGCCCTCCCTGGCAGGCCATGCCGTAGGGGCAGTCCCCGCAGGCTGTGCAGGAAACGAGGACACTACCAGCAGGTGCAATATCCGCAACCTCCGCCCCCGCGTCACTCAAACGGTCTGCCGAATCACAGACAGGACAGTGAAGAAGTTCTCCCGGTTTTACAAAGGGAAAGTTACCACCGTAATATTCTTGACGTGCTTTGGGTGGAGTGGAACCGGTAACATTTTTGCCGACTTCGCAAAGAGCAACAACAGGCCAGGCGCCTTGGAGAACAAGCGGCGGGACGCCGCTTCTACTTTGGGCTTGGGCTGCCACTTTGCGCGGGCGGCCGCGCGGGCGTTTTCCGGGGAGGTCGGTGGATGGGGCGTTCATTTCCCGCGCGCCTCCAGTTCTTTGCGCGTGCTTTCCAGTTCGGCGGCGAGGATTTTTTCGTTCGGCAGCGCGGTGAGGTATTCGCGGACGAGGAGTTTGTTGGGCAGCGCATCAGTGGCGTAGCGGACGAGGGCTTCACCTTTGCCGGAGCAGAGGATGACGCCGACCGGCGGGTTTTCGCCGGGCTGGCACCAGTGTTCGCGGGCGTAGTTCAGGTACACATGCATTTGTCCGGCATCGGCATGGGTGAAGCGGCCGAGCTTCAGGTCGAAGATGACCAGGCAGCGGAGGCGGCGGTGGAAGAAAAGGAGGTCCACGCGGTACCATTCGTCGTCAATGCGCAGGCGGCGCTGGCGTCCGACGAAGGCGAAGTCGTTGCCGAGTTCGAGCAGGAACGTCTCCAGGTGGCGGATGAGGGCGTCCTCCATGTCCGTCTCGGAATACTCGTCGCGCAGGCCGAGGAATTCAAGGACGAGCGGGTGGCGAATTTCCTCCTCCGCGCTGACGGCATCGCCGGGCTGGGGCATGGCACCCTTGGCGAGCATGGCTGCCTGGTTGCGTGAAAGAGCGGTGCGTTCGTAGAACTGACGGTCCATCTGCCGCTGGAGCTGGCGCACGGACCAACCGCCGCGCAAGGCCTCGGTGTGGTAGAACGCAAAGGCCTCGGACGAACGGCTGCGCCGCACCAAAAGGACGTAATGCGACCACGGCAATGTAAAGGCGCGGGCCAGGTCGGCGAGGGTGAATA
>CAITSE010000354.1 GCA_903894975.1 uncultured Lentisphaerota bacterium
CAACATCCAACATTCAACGTTGAATGTTGGACGTTCGTAGCCAGCGAGTTATCTAATCCATCCCCCATGCTTCATGAATAGATCAGGCCAGTCTTTCCCCAACCCTTAATCCCCAACCCTAGAGACACAGAAGAGTGTTCATGGAGTTTATCACGCGCCAATGGGATTATCTGATGTTCACCGGGGGGTTTCTGTTCCTGGTGCTGGCGGCGTTCGCCCTGTTTGCGCATCTGTTCCGGCAACTACGGCCGACTTGGTTGTGGTTGGCCGCGGGCACGTTCTGCCTGGGTTTGGCGGAATGGGCGGTGTTGCCGGCCGAACTGGGCTGGTCGGCGGCGCGCAACCTGCGCCTGCTGCTGGCCCTCAGCGGCGGTCTCTGTGTGCTGCAATTCGGGCTTTCCGCGTTGGTCTGGCCGCCGCGTTGGCGCATGTTGCGACCGTTTTCGCCGATCCTGGCGCTGGCGCCGCTGGCCGCGGCCGTATTCCGCCCCGACACCGCGATGCTCGTCCTGGCGCATGCCGTGGTCTTGCCGGGCCTGCTAGTGACGGCCGGAGCGTTGGCACGGATGCGGCGGCAGCCGCTGGGTTTTGAATCCGGCCGCCGCGCACTGGCGATGGTGGGCCGGGGCTGTACCGGCCTGGGCCTCGTCTGGACGGCGCGGGAATGGGCGGACTGGGCGGACGGCCCCGGCCTGTTCGGCCCCAACGGCCCGACGCTGATCATCCATCTTTGCTTCATCTTCCTGCTCACCGCCACCGTCCTGTTCCTGGCCGGCGCCTTGTGGTATTATCTGCGCACCCAGGAACCGGCCGTACCCCGGTCCAAAGGCGCCCGGCTCCTGCAGAGCAGCCGGCTATTCTTCGCCAGTCTGGGCCTGATCCTGATGGCCGGCTGGATTCTCACAGAGCAACTCGGACATATCCAAGAAAAGCGGATGCAGACCTTCTTCCTGCAGCAAGTGCTTACCACCGCCGCCATGCTCCCGACCGAGCATGTCGCAACTCTCACCGGCAGGCCGGAAGATCTGGCCACTCCGAATTATCCGTTGATCAAAGATCGCTTTATGGCGGCGCGCAAGGGAAACCAAAGCCTGGGCTTCCTCTATCTGATTGGCATCCGTAACGGCCATGTTTTCTTTCTCGTGGACTCGGAACCGCCCGGCTCGACCGACTATTCCCCGCCCGGCCAACTGTACGAAGAGGCGCCGGCCGAGCTCCTGGCCAGCGCCAAAGGTCACGCGGAACAGGCCAGCCGGCCATATCGCGACCGCTGGGGCTTCTTTGTCTCCGCCTATGCCCCCATTCCCGTTCCGGACGGGCACTTCCCCGTCGTCCTCGGCATGGATGTGAATGCCGATCAATGGCTCCGGGACGTGGCCATGCAACGGCTGGTCGGCATCCTCTGCACTCTCGCCATCGCCCTGGTCGTGCTTACCGTCTTCCTCGTGATCCAGAACCTCCGCGAAGTCAACGCCCACATCGCCGAAAGCGAGGAAAAGTTCCACACCATCGTCGAATCCATTCATGACGCCATCACCATCCACGATCTCGCCACCGGCGACGTCATCGACGCCAACCGCATGGCCTATGAGATGGCCGGCCTGCCGCACACCCCCGGCAACCCGCCGCCGCTGACCCCGTTCAGCGTCCACGAGACGCCCTGGGACGCGGCCGCGGCCGACCGCTGGATCCGCGCCGCCGCCGCCGGCGAACCTCAATTCTTCACCTGGAAATCCCGCGACACCCACGGCCGCACGTTCTGGGTGGATGTCGGCCTGCGCAAGGTGGCCATTCACGGCCGAGACTGCCTGCTGACGGTGGTGCGGAACATCGACGCCCGCGTCACCATGGAAGAGGAACTGAAAGCCGGCCGGATGGATCTGGAAAAAAAGGTGCGCGAACGCACCGCCGACCTGGCCCGGAGCAACAGCGCGCTCAAGAACGACATCGACGCCCGCACCAAGGCCGAAAACCGGCTGCGCGAAAGCGAAGGCCGTTTCCGCACTCTGGCGGAAACCAGCCTCGTCGGCATCATCATCCTCCAGGACGACCGGTTCCTCTACGCCAACCCCGGCGTCGAACGGATCACCGGCATGTCCCACGACGACATCATGTCCGCCCGGTTCAGCGAACTGCTTCACCCGGATGACCGCGAAAAGGTGCGCCAAAACAGCGAAGACCGCCAGGCCGGCCGGGCCGCCCCCGACCAACTGGAGATGCGCCTGCTCACCCGCGCCGGCCAGGAAAAACGGCTGCTGGTCAATGCCGGCCTCATCACCAGCGGCGGCCGCAGCGCCAGCATGGCCACGCTGGTGGACATCACCGCCCAGCGGAAGCTCGAAGAAGAACGCCAGGCCATCTCCGAACGGTCGCAGGAAACCCGCAAGCTCGAAAGCCTGGGCGCCTTGGCCGGCGGCATCGCCCATGACTTCAACAACCTGTTGATGAGCGTATTGGGGAATGCCGACCTGCTGCTGGCCGACCCCCCCCCCGACCTGCCGGCCCTGCGCAACGCCGCCCAAGCCGTCCGCGACGCCGCCGGCGCCGCCGCCGGCATCGCCGACAAAATGCTCGCCTACTCCGGCCGCGGCCTGATGGCGGCCGCCGATGTCGACCTGAGCCGGTTCCTGGCGGAACACCGCCCCTTCCTTCTCAACTTCGCCTCCTCCCAGATGGAGATCGAAACCCAGTTCCCGGATCATCTGCCCACCGTCCACGCGGACATTGCGCAGATCCGCCAGGTCCTGGTCAATCTGGTCACCAATGCCGCCGAAGCCGTCGGCCATGGCACACGCCCCGGCCGCATCACCCTGACCGCCGGCGTCCGGGAATTCTCCCGCGAGGACATCGCCCGCGTCTACCTGCCCCTGAATGAAACGCCGGGGAGCTATGTCTTTCTGGGCGTGACCGACAATGGCCCCGGCATCTCCAAAGAAACGCTGGAGCATCTTTTTGACCCGTTCTTCTCCACCAAGTTCGTCGGTCGCGGCCTGGGTCTACCGGTCGTCTTCGGGATCATCCGCAACCATCACGGCATGATTGACATCCGCACCTCGGAAGCCGGCTCCACCGTCACCGTATTCCTGCCCTGCGCCATCCCGGCGGCCCCGGGCGAGGCCACCGCTCCGGTGATCGCGACGGCCGCCCCCCCCTTGCCGCCACCCCTGCCGACGGCGCCGGGGGACGGGCACGCCGCCATCCTGGTGGTGGACGACGAACCGGCCATCCTCAACCTGGTCTGCAAGGCCCTCACCCGCGCCGGATATGAGGCCGTCACGGCGGAAAAAGGCCGGCACGCCCTGGACCTGGTCGAAGCCGCGCCGGCCCGGTTCCGCCTGGTCATCCTCGACCTGAGCATGCCTGGCATGAACGGTGAAGAAGTGTTAGCCGGCATCCGCCTGGTGGCGCCGCACCTGCCCGTCATCCTCTCCAGCGGGTACAGCGAGCAGGACGCTACCGCCCTGTTCAACCGCAATGACCTGGCCGCCTTCCTGAAAAAGCCGTACCCCATCGCCGTCCTACTGGCCAAGATCCGCCAGATTCTGACCTGACCTTGACCAGATCGGGCTATATTCCCAGCGCTTGAACCTGGAGGCCTGCCATGAACCACAACAGCGAAAAAACCCGGAACCGCATCCTGCTGGCCGCCGCGGACATCTTCACCGGCCGGGGATACCGTGCCACCACCATCCGCCAGATCTGCGGCCGCGCCAACGCCAACGTCGCCGCCGTCAACTATCATTTCGAGTCCAAGGCCAAGCTCTACGTCGAAACCTGCCGGTTTATCTTCCGCGACGCCGGCGCCTTGAACCGCAGCCGCCAACCGGTCCAGGTACACAACGCGGAAGAATGGCAAAGGGAACTCCGCGAGTGGATTCATTCCCTGCTCGAATCCATCACCAACCCCGCCCGGACCCACATCTGGGAATGCCGCATGTTTTCCCGGGAACGCACCGACCCCTCCGGCGTCCTGCCCGTCTTGATGAAGGAGTTCTTCCTGCCCATCAAAGAGCGGCTGGAGCAGTTGCTGCAATTCGGCATGCCCCCGGATGCCGACGGGGCCGACCTGAAGATCTGGAGCGTCCACCTCCTCGCCCAATGCACCATCTACGCCCAGCGGGAACCGCCTTGGGACGAACTGCTCTTCCCGCCGGGGCTGAGCCGCGAGGAATGGCTCCAACGCGCCACCCAGCAAATCCTCGACGGCATCCTCTGCCGCCTCTCCTTCCGCAGCAAAAACACTTGAACAAAAGACGCGGGCGGTGGAATGAAAGGTCTGTGGTCTGTGGTCTGTGGTCTGTGGGTAAAACCTGTCCCTCCTAATTTCTGAATTTCTCAATTTCTCTCCCCTTCTTTTTCCGCCAAACCGTACCCGCCTTCCCAAATTTCCAATTTCACGTTTCACCCCCCATGTCCGCCAATTACCGCCCCATCGCCAGTACGCTCGGATTCGTGCTTTCCCCGGATCGCGCCCGTGTCCTCATGGTCCACCGTACCGCCCGCGCCCATGACGAGCAACTTGGGAAATACAATGGCCTGGGCGGCAGGATGCTGCCGGAAGAGGACGTGGCCGCCTGCATGCGCCGCGAACTCCGCGAGGAGGCCGCCATCGAGGTGACGGCCATGACCCTTCGCGGCACCGTCAACTGGACCGGGTTCGGCCCCAAAGGCGAAGACTGGCTCGCCTTCATTTTCCGCATCGACGCCTTCCGCGGCGAACCTCAGGCCGCCAGCGAGGAAGGCCCCCTCGAATGGGTGCCCCTGGAACGGCTGCCGGAACTGCCGATGTGGGAGGGCGACCGCTATTTCCTGCCGCTGGTTTTTGACGCCGACCCGCGCCCCTTCCACGGCTTCATGCCCTACCGCAACGACAAGCCGCAATCCTGGCATTTCACCCGGCTGTAGCCTGAATTCGTTGAACAGAAGGCCGCAAAGGTCGCAACCTGTTCTGACCATTCAACAACAGGGAGATTGATGATGAAAAATTATTCAACAATTTCAAATCTATACAGTTGCGCAATAGCATTGGGGTGCGCCATCCTGATGGCGGGGTGCTTCAACATGCGGTGGCCGCAAAAGGCGCTGAACCTTGACGGGACCTCTGTCGACCAAACCGTTGCCGGCGACACGGTCAAAATCCAGGTGCGCCTCAAGGACGCCTCGCTCAATTCCGCGATCTGGCCCATTTCCAAGATCGAGGAAGTCGGGGACGGGGTGATCATCGTGAAAAGCCTTCGCGGCGGAGTGCTGGGCAACACCTCGGGCAGTGACACCGTGGTGGTCAAACGGGAACCCGGCAAATGCTATACCCTGATTCTCCGGAATGAAAACGACAACCTTATCAGAATTAGCGACTTCCGCTTGAAGTGACCTGCGCCCGATAAGACCATGCGCCGGAAAAGATTTGAACCATGCCCTTTGAAATCAAACGCGGGTTCGGCCTCTTCGCGTCCGACGGCACCCACACCGCCGTCCAGGACGCGCTGCGGCGGTAAAAGGATTCGATTCTCCTTAGTACCGATGCGCAACATCTCTGGGGTGCGGAGGGTTGTCGGGGAATCATTCAGGTTAAAACGTATCGACCAGGGACCGGACCGTCAGGGCCTTGGCCACGGCGGCCGGGGACAGCTTGGCCCCGGCTTCCACCGGACTGACACAAATCGTCACCGGACGGCCGGGACGCAAGTGCATGAAGTTGTCGGAGTACTGGAACTCGCCGCCGCCGACCTCAATCCAGCTCCACAGCGCCGGTTTGGCCGCCGTCAGCGTCACCGCCACAGCGCCGCCCGGCAAGGACTTGACCGTGCTTTTGACGGCGGGCGCGCTCAGTTCCAGATGCTTCGGCCGGGCGAACGTGACGAAGTTCTCCGAGACCACCGTCCCGTCCACTTCCAGGTCCAGCCAGAGCATGAGGTCGCGCTCGGCGTGCCGCGCCGCGGCGAACTTGGTCAGGTCCAGCGTGGTCACCAGGCGGTTTTCCGTGACGCCGACGCGCACGGACTTTTCGCCTTCCATCAGCACCGTTCCGTCCGCCCGGGTTAACGTCCAACGGGCCCGGCCAGACACGGGCTTGAGCAGATCGCTGGTGACATGCACCTCGACCGTTTTCTTGGCGCCGTCTTCCAGTCCGGAAATGAGCAGCGGCGCGAAGAACTTGCGGGCCATGTACTGCAAGGCCTTCCAGCGGCCGAAAGAGTCGATCGAGGCCCAGCTCGCCACCGGCCAGCAGTCGTTCAACTGCCAGTAGAGCGTGCCCATGCCGCGCGGCATGCTCCGCCGCCAGTGCTCAACCGCATACTTCATGGCCATGCCGTGCAGGATCTGCGAGAGCCAGAGGGTGCTGTCGAAATCCTTCGGCAACCGGTACCAATCCAGCATGTAACGCATGATCGTGGTGTTGCCGATGCCGCTGCGCTGATGATGCTCCATCACGGCGGAGGTGACATTGCGGTCGCCGGGTTCGGTGAAAGTCGCCACAGTCCGCGGCTCGGGAAAGCTCTGGAACCCGAACTCGCTGTTGAAGCGGTGTTCGCAGGTGCGGTACCATTCAAACGGCTTCTGGCCGTGCCAGACGTCCCAGAGATGCGCATCGCCGCAGCGGGGGTTCCAGTGTTCCTTGCGGTCGCCGTGCGGGCTGTGCGGGCTGCACGGCCAATAATCGTGCTCGGAATCAAGCGCCGCAACCGTTTCAGGGAGAAGCTGGTCGAACAGTTTTTTGTAATCCTCCCAGCTCATCTGCCGATCCGTCCACTTGTCACCCACCAGCCCCTGTTCCAGTTCGTTGTTGCCGCACCACAGAGCCAGGCTGGGATGATGGCGGAGCCGGCGGACATTGTCCACCGCCTCGCCGCGGACCGTGTCCATGAAATCGATGTCGAACGCCGGATAGGTGGCGCAGGCGAACATGAAGTCCTGCCAGACACAGATGCCGAGTTCGTCGCAGGCCTCGTAGAAGGCGTCATCCTCGTAAATGCCTCCGCCCCAGCAGCGAAGCATGTTCATGTTGACGGCCGCGGCATCGCCGACCAGGCGGAAATAATCGTCGCGGGTGAGACGGGAGAGGATGGCGTCCGCCGGGATCCAGTTGGCGCCCTTGGCGAAGAACGGCACGCCGTTGACGACGAACTGGAAGGACTCGCCCCACTGGTCCGGGTGCCGGTCCAGGCGCAGGGTGCGCAACCCCACCCGCACGGACTGGCGGTCCAGCACGGCCCCGGCGCCATCCCGCAGCTCGACCGTGACCTGGTAGAGCGGCTGCGCGCCCAGGTTGTTCGGCCACCACAGCTTGGGGTTGGCAATCTCCATCGGCAGGCTCAGCCGCCCGTCCTTGAATGCGCCGAAGGCCACGGCCACATCCTCCGCCCCGTCCGACACCACGACATCGGCATGCAAGTCTCCCTTGGCCACGACTTCGGCGGTCAGGGCGACGTTCAGGGTGACCCGGCCCTTGCGGCCGTGGTCCTGGGTGACATGGACGTCGGCGAGGCGGGCATGGTCAAAGGCCAGGATCTCGATGTCGCGCCAGATCCCCACGGTAAGCAGGGCCGGCCCCCAGTCCCAGCCGAAATTGCACTGTTCCTTCCGGATCCAGCCACGCCCTTTCTGTTCAAAAGAGCCGCCCCACTGCACCATCTTTTTGCCGGCCCGCTCCTTGTGCTCAACGTATTCCAACGGAGCCAGAAATGCCACTTCAATGACATTCTCCCCCTTTTTCAGAACGCTCTTCAGGTCAAATTCCCAGGTACGGAACATGTTGTCCGCCCGGCCGACTTCCGCACCGTTGACCTTGACGGTGGCGATGGTGTCCAGGCCGTGACAGCGCAGCCGCACACACTCCTGCTTCAGCAGCGCGGCGTCCGCGACAAAGGTGCGCGAATAGGTCCAATCGGTCCGCCCGACCCATTGCGCGTCCAATTCGTTCTCCCGGATGAAGGGGTCGGCAATTTTCCCGGCCGCCAGCAGATCCCGCATCGCGTCGCCGGGCACCTGCGCCTTCAGCTTCTCCGCGGTTCCGGTTTTCTGCAGCGTCCACAATCCATTCAAAGATAAAGTGATCATGCCTGGTGATCCTGTGCGTCGTTGCCGGGCCCGGCCGCGGCAACCTAGGGTTGCGTGGTATGATACAAAAAATAGCACGTCCGGCGGGAGCGGCCATGCAGATTTCTGCCGAACAGATACCTGTTTCTGCAAGGATGACCGCCCCGCAGCGGACAACGGACGCCGTGCGGCATTTTGGCCTGGCCGGTGCTATGTTTTCTCACATGCCACGCGAACCGGGAGGGCTTGTCGTGGCCCGGGGGAATCGAAAGCGGCCTGCGCGGCGTCGTGCCGACTTGCTGCGGCCGTCATTCCCGCAGACGCAGCGTAGCGCCATAAGCGCGCAGCAAGTAGAAGCAGGAGGGGCAGTCCCATGAATATCACGAACGAACGTCAGCTTGCCGCCCGCGCCGCCGCCTTGGGCGTGAGCGCGGATGCCGTAGCCTTTGCGGAACTGGCCGCCCTGGCCCGGTCGGACTCGGCCCTGGTCCGCCGCCTGGCGGCCTCCGCCCTCGGCAAACTGGCGGGAATTATCCCGGAGGCAGACGCCGTGGCCGTGCTCATGCCGCTCCTGCGCGACCTCCATCCGCAGGTGCGCCAGTATGCCGCCAAGGCGCTGGGCGCATTCGGAACCGCCGCGGAACCCGCCCTGCCCGATCTCCGCGACCTGTACCGCCGGCCGGACGAGAAGGACTATGTGAAGCGCAGCGTCCTCGCCGCCGGGAAAACGATCCGCGAGGCTCTTGCCATCGCCGCCCAACAAGCGGTCCACGCCTGTCAGAAGTGCGGCCGAACCGTGACCGACGACGAATACGCCCGCTCGCAACAGGCGTTCCAGCGAACCTACTGCGATCCCTGCTTCGACGAAGTTTTCCTTGCCCGCCGCAATTGGGAGACCCAAGTCGAGCTGAACAAGACCATCCAGGCCGCCGACGGCACCGTGGTGCAGTCCGACGGCGAACGGTTGGTCGCTGAAGAACTGGCGGCGCTCGGTCTCGCGTTCCGCTACGACAATCGTTTCCGCATCATCAAGGGCTACGCCATCCGCCCGGATTTTTACCTGCCGGAACTCGATCTCTACATCGAGTATTGGGGAATGGAGGACAAGCTCGATTACCGCATTGGCATGCTCGAAAAGCAGAAACTTTACCAGCAGGCCGGCAAGCGCCTGCTGTCGCTCCACGCCCATGAAAAACCAAGGCTTCGCGAGGCGTTGCGGGAAAAGCTGAAACACTTCCTGCCGCAAGCTACCGGCCGGTGAAACCCGTATCCCTTCTCACGGCAGTTCCAGGAATACCGGGGCGGTGGCCAGGTTTTCGCAGCCGCTGGCGGTGACGGCCACGGAGTCTTCGATGCGGATGCCGCCCCAGGCCGAATCGTACCAGCCCGGTTCAATGGTGATGACTTCGCCGGCCTGAAGCAATGGCTCGGCCGTGGAGTTCACCCGCGGCGCTTCATGCACTTCCAAGCCGAGCCCATGGCCGAGCCCGTGGAAGAAACCGCGCGGTGGATCGGCCTGGAGATCGGTGACGAACCCGGCTTTTCCCAGTACCGCGACGGCGGCGAGATGCAAGGCTTTGGCGGGAACGCCCTCACGCACCAGATCCAGCGCGGCGCGCTGGGCGGCGCGAACCGCCTCCCAGGCGCGGCGGACCGTCTCGGATGCAGAGCCTTTGACCACGGTGCGGGTGAGGTCGCCGTGGTAACCGGTGGCATCAACGCGCGGAAAAATGTCGATCACGATCGGTTCGCCGGCGCGGACGGGGCCGGTGCCGGCCTGGTGCGGGTCGGCGCCCTGGACGCCGGGGGCGGCAATGGTGTGCGCGGCGGTGCCGCCCGCCAGGGCGACGGCGGCGGTGATCTCGCCGCGCAGGATCTCGGCCGTCAGCACAGCGCCATGCCAGTGCAGAACCCGGCCGGGCCCGGGGGCCAGGGCCTCGCGCAGAATATCCAGGGCGCGATCCAGGCCGAGTTCGGCCAACTGCATGCCGGCGCGGATCTTCGCGATCTCCGCCGGCGTCTTGATCTGGCGCGACGGAAAGAACGGCTCCGCCGGCGCGACGGCGAGGCCGGCGCCGCGGAGCCGTTCGACGGTGCCGAACGGAGTCGAACCCGGCGCATCCCAGCGGGCGACACCGTATTTGCGGCCGAGGGCCGGCAGCGCGGCGTCCGGGGTCATCCGCGTGGCCGGCGACAGCTCCAGAAGGGCGCGCAATTCCGGTTCCGAAAAAATCCGCAGGCCGGGTTGGGCTAGCTTGCGGGCGCGGCCGAGTTCCAGCGGATTGAGCACGGCCCCGGTCAGTCCGGGAAGGCTGAACCACAGGAACGGATCGGGCGTGGCAAGACCGGTGGCGTACAGCATATCGGCGTCACGCTCTCCGGCGGCCCAGATAAAGCGGCCCGCGGCAAGCACGGCGGTGTCAGTCATGGGATTTGTCCCCGTCATCTGCGGCGACGACCGGCATCCCGGATTCCAGGCTGCGGCGGACCAAGTCGCGGAACCGGGCCGGGCCATATTTGAGCAGGCGCGAACCGCGGGCGATGGTGCCCAGGCTGACGCCAAGATCGCGGGCGATCCGGCGCTGCGGCTCGTCCTGTTCCAAACGCTGCAGGAGCCGCCAGCGGCGGACCAAGTCCTCCAACTCCGGCGGGGCGAGCAGCCCTTCCAGGAGCGCGTCCAGTTCTTTTTCCGTGCGGGCGGTGGCGAGAATAGCCAGCAGTTCCTGCCGGGCCCGCGCCGGATTGTGCCGGGGCTCCGTCATGCGCCACCTCCAAACAGCAGAGTCATGGGAACTTCAACCAGGGCAATGCCAAGCCCTGCCAGCGATGTCGCCACCCCCATGATCCAGCCGCCCAGGGGCGACGAGAAGATCAGGAGGATGAACACGAGCGAGACCCCGCCGGCGATCCGGTTTTTCCACCGGTCCAGGGCGGGAATGAACATGGCCAGGACGTCATACCCGTCCAGGATGGGCACCGGCAGCATATTGAAAAGGAAAAGCAGCAAATTCACGCTCGCGCCGGCAAAAGCCACCTGGTGACAACTTTGCCAGACCCCCTGGCTGTCGGGCGTGTCCCGCATCAATCCGCCGCAGAAGCCGGCGAGCACAATGAAGAGGCCGCCCAGCAGCAGGTTCGCCCCCGGCCCGGCAAAGGCCACCAACCCGGTATTCCAGCGGGTGCGCAGTGCCAGCCGGTTGACAGGCACCGCGCCCCAGGCGATGCCGAACAACGCGAGCATGACCAGTGACGGCGTACCCATGACCTTGAGCGGGTTCATGGTCATGTGTCCGGTGAGCATGGCCGTGGCGTCGCCCCGTTTCGCCGCCATCCAGGCATGGCTGTACTCATGGGCGCAAATCGAAAACATCACCAGCACGACCACGAGAAAGTAGTACGCGGGGTCGGTGAACAGGTTTTGGATGAACCAGCCGGACATGATGCCTCCGGGTTGCGGCCTAGCCCGGCCAAGCCGGAACCAAGTTTGTGGTGCTATGCAAGCGTTGCGGCCGGCTTGCCCGGGCTACTGTTGATGTTGTCACAAGGTAAATCTTTACCAGAAAGCAAGGCTTTTCACTCCGAAGGTTCCAACCGCCCGGACACGCTCCCGGCAAGCATAACCCGGATTCAGAAGACGGCAAGCAAGCGGACGGGCTCGGCCAGGCGGCCGTCCCGGGAGAAATGCACGCTTTCGGCGGCCAGCAGGCGGCGCTTGCGTTCAAGCTCCGGGCCGGACGTGGCACCGTTGAACCCGCCCAGCGTGCCGGCCGCGGTGACGACCCGGTGGCAGGGCACAACCGGGGCGAACGGATTCCGGCGCAGCGCCTGGCCGACCGCCCGGGGCGACGCGCAACCGATCGCCCGGGCCAGCGCGGCATAGCTCGTCACCCGCCCCGCCGGCACCCGCAGCAACGCCTCAAACACCCGCCGCTGAAACCCCGTCACCCGCCCCCAGTCCACCCCCGCCGGAACCTTGACCTTGGATGCCATGCCAGCCATGCGAAACCTCCTTGGAAGGGAAAGTCGGGGAGATGCCATTCTCGCATCTCCCCGAACCCCTCTGGAGAGGGTCGGTTGACCCGTTTCTTTTTGAACAGCCGGGAGTTGCGAAGTGCGCCGGCGGAGGAACCGTTGGCAAGTTGACCACGCGTTGGCCGCCGGCGGACTTCGCAACTCCTGCTTTCCCAAAGAGAACCGTGGCCACTGCCACTCTCCAGGGGGTGTCGGGGGATGGGAGAACGCCATCCCCTGACTTTTTCTTTCAGACCTGCGGACGGAGTTGGGGGAAAAGGATGACATCGCGGATGGATGCGGCGCCGGTGAGGAGCATGACCAGGCGGTCGATGCCGATGCCCATGCCGCCGGCCGGGGGCATACCGTATTCGAGCGCGGTCAGGAAATCCTCGTCGATATGGCCGCTCTCCTCCTCGACCGTGCCTTGGGTGCGGCGGGCCTGTTCCTCGAAACGGCCGCGCTGGTCCACGGCGTCATTGTTCTCGGAATAACCGGGAGCGATCTCCTGGCCGTTGATTTCCAGTTCGAACACGTCCACCACCGACGGATCATCCGCGGCGCGCCGGGCCAGGGGCACCAGTTCCGCCGGGAGCCGGGTCACAAAGGTCGGCTGGATCAAGGAGTGCTCGATGGTTTTTTCGTAGATCTCGTGAGTGATTTCCAGGTCGCTCCAGTCGGGGAAGACCTTGAGGCCCAATTGCTGCGCCCGTGTCACCTTCTCCGCGTGCGCCGCCTCGAACCAGCCCGCGCCCATCTTCTCCATGACCAGGTCGCGATAGGTCGCCCGCCGCCAGGGCCGTTGCAGCGAGATCTCCACGCCCTCGGAGTTCTTGATCACCAGCGAGCCCAGGACCGTCTCCGCCAGGTGCGTGACCAGCGACTCGACCAGTTCCATCATGGTCGAGCAGTCGCCATAGGCCTGATAGACCTCCATCATGGTGAACTCGGGATTGTGCCGGCGCGACATGCCCTCGTTGCGGAAGTTGCGATTGAGCTCGAACACCTTGTCGAACCCGCCCACCAGCAGCCGCTTCAGGTACAATTCCGGGGCGATGCGCAGGAACATCGGGCAGTCGAGCGCGTTGTAATGCGTCCGGAACGGCCGCGCCGCGGCACCGCCGGCCAGCGGCTGGAGCATGGGCGTCTCCACTTCCATGAACCCGCGTCCGCCCAGGAAGTTACGAAGTTCGCGAAGGATATTGGCGCGGACTCGGAACATCTGCCGCGCCTCGTCATTGACGATGAGGTCGACGTAGCGCTGGCGGTAGCGCTGTTCGACGTCGGTCAGGCCGTGCCATTTTTCCGGCAGCGGCCGCAGCGCCTTCGACTGCATCTCGAACTGTTCGATCTTGAGCGTGATCTCGCCGGCATGGGTGCGGAACACCGTGCCAGAGACGCTGGCCAGGTCGCCCAGATCCAGGTTTTTGAGGGAGGCGAACGCCTCGTCGCCGAGCACATTTTTCTGGGCGTAAAGCTGGATCCGGCCGGCCGCGTCCTTGAGATCGGCGAACAGGGCCTTGCCCATGAGCCGCATGATCATGATCCGGCCGGCCAGCACCGCCCTCACCTCCGGGAGCTGCGCCTGCGGCGGCGCCTCCGGCTTCGGCTGTCCGGGCTGACGCGGCGGCGGCGGCGTCCAGACCACGCCGGCGGCCGTTTCCACGGCCTCATACTGCGCCCGGGTGGCGGCGGAAGAAACCAGGTTGTCCACGCGCCGGCCCCAGGTGTTTACGCCGGCGGCCTGCAGGTCCGCCAGTTTCTGCCGGCGCTGCGCCAGTTGGTCATGCATGGGAACGGCCGGCGCGACGGCCGGCGCGGCCGGGGTCGCCGGCTGATCGGAGGCGGTGCTCATGGTCGGGGATCCTTCAAAGGGAACGGGTCACGCATGGGGTGGATTTGAAGCGAATACTATAAACCGGCGGCGCGCCTTGGCGGGGCGGGAAGAAGGCCTGTGGTCTGTGGGGGGGGAAGCGGAGCAAAAGGCCATGGTTAATGAGAACCGCACCGTCCACTCAGTCCATCTCGTCCACGGAATCCCGCTGCCGGTGGTTTAAAACAGCTCGACATTGGTCGCCCAGCGGACTTCGGGATCGGCGCAGAGCCGGGCCAGGTTCGCCTCGAAAGCCTGCCACATCGGCTCGTCCAGGATCTCGTAGCTGTGCCCCCAGAAATAGAACACGCCGTTGGCAGCCTTGGCGCGTTCGAAGGCGGGCCAGAAGTCCGGGTTCAGGGCATGCACGCTCGGATGGAACTCCATGGGATCCGCCGGCGGGAAAACGGTGTCCACGTTCGCCACCGTCCGGGCATAGGCATACCCCTGCCGGCGCAATTCGGCCTTGACCGTATCGTTGTAGGATCCAAACGGATAGGCAAACCCGCGGACCGGCGTCTGGAACCAGTCTTCCAGGATCTTCCGGCTCTCCGCCAGCTCCCATTCGAGGGCGCCCGGGCTGCTGCGTTCCAGGTGCGGATGAGTCACGGAATGACTCGCCACCTCAAGGCCCGGGCCGCGGTACAGCGCCTTGACGTCATGGACGGACAGGTTCCAGACTTCATGCCCTTTGTGTTTCCCGCCCTGATACCGCTCCAGCCGGTGCCGGCCAGGGTTCAGGTTGAACGTGGCCTTGGCCCCGTGCTTGCGGATCAACTCCACGAGCCGGACATCATCCAGAATACCGTCATCCCAGCTTTGCGTGACCGTGACCATGAGAACCCTCAATGGGAATTTTGGATTTGCGATTTTGGATTTTAGATTGGAAAAGGACGCGTCGAAAACAGAAGAAAGAATATAGCCTGAATGCTCCGGGGCTGTGATTCACCGCGGCGGGGCCGCCTTGCTCTTCAGCCCTCGCAGGGTGGCGACACAGGCCGGACGCCTCAACGGACACAAAAGTCCGGTTACCCGGACTTTTGCCTAATTAATTTTAAATCAATGTATTACATCAAATAAAAACCGAACCGGTTGGGGCCCCTGGGCCGGCCGATTCATAAAAAAGCCAACTTCGCTCGACCTTTGCGTCTTTGCGCCTTCTGTTCAAACGGATTTACGCGCGGGCAACCATCATGCGATGGAGAAGCTCCTGGATTTCGGCATCGGTCAGGTCGCGGGGGTTCGCCTTCATGCTGGCGCTGCGGCAGGTTTCGAGGATTTTCGGGAAATGCGCCGGGGTCAATCCGGCCGCGGCAAAGTCCGCCGGCACGCGCAGGATGCGGCAGAGCGCTTCGACCGCCGCCACGAAATCATCCGCGCCGGCGCCCTGCCCCGGCAGCGCCACGGCGGCAAGTTCAGCCAGGCGTTCACCGCAGACCGGAGCGTTCAGGCGCAGGATATGCGGCAGCAGAATGGCGCAGGTCAGGCCGTGGGCCAAGCCCAGGTGCAGGCCGAGGGGATGGGCCAGGCCATGCACCGCGCCCAGGCTGCTCTGGGAGAAAGCCATGGCCGAAAGCAGGCTGCCCGCAGCAACCTCGGCGCGGGCCGCCCGCATTTCCACCGCCTCGCCACACACGGCGGCGGGCAAGTGACGCAGGAGCTTAGCGGTGGCGGCCGCCGCCAACGGCCGGGTCGCGTCGTTCGCCATGCGGGAAAGATAGGATTCCACAGCCTGGGTCAGGGCGTCGAGCCCGCTCCAGGCGACCAGTTCCGGCGGGGCCGTGAACGTTAGTTCGGGGTCCACCAACGCCGCGGCCGCGATCATAAACGGCGAGCGCAACGATTTCTTCACGCCCGCCGCCACATCGCTGAGGACGGCGTTGTTGGTGATCTCGGCGCCGGTGCCGGCCGTGGTCGGCAGAGCCAGCAGCGGCAGCCCCGGGCCGGGCAAGCTCTTCTTTCCATCATAATAAGGGCGGACGGATTCATTCAAGGGGACCAGCACGGCCGCGGCCTTGGCGGCGTCCAGAACACTACCGCCGCCGATGGCGACCACGGCATTGGCGCCGCTGCCACGCACGAGTTCAACCAGACGGTCCACGGCTTCCAGGGACGGATCATGCGGAATCCCGGAGGCCAGGCCGGCCAAGCTGCCGCCACAGAGAACGCGGAACTCTTTCAACCACTTCGGATCGCCGGCCACCTGGCGCGTGGTCACCAGAAACACCGCCGGCTTCGCGCCGCGCAACACGTCCGCCAGCAGTTCCGGCAGTTCCCGGCGAACGCCGCAGCCAAAACGGATCCGCGACGGATAGCTCAGGGAAAAACGTTCCGATGACATGAAGCACCTCCGGATCTGGGCTGCAATCCCTTGGCTTTGAGCCCCGGCGAGCATGCGCGTAAACTTAAGAACCATAACCTACTGAAAGCGAACGTCGAACATTGAACATTGAACGTCCAACGTCGAATTGGAGTTCACGCCGTAGGCTTCAGCTCCATCCGGTCAGTTTTCCATTCAACGTTCAGCGTTCGACGTTCGATGTTCAACGTTCGTTAAGTTGACGCGCATGCCCGGCGGGGCGGCCGTAAGTAGCCTGGGGCGAAGCCCCAGGGTCAGGAAACAGAAATAAGACTTTCCATGAACCAAATACTCGGGCAAAAACGACAGCGGCGCCGGCTCACTCCAGCGGATAATCCACTCCCGGCGCGACCACGACGACCTCGCGGACGCCGCGTTCAAGCAGCCGCGTCTTCATGCTCTCCAACGCATCACTTTCACCGTGGACCAGGTAGGCCCGGCGCAACCGCTGCAGATCCATGGCGCCGACAAAGCGGGTCAGGTCCTCGTAATCCGCGTGGCCGCTGAAGGTGTTGAGGATCTTGACCTTGGCGCGCAGGGGATACGAATCGCCAAAGATCTTGACGCTCGGCCGGCGGTCGGCGATGGCGCGCCCCAAGGTGTTCTGCGCCATGAACCCCACGACCAGAACGGTATTGCGCGGATCGGCGATGTTGTTCTTGAGATGGTGGAGGATGCGGCCGCCTTCGCACATGCCGCTGCCGGAAATGATAATGCAGGGATCTTTCCGGTCGTTGAGTTTCTTGGACTTCTCAACGTCGGTGATGTAGGTGAGGCGTTCGAAGCCGAAGGGATTGTCGTGGTGGTCGAGGAAGGCCTTGCGGATGCTTTCGCCGTAGCATTCGGGATGGATGCGGAAGATGCCGGTGGCGTTGACGGCCATGGGGCTGTCTACGAAAATATCCAACTCCGGGATTTCCTTGGCGTCGCTGAGGAGGTGCAGGAAGAAAATCAATTCCTGGGTGCGGCCGATGGCGAAGGACGGGATGATGATCTTGCCGCCGCGCGCGGCGGTCTCGCGAATGACGGCAGCCAGCTGGGTGCGGGCGTCGGCGATGGGGTCATGCTTGCGGTTGCCGTAGGTGCTCTCGCAGATCAGGTAATCGACGTCCGGGAACGATTCCGGCGGCGGGATGATGGGCATGCCGGGCCGGCCGACATCGCCGGTGAAGAGCACCCCGGTGGTGCCGCCGCCGGCGTTCTTGCGCGTGAGCTTGACCAGAGAGGAGCCGAGAATGTGCCCGGAATTGAACAGTTCCCCCTCGACGCCGCCGGGCAGCAGGAAGCGCCGGTGCCAGCCGAGGGTGACGAAATGATCCATAACCTTGAGCACGTCGCGCTCATCAAAGACCGGCGGGACGGCCTCCTTGTCCGGCATCTTTTTCAGCATCCATTCATAGTCCTTGGCCATGATATGGGCGGAATCCATCAGCACGAGATTGGCGATGTCGCGGCTCGCGGAGGTGCAGTGGATGTTCCCTTCATAACCATGCTTGACCAGGGTCGGCAGGTTGCCGGAATGATCGAAATGGCCGTGGCTGAGCACAACGGCGTCAAGCTTGGCGGGGTCGAAGGGAAGTTCGCGGTTCTTGACGTCGGTCTCCTTGCGGCGACCCTGGAACATGCCGCAGTCCAGCAGGATCCGTGCGCCGCCGTCAACCGTGACCAGATGCTTGGAGCCGGTGACTTCACCTGCGCCGCCGAAGGAACGTAAGACCATGCCCATGGGAGTGAACCCTTGTGTTTGAACAGAAGACGCCAAGACGCGGAGACGAGTGTTTTCTTTGCGCCTTCTGTTCGTTAGGAGATGCGGATCTTAAAAACGGCTTTGCGCACGGGGCCGACGCCGGCCAGGGGGGCGTGCGCGTCCTCCGGCAGGAACAGGGCGAACACGCCGGGCGGCAGGTCGAACCACAGGTCCGGGGGATCGGCGAAGAATTCCAGGTCCCGTTTCGCATCGTATGCCGTCTTGATAGTACAGCAGCGGGCCAACGGCTTCCAACCGATCCGTTCGCCCGGACCGAGGGCCACTTGGACGTCGGCAAACCGGCGGTGCGCCTCCAACACGGCCCCCTCCAGGCCACGCCCCTGGTCGTCGGAAATCCCCACCCAGAGATCGTCTCCGGAGACCGGATGGCGCCCGGCCGGCAACGCCTCCAGGCGATGGGTGCGAAGAAATTCAGAAACTGCCGCAATACCCTCCAGCAGAGACTGATGACGATTAATACGTTCCAGGCTGTCCACGATCATGGGGGGATCCTGTCGGGGTTGCAGACGGGGTTGGCGGCCGGGCGAACCGGGTCTTAAGAATATACCGCCGCCGCGCCCCCCCCGCCGCGCCGGAACGGCAACCGGGCAAAAATTTTTGGCAGGTACTTGTGCCCTCGCGTTGGCGTGTTAGTTTAACACCGTCACGTTGAATCTGTTCCGCTACTGGCGGTTACCCAACTGCCTTCACGCCAATAAGGAGTCCGAACCATGACGAAGAGAGACCTCGCCATCCGCATCGCGCAACAGACCAAGCTCAACCAGAACGACGTCATGAAGGTGATTCAGATGTCGCTCGACAACATCGTGAGCGAAGTTGCCGCCGGCCGCAACGTCGAATTCCGCAACTTCGGCGTGTACGAAGTCGTGGTGCGCAAGCCCAGGATCGGCCGCAACCCGAACGCCCCCAAGGATACCGTTGAAATCCCGGAGCGCGTGGTGGTGAAGTTCAAACCGGGCAAGATCATGGAAGCCAAGGTCGGCAAGATCAACCCGAAGAAGATCAAGTAAGAAAGCGGCCCGGATCGGCCCTTTCCCAAATGTCCCAGAGAGCCGGCCCGCGCCGGCTCTTTTGCTTTTGCCTTTACATGCCAATGCCAGATCAACCCGGTTTCGTCCACGAATTCCACGAATTGACACGGAGGATGGGTGGACGTTTATCGACACATCCTTTAATGGTATAACTCTTTGTATAATAAGTATATTTAGTGACATTCGTGGAATTCGTGGATAGCACAACTGTCACGTTTCGATGCAAGTGATTAACGCGAGCAGGAACCCGCCATGTCCGAAAAACTCGAACCGTTGCCCGGCACGTCCGACATCTGGGAGCCGGAAACCAGCCAGTGGGTCTTCCTGGAGAGCACGGCCCGCGACATTTTCCCGCGTTACGGGTACGGGGAACTGCGCACGCCGATTTTTGAACGGACCGACGTCTTCGTCCGCAGCATCGGCACCGAAACTGACGTGGTCCAGAAAGAGATGTACACCTTCGCGGACCGCGGCGGTCGTAGCCTGACTCTGCGCCCCGAAGGCACCGCCGGCGTCATGCGCGCCATCGCCAACCAGGGACTGGCCGAGGGCGAGGAACGCCGGGTCTTTTACATGGGCCCCATGTTCCGCGGCGAACGCCCCGCCGCCGGACGCCGCCGCCAGTTCCACCAGGTCGGCGTTGAAGCCGTCGGTCGCGCCTCCGCCGCCATGGACGCGGAATGCATCGCCATGCTCCACCATTTCCTCACCGAACTGGGCGTCGGCGACGGCACGATCTTGGTCAATACCCGCGGCACCGCCGCCGACCGCCCCGTCGTGGCCGAGGCGCTCAAAACCTATTTCACCCCGCTCAAGGATCAGCTCTGCCCCGACTGCCAGCGCCGCCTCGGCGCCAATGTCTGGCGGCTCCTGGATTGCAAGATCGAAAGCTGCCAGCCGCTGATGGCCGGCGCCCCGCGCATCACCGACCTGCTCGGCGAGGAAAGCAAGGCCTTTTTCGCCCAGGTCTGCGCCACCCTGGATACCTTGGGCGTCCCCTACCGGGTCGAACCCCGCCTGGTCCGCGGCCTGGATTATTATATCCACACCGTCTTTGAAGTCACCCACGGCGGCCTCGGCGCCCAGAACGCCATCGCCGCGGGCGGCCGCTACGCCATCACCCTGCCCGGCAATGCGGACAAAGCAATCGAAGGCGTCGGTTTCGCCGCCGGCATGGAACGGTTGCTAATGGCCCGGGAAAGCCTCGGGCTCAAAGCCGCAGCCGCGGCCGGCGTCCAACTCTACGTCGTCGGCCTCGGCTCCCGGGCCCAGGCGGCGGCCCTGCCCCTGGCGCAAATCCTGCGCACCAACGGGTTCCGCACCCTGGCCGATACCGGCGCCCGCAGCATGAAAGCCCAGATGCGCGCCGCCGACCGCGCCGGCGCCCGTCTCGCCCTCATCCTCGGCGACAACGAACTCGACCGTAACACCGTCGTGGTCAAAGACCTGAAAGCCTCGACCCAGGAAGAATGCCCGCGCGCCGGACTCGAAGCCCGCCTCGCCGCGATCCTGGCGCCCGAAGCCTGCTGATCGCAGGCCCCCCGCGGGATCTTTTCCGGAGACTATCGAGGGCTCTCGAGAGCTCTCGGCAGCCCTCGATGGCTCTCGAAGGCCCGGACATCTTAAGCCAGCCCGCAGGCGGCGCGGATTTCCCGCAGCAACGCGGGCAGCAATTCGGCCTCGGCCAGCGTGGCCACGGTCCGGCCATTTTTGAACAGGATGCCCTTGCCCTGGCCGCCGGCAATACCCAGGTCGGCGTCACGCGCCTCGCCCGGGCCGTTGACCACGCACCCCATCACAGCAATCTTGCGCAGGGGAATCACCACGCCGGCAGCCTTGAGCCGGGCCACCTCGTCCTCCACCGCCTCGGCGATGGGCATGAGGTCGATCTGAGTCCGGCCGCAGGTCGGGCAGGAGACGATTTCCGGTCGCGCCTCGCGCAGCCCGCAAGCCTCCAGGATCCGCAAACCGACACGGACTTCCTCCACCGGCGGAGCGGTGAGACTGACCCGCAGGGTGTCGCCAATCCCCTCCAGCAACAGGCAGCCAAGCGCGGCGGCGGATTTGACCGTGCCCGAAAGCCGAGTCCCCGCCTCGGTCACCCCGATATGCTGCGGCCAGGCCGACTGTTCGGCAAAGAGCCGGCAAGCCGCCACGGTCGCCGGCACGTTCGAGGACTTGAGGCTGACCTTGAGGTTGACGCAGCCCGCGTCCGCCGCCATGCGGCAATTCACCAGCGCGCTTTCCACCAGCGCCGCCGAGGTCACCCCGCCGTGTTTCGCCAACAATTCTTTTCCCAGGCTGCCGCCGTTGACGCCGATGCGTAGAGCCGCACCGCTGCCGGCCGCCGCCTGCGCCACTTCCCGCAACCGTTCCGGGCCGCCAAGGTTGCCGGGATTGACGCGGATGCCGTGGGCGCCGGCCGCCAACGCCGCCAGGGCCAGGCGATAATCAAAATGAATGTCGGCAATGACCGGAATCGGGCTGCCGCGGACAATATTGCCAAACGCCGCCGCCGCCGCTTCGTCCGGCACCGTGACCCGGATGATCTCGCAGCCCGCCGCCGCCAATTCCCGGATCTGGGCCAGGGTGGCCGCCGCGTCCCGGGTGTCCGTGGTGGTCATGGATTGAATGGAAACCGGCGCGCCGCCGCCGACGGCCACCCCGCCCACCTGGATCCGCCGCGTCTGTCGCCGTGCCCTGTCCGCGCCCTGCATGGAGAATCCTTTCCCGTGCCATTTTTCACGGTCAATTCGGGTCTGCCGGCCCAAACCTGTACCCGGCCCCGGTGCCGTTTCAGCCTCAACATAACCCGCGCGGCCGGCAGGGCGAATTGCCGCAAGTCGCCCGCCCCCTGCCAACCCCAGGTTATGAACAGGTTGTTCACAGGCGCCCCGTGCGGGGAAAATTATACCGTGTTTTTTCTATCTTATTGCGGCGCAATATCTTTCTCATTTAGGATTAGTTAGTGATGTTGTTCACAGGCCGGGGCACCCCGGGTTTTGTCAAGTTGTACACAACCCCTTGGCATTGCAGAATGTTGTGTTTTTAGAATGGCATTAGCGGCTGATTTGTAGTTGGTTATTTCGGCAGCCGTTTCTTTGCCTGCCCGTCGCAAAACCGGTGTAAAAAAGCGCACACTTCCGAATATCCGCGACAAGCCTCCCGGTCATGGCACCTGAATGATCGTCACCCCCCGTTCGCGGCAAGCCGCCAGCACCGGCGAATTTTCATTCCCAGCATTGGTGATGAGAACCGCCATCCGTTCCAGGGGGGCGATACGGCACATAGCCGAGCGTCCGATCTTGCTGCGGTCCGCCAAAACCACCGTCTTTTCGGCATTGGCAATCATGGTCCGCTCCATCTCCGCCGCCTGCTCGTCCGAATTGAACAGCCCCGATTCATCCACGCCGCCGGCGGAGAGAAAGGCCCAACGCGCCCGGTAAAGCTCCAGGCTTTTCACCACGCCCGGCCCGGTCAGCAGACCGGAAGCCGGCCGCAGCAAACCGCCCGTCACATACAGTTCCAGCCCGATCTTTCCCGTAGTCCGCGGTTCCAATGCCGCCGCCAACCGCAGTGAATTGGTGATGATTTTCAGGGGAAGATCCGGCAGGCAGGCGGCCAGATGGAACGTGGTCGTGCCGCCATCCACAAACACCACATCCCCGCTCTCAAGCCGTTTCACCGCTTCCCTGGCCAGGGCCGCCTTTTCCCCGGCAAACCTGGCCTCGCGCACGGCAAAAGAAGGCATCTCCTCCGGCCGCAACGGACAGATCCCGCCATGGGAACGACGGACCAGACCGCGCCGCACCAGATCATCAAAGTCGCGCCGGATCGTGGCCGGACTGGCCTTGAACCGGATCATCGCCTCCTGCACCGACAGAAAATCCTGCGTCGCCAAATGCTCCAGCATGCCGGACTGACGTTCAGGCTGAAACATGGTTGCCACCCTGCCCTTCCTTATTTTTTTGAGCGTGGTCGCCACGCCATGGAGTGCGGCGAGAATCGCCGCCTTTCATTCCGGCGGAGCCGGTTCCGATTTCCGTTGCCCAGGAGCGCGCTTCCAGCGCGAAGCCATGGCGGCGATCCTCGCCGCACTCCATGGCGCCGCCTGCACGCGCAAACTTTCCCGTAACGGATGCCATTACCACACCGCGTGATTGTTTGTAATTAGTTTATGATCGTTTATGATTTTATCAACATCAAACACGGAGTTTTTATCATGTTCAATCATCACCCTCCCTTTCTTCGCACCATGGCCAAAACCAGTCACGATATGTGGACCAAAGGCTGGGCCGAAGCCAACGGCGGCAATCTCTCCCTGCGCCTGTCCCCGGACGAACTTAAGGGCGAATCCGGGATGGAGCCAAAAAACGATTGGCAACCCCTGAGCGCGCCGCTGCCGAATCTTAGCGGCGCCTGGTTTCTCGTCAGCGGCACCGGCCGGCATTTGCGGAACATCGCCCTTTTCCCGGAAAAAAACACCGGGCTTATCGAGCTTGACGCGGCCGGCGCGAACTGGCGGACGCGCTGGGGCTTCGAGCCCACCGGCCGGCCGACCTCCGAGTTGGAGGCGCATCTGCAAACCCATGCGGTCATCCGGGAGACGTCACAGGACGTAGACCACGCGGTGATCCACACCCATACGCCGCACCTGATCGCCCTGACCTATGCCCTGGCGAATCTGGACAGCGCCAAGCTCACCAAACTGCTATGGCAGATGCATGCGGAATGCATCGTCGGGTTCCCCCAGGGTATCGAGTTCCTGCCGTGGATGATGGCTGGAACAACCGCCATTGCCGACGCCACCGCGGCGGCCATGCGCCGGCGCAAGCTCGCCATCTGGCAGTTTCACGGCGTGGTCGGCGTCGGCCGTAACCTGGACGCGGCATTCGGCCTGATCGACATGGCGGAAAAGGCGGCGCAAATTTGGTTCCTGGCCATGTCCGCCGGGGGCGTTCAGACCCGGCTGACGGACGCCCAGCTCCTGGCCATCGCCCGTAATTTCAAAGTCACCCCCGACCCGCTCATCCTGGCCTGAATAATTCCCGATCCGGATTGGTAATCAAATTGATTTCCACGGCGCCGGCGATACGATCGGAACGATTTTTCGAGGCGTTCACCATTGTTTTTTCCCCGGGAGAAATGAAACCATGACCACCCGCGCGCAGAAACAGATCCAAGACTTGTTGGAAACCGTGGTTGCGGAGGGCAAGGAACGCGGCGTCCAGGTCGCGGCCTATCTCAACGGCAAGCTGGTGATCGACGCCTGGGCCGGCATCGCCGACGTGCGCACCGGCAGGCCGGTCGCCGGCGACACGCTGTTCCCGGTCTTTTCCTCCACCAAGGGAATCGCCGCGACCCTGATCCATATCCTGGCCGAGCGCGGCCGGCTCGACTACGGCATGCGCATCGCCGATTGCTGGCCCGAGTTCGCCGCCAACGGCAAAGAGAACGTCACGCTCCGGCAGGCGCTGAACCACACCTCCGGCATTCCGCAGATGCCGGAAGGGCTGGACCATCTCACGCTCGGCGACTGGGACCGGATGTGCGCGGAAATCGCCAAGCTCAAGCCGCAGTGGCCGCCCGGCAGTCACATGGAATATCATGCCATGACCTTCGGCTGGATCCTGGGCGAAGTGGCCCGCCGCGTCGACGGCCGCGCCTTCGCCAAACTCATGGAAGACGAGGTCTGCCGCCCGCTCGGCATCCTGGACGACATGTTCGTCGGCGCCCCCGCCGCCGTGGACGGACGCGTCGCCTTCCTGGAGGCGCACCTGCCCCCGCCCGCGCCGCCGCCGGCCGAACCCCTGCCCGTGCCCGCCGCGCCGCCTTCCGTCCCGCCCCTGGTCTGGCCGCTCCATGAGTGGATGAACCGCGCGGATGCGCGCCGGGCCTGCATCCCCGCCAGCAACGGCATCATGACCGCTCGCGCCCTGGCCCGCCACTACGCCGCGCTGGTGCCGGGCGGCGTGGACGGCGTCGAACTGCTCCCCCCGGAACGGGTCCGGCTCATGACCGTCCGCCAGCAGACCGAACCGGATTCCGGCGCGCTCCTGAAAGACCGCCGGGGGCTGGGTTACGGCCTGGGCGGCGGCGAAGGGGCACTGGAAGGCCCGCGCGAAACCGCCTTCGGCCACGGCGGCTACGGCGGCTCCTTCGCTTGCGCCGATCCCGAACGCCGCTTCGCCGTCGGCCTGACCAAGAACCTCTATTTCTCCCCCAAGGGCGAGGCCCACGGCCAGATCATCGCCGAAGTCCGCAAGGCCCTCGGCCTCGACTAACATTATCGCGGAGAGTTCTCTTTGTCTTCAACGACCGTGTCTGAAATCGCCGAAACCAGGCCGCGGTCATCATGGGTGCGGATCGCGAAGTTGCACATCCCGGACTCGACAAGCAGGCTGACATCCACCTCGCATTTGTTGCCGATCATATTCGTGACACGCTCCGCCCGGTCCCAGTCCGCTGCGGTGATTCTCGTTTTGGAACAGCGCACCTCGAACGAAACCGCATTCGTCACACCCATCACCCGCGGTTGCTTCCAGAACAAAACGAACTTGCCTTTCTTCGCACCGGACTGCGCGCGCTGCACTCCCGGGTTTTCGGGCCGGGGCGGCGGCAGCCAATGGGAAGAGCGATCGGGGACAATGAATGCCATGTCGTTATGGACCATGAACCACAGGGCGATCTTAACGGTGCCGTTGCTCCCGATCGGCGGCTGCAAGTGGAGCGTGTCGGACGGGTTTTTCCAGTTCTCGAATTCGACACTGAGTTCCGGGAGGGTCCCCGGTACGCCATGAAGTATCACCTCGTACGAATGAGACGTCGCGGGTTCAAGGAGGATGACCGTGTCGTTCTCCTCAACACTCCCGCTCCAGAACAACGTGACAGGCTTTCCTGCTGATTTCCGGCCGGCGTAACTCAGGGCCGAAGACTTCACCAGGAGCATGACGTTAGTGTCGTGGACACGAAACGTCACCTGAGGCCGCGGACGGTCAAAGGGAACGGCATCCGTCATGCATCCGCTCATCATGACGCAACATGCGAGCATAAGGTTTCTCATGAGTCCTTTCAGCCAACGACGCGCCTAACGGGCGGCAAAGCCGTACCGTTCAGGCGCTGGTTCGTACGCCAAATGACATTGCCCGTCCGATCATCCTCGCATCAACTGTCGGACTACTTTTACTCTATCGTGGTGGTGGCGATGTTTGACACCTGTTTGCCATATACGACACTCTTCCCGTCCTCTTTCTTCCCGGCAACTGCATATGCCGCGATGTAAAGATCAACCTTACTGCCCTCTGCAGGTTCACCAGAATTCATGGTCTTTGCAACACGGATCATCATGTTCACAAACGCCTCGGTCTGAGCAATCGAGATGTCGCCCTTCTCGGCAGACAAGGAGATGGCGTTTCCCTGAGTGACTTGACTGCGATTTTTGCCCCACTCGAATCCCAGGACAACGGCCGTTGGCGCATCCTTTGTCAGTTTGTTGTGTTGCGAACGTTACGTTGTAAATATTGGGTTTCGTTCCTCACCCTCAACCTACGGCCCGACGACCTTCTTGATGCGACGACGGCCCAAAACGAGCATCACGACTGCGCCACCGGCAAGGATAACCAGGGAGGAAGGTTCAGGAACGACTGCGTCCACACTGACCAGATCCAGTAAAGGCCCCCAATAGCCCGAACCATTGACACTGGTGAACATCAAAGTGGTAGTTGGGTCAGTTGCGATGAACGTGAGAGTCTCTTTCCCCCACACAAGATCCCCGTTGGACGAGGCTGCCTGGGAAAAAACCTGCTGTATCCCAGCGATATTGACCTGCACTTGGCGAGGATCAGGAAAACCGGTGCCTGGGCCGGAAAAATAAAAGGTCAATAGGTAGCTTGCGCCAACGTCCGTGGCGAAGCTTTGAGATAATATGCCCGTGTCGGCCAAGCCGCCTCCGCCGTTGTTAAGGTCTACGACTTTAGTCCCATCGAACGGCTTCTGCATCTCTGCGTCGTTATGCCAATTGATGATACCCGTTCCGGTATTCCTCCAGCCCGTCAAGGCCACGGAACCGGGAGCAATGTCGGTCCACTTGTCCCCAGTATAATTACCCAGCTCAAAAGAGCCATTTACAATTAAATTGGCGCGCGCTTCGCTAAAAAACGCGAGAAAACTCACGAGCAGCGCTAAAAAACCTTTTTTCATAATCACCGGTTTTTCCGTGGTTTCCGGCCGGAGCGGACATGGAAGCAGCGGAGAGTTGAAGCTGTCGCAGTCATTTAACCTGCTTTTATTCAACGTATTCCAATGCCCGTACTCAATGATTTTTGAATGAATTATACCATAAGAGCCGACGCGGACAAAAACAAGCCCCGTGCGGGAACGCGCCGTCTTTACCGGAATTTCGCCGACTTCGGTTGTTTCCGCGGTTGCACTTCGCCGCGCCCCCCCGTTTGCCGACGGCGCGCGATCCCATACGTCCCATCGGTCCCATAAGTCCCATTCGTCCTATTCCCGAACGCGCGCCGCCGGATCGGAAGCATGGGACGTATGGGACCGATGGGACGTATGGGACTTATGGGACGGCGGCGCGGGGTTCCCAGGGTAATCCGGGTCTGGAACGCGTGAAGGGGCGGGATGCTCAGTCGCCAGAAAAAGTAAAAGATGTCTATCACCATCAGGTTAAGCATGTTAGAATATTTTATCTGCCGTCCGTTGTAGCAACGTGGTTGCACCACGTTTCCGCGGCATCGCCGTAGCCTGCGGCGGTGGCGGCTCCGAGATCTGCCGGTGTTCTTCTGTCAGCATCTCGGCGTTGTGCGGCGCGCGGGAGCACGGGCGGCACCTTCTCCGCGCTGAACCGCCCCAGCCCCCCAAATTTCCAATTTCTAGTTTCAAGTTTCACCCATCCTCCCTTGGCCGAGTGATATAGTACGTTTTTCCTGTCCGCCCGCCGCGGTCGGGATGTGTGCAACCAGCCGAGGCCGCCCATGCGCATTGACTCCCAGTCCCAGATCTCCCTTGAAGACGTTCCCGTCACCGTGCTCGCCGAAAGCTACGGCACGCCGGTCTATGTCTACGAGGAAAACCGCATCCGCGAAAACTTCCGCCGCGCCGACGCGGCCTTCCGCAAGCATTACCCGGACTTCCGCTTCTTCTACGCCATCAAGTGCTGCAACAACCTGGCCATCGCCAACATCCTGCGGCAGGAAGGCGCCGGCATCGACGCCGCCAGCGTCAATGAAATCCTGCTGGCCAAAGAACTCGGCCTCGGCGGCGAACACGTCATGTTCAGCGGCAACTTTCTCTCCGATGACGACATCCGGCAGGGGCTGGAGAGCGGCGTCATCTTCAACCTGGACGACGCCTCGCTGCTGCCGCGCGTCCTGAAGCACGGCAAGCCGGAGGTCCTCTCCTTCCGCATCAATCCCGGGTACGGCAAGAGTTCCCTGGGCGACTTTGTCACCAATGCCGGGCCCAAGGCGAAGTTCGGTGTGCATCCCGACCATGTCCTGGCCGCGTACAAGGCCGCGAAAGAGGCCGGCATCACCCGCTTCGGCGCCCACATGATGCCCGGTTCCTGCATGATCGAGCCGGAATATTTCGAACTGATCACAGGACTGCTGATGGACATTGTCGGGCGGGTCGGCCGCGAGCTCGGCATCACCTTCGAGTTCGTCGACCTCGGCGGCGGCCTGGGCATCCCCTACCGCCACGGCGAGCCCGCGCTGGACCTGGACGAGACGGCGAAGCGCATCGCCGGCGTCTTCCGCAAGAAAGTCGCCGAGTACGGCCTCACGCCGCCCCGGCTGATGATGGAACCCGCCCGCTATTTCGTCGGCGACGCCGGGTACCTGATCGGCCGCGTCCACACCATCAAGGACAGCTACACCCGGATCATCGGCACGGACGTGGGCATGAACACCCTGGCGCGTCCGGCCATGTACGGCGCCTACCACCACATTTATGTCAACGGCCGCGAGCACGAGGCGCGCCAGCCGGTGGGGCTGTGCGGCCAGATCTGCGAGAACACCGACTATTGGGTGAAGGAACGCCCGCTGCCGGCGGGCACCGCCATCGGCGACCTGGTGGTGATCGAGAACGCCGGCGCCTACGGCTATACCATGAGCTACCAGTACAACGGGCGGCTGCGCCCGGCCGAAGTGCTGGTGAACGGTGCCCGGCACTGGCTGATCCGCGAACGCGAAACCTTCCAGGACCTGATCCGCACCGTCCGCGTCCCGGAACACCTGCGCCCGGCCGCCGGTTAAACATGCAAGGGGGCGGGTCTGTGGCTTGTGGTCTGTAGGCCTGTGGGAAAGCAAGGGCAGGAACAAATCCTTCGACTTTTCCGTATTCCTCTTCACCACCAGCCACAGGCCTACAGACCACAGACCTTTTGTAACTGAGCGATTGCACTCCTGCCTGCCTTCCGGCTGGACGTTTGGCCGACGCGAGGCACATTATGCCTGTTTACACAACGCCGGCCCCGGCCTTGGGCGGGAACTTCGGGAGGAATTCCCGTGTCGCAGGAAACACCCATCCGGAAGGCCCGGCGGCGAAATTTATTCACCTTGTCTCACTCCTGATCTCATCGCAACCCAACCTGACCTCCAACCACGAGGAACCCCATGATTACGTCACGCCGCATTCTGCCCTTTGGCGCCGCCGTGTTGCTGGCCTCCGGCCTGGCCGTGCTGGCTGCCGACAAACCTGCCGACAAGCCCGCGGCCACCCCGGAAGCCGCCGCCCCCGCTCCTGCGGCCCAGCCGGCAGCCAAGATGGATCAGGACGTCCTGGGTGATATGATGCCCGCCGCCCGCCCGGCCATCAAACCACTCACGCCCGCCGAGGCCGACGCCAAGCTCTCCTTCATTCCCGACCCCGCCGCCAAATCCGACGGCTACGTCCTGGCCGCGGCGGAACTGAAGAAACTACTGCGCCCCGTCTTCGCCATGGCTGCCGAACAGGGACGCCTGCCCTCCGACGAGGAAATCCGCATGCTCGCCCGGCAGACCGCCCAAGTCCTGCTTGACCAACACCTCCTCTCCGCCGAATGCGCCAAAGACGGATTCAAGGTCGACGCCGACGCCGCCAACAAGCAGTTCGAGACCGCCGTGGCCTCTAATCCCATGGGCAAAGAAAAACTCGACGAGATGCTCAAGGCCCAGGGGCTCACCCGGGACGACATCATCCAGAAAATGGCCACCGACATCATGATCCGCAACTGGGTCAAAGAAAAAATCCAGCCCACCATCAAGGTGGATGACGCTGCGTTGAAGAAGTTCTATGAAGAGAACGTGGCGCGCTTCAAATCCTCCGAATCCTTCAGCGCCGCCCACATCCTGATCAAGGTCGATGCCGGCGCCGATGACGCCACCAAAGCCAAGGCCAAGGCGGCCGCCGAACAGATCCTGGCCGACCTGAAGAAGGGCGGCGACTTCGCGGCCATCGCCAAGGAAAAGAGCGACTGCCCGAGTGGCAAGGCCGCCGGCGGCGATCTCGGCACCTTCGAAAAAGGACAGATGGTGCCGGCCTTCGAGGACGCCATGACCAAGCTGAAAAAGGACGAGCTCAGCGGCGTCGTCGAAACCGAGTTCGGGTTCCACATCATCAAGGGCGGCGAACACAAAGTCGCCGGCACCCGCGCCTTCGAGGAAGTCAAGACCTTCATCCAGCCCTATCTGGAACGCCGCGAACTGGACACAGTGATGCAGGCCAAGATCGCCGACCTGCGCAAGACCGCCCATGCGGAAGTCTGCCTGCCGGAACTCCCGGCGGATGCCGCTCCCGTGGAACTGAAAAAGTAACTCCCGCATGATCCGTTTCCGGCCACAGCCCGTGCTCTGCGTCCTGGCCGTTACCGCCCTCCTGGCGGTGACTGGCCAGCCGGTGACGGCGGCGGCGACGCCCTGGTGGCAATTCTGGGGAAGCGACACCCCGGCCAACTCCGGTTCGCCGTCCATGGGGTCGACCACAAAGAGTCTCGATCACAACGGCAGCCGCATGTCCGCCGAGGATCGGGGCAAGGCCTCCGAAGCGGACGCCAAAAAACAGAACCAACAGTTGCAGCAGATGGCCGCAGATGGCCTCCCCGCCGCCCAGGTCGCGTTGGGCGCCCGCTATTATTCCGGCGCCAACGGCGTGAGCAAGGACCAGAAAAAAGCCGTTGAACTGTTCCGCAAAGCCGCGGATAAGGGGTACGCCCCCGCCATGTTCAACCTCGGCCTCTGCCATGACCAGGGCCAGGGTGTGCCCAAAAGCCCGGACTTAGCCCTGGAATGGTTCCGCAAAGCCGCCGACCAGGGAATCCTGCAGGCCCAAATCAATGCGGCGGTGATCCTGGAAAACCGCAAAGACATGGTGGGAGCCCTGCGCTATTACCGGCTCGCCGCAGATACCGGCAACCTCAACGCCGTCCGCAAGGCCGCCAGCATGCTCGCCAACGGCCAGGCCGGCCCACCTGACTACGGCGCCGCCGCCGGCTACTGGCGCAAAGCAGCCGAAAAAGGGGACACCCAGTGCCAGGTGCATCTTGCCGAATGCTATCAGAAAGGCCGCGGCGTCGAACGGGATTTCAGCGAAATGGTAAAGTGGCTGTGGATGGCCGCCGAAAGCAACGCGGAAGCCCAGGCCATGCTCGGTTATTGTTATTCCAAGGGGCTGGGGACACCCAGAAACGCGGATTTCAGCATCAAATGGTACCGGCTTTCCGCATCCGCCGGTTACGCCCCGGCCCAGGTTACGCTGGGGTCCTGCTATATCCAGGGCACCGGCGTCGCCGCCGACCCCGTGCGGGGCGTGGAATGGTACCGTCTCGCCGCTGAACAAAACGATTCCATCGGCCAGTGGAGCATGGGCGTCGCGTATCACCTGGGCCGCGGCGTGACCAAGGATGATGGCAAGGCTCTGGAATGGTTCATGAAATCGGCCGAGCAGAAGTACGCGCCGGCCCAGTATTCCATCGGCACCTTTTACGAGGACGGCGTGGCCGTGCCGCAGGATGCGGCTGAAGCGGTGAAATGGTACCGACTGGCCGCGGAGCAGAATGATCCCCAGGGACTCAGCGCTCTGGGCGAATGCCTGCTCAAGGGTAAAGGCGCGCCCCCCGACCGCGAAGGCGCCCGCCAACTCCTCCAGCGCGCCGCTGAACTCGGCCAGGAAGACGCCCGCGACCTGCTCCGGGCAAACTTCCCTGAACTCCAAGCGCCGCCGGCAACGTCCCCGGCACCGTGAGGCGGGGCCGGCTGGTGCTTCGCGCCGTTGGCGCGCCCCTCCCATCCTCGCTGGTACCCCGCCGGGCATGCGCGTAAACTTAAGAACCATAATCTTCTAGAAAAC
>CAITSE010000355.1 GCA_903894975.1 uncultured Lentisphaerota bacterium
CCCGCGCCAATGCTCCATCTTCTCTGTCCTGCTCAACATCCTGCCAACTCCCGCCGCCAGGCCGACCACCGGCCCGCGACAGAACCCACCATACCCCAGCACAATCCCAAGCTCCAGATGGGTCAGCAGCGACGCTTACCCGGCGTCGGCCATCTCCGCCGCAGTTTCCCGTTTGTGGACGCGGCGGAGCACGGTTTCATCACCGCTTTCCAGGCCCAGGTAGAGCGTGTGCAGTTTCAGGCTTTTCAGTTCCGCCAATTCCTCCCGGGACTTGGCCAGGATCGAGCTGCCGTTGGCGTAAAGATTGACGCGGGTGAGCGCGGGAAACAGGTCGCCCAGGAGCCGGAGCATGGACGCGAGCCGGGACGCCGGCAGACCCATGACATCGCCGTCGGCCAGGAAGATGCGGGTGACGTCCGGCCATTGCCGGGCGGCGCGGGCCGCGGCGGCGGCAAACTCGGCCTCGGGCACGGCGCGGTACGGAATGTCCTTGTACATGCCGCAGAAGGTGCAGCGGTTCCAAGGACAGCCGTGGGCGGCGCGCAGGATCAGGCTGTCCGCCTCGCCCGGCGGCCGGAAACGGGGCCCGTCATCGGGAAGGATCCAGTCGAGCAGGCTCACGGCACGGAGTCCTTGTCCGGGGCGGGGAGCGGCCCGCGGCGAAGCTCAGAAAGCAGGCCAAGAACCAAGTCACCCGTGATTTGGAGGCTTGGCGCCGAAAGCTTGTCGAGGGTGTCCTCATTGGTGTGCCACCAGGAATTGCCCGGCCCGTAATCGAAGTCGATCAGGTCGATGGCGGGAATGCCAAGTTCCTGGAAAGGAACATGATCGTCGAGCATGACCGTGGTCCGGAGCCCGATCCGGTCCGCCGTGCCCCGGCGCTCCGCCACCGCGCGCAGCAACCGGAGCAGAGCGGGCGGTGTGTCCGCGGGCAGGGCCAGCCCCAGGTTGCGGTCGCCGATCATGTCCAGGAGGATCATGGCCCGGTATTGGGCGGCCCGTTTTTCCGCGGCGATGTGGCCGGCCAGGCGGCGGCTGCCGTGGAGGCCGTCGCTTGGCCCGTAATCGACCTGGCACTCCTCGCCGTCGAAAAAAGCGAACTCCAAAGTCGGCCCGGTCCGGTCGGGAGCGGCGGCCAGGACGCGGAGGAGTTCAAGCAGAAGCCCGACCCCTGACCCGGAATCATTGGCCCCGGCAAACTCCGGCGAAGCCAGCAGGCTCTTGGTATCGAAATGCGCGGCGATTAGGATGCGGGGTTTGCTGTCGGTTCCGGGCAAGCGCGCCAGCACATTGCGGAAGCTGCGGCGGCCGAGCGGGGTCGGCCCGTCCCACGCGTCCATTTCGACCTGCACGGCGGCGCCGCCCAGTTCCCGGCAGTGCGCCGCGATCCATGCGGCAGCCTGCAACCCCGCGGGCGATCCGGCGGGCTTGGGGCCGAGCGCGACGAACTGCCCGGTCAGTGCCAGCGCCCGGGCGCCATCGACCCGAAGATTTTCACCCACGACGGGCGCCGGCTCCCGCCGGCACCCGGAGGCTGCCAGCAGAAGAAAAATCAGGGACACTCGGAAAAAAGTCATAAGAAATCAGATCCCGGAACAGGATTGCCATCCGTTTCCGTACTCTAGCCTGCCTTATAAACAAGACGATGGGCTCGCGACGTCCATCGACTCCCTCGACTGCCACCGACTCCTTCGACTCTTCCCACCCGCAACCCACAACCCGAAACCCGCAACCTGCCCCGAAGCATGGCAAAGGCAAGGGAGCGAATTACATTGATTCCCCAATTCCGGAGCCCGGATTTCCCATGGGCAACCCACCCGGATTCACGGATCCCGTGAATTTTTTCAGATTATGGAGACCACACCATGAAATCTCTTCTGCATCCCCGTCCCTGGCTGGCCTTAATTTTGGGACTCGTTTTGGCCGGCGGCACCGGCCAGGCCCAGACCCCGACTCCGGCGGCAGCGCCGACTCCGGCACCGGCAGCACCGGCGGCACCGGCGGTAACGGACGACGCGGCGGTTGCCCGCCCCGGGCGCACCAACGGCAAAGTCGCCGCCAACTCGCTCATGATCCGGGCGCGCCCCGACCAGAAATTCGAAGTCATCGGCAAGTTCAAGATGGGGGACAAAGTCCAGGCCGTCGCCGAACTCAATGACTGGTATGAGGTCGTCGTGCCGGCCAGCGTGGACGCCTTTGTCTCCACCCGCTTCCTCGACGCCGACGGCAAGGTTCTGGCCGACCGCATCCAGGTGCGTTCCGGGCCCGGCATTGTCTACAACGCCTACTCCCTGATCAAGCGCGGCGAACTGGTGAAAAAACTCGGAGAACCCACGGCTGACGGCTGGCAGAAAATCGAGGCTCCGGCCGGTGCCACCGCCTGGGTCGGCAAGAAATTCGTCTTCCTGGATGAAAGCGCAGGCAAACTGCCCCAACTCAAAGAAGAACCGCGCAACCTCGCCGGCCCGGAAGCCGCCGCCGCTGAAAAAGCCGCCGGCGGCGATCAGACGGAAACCGCCACGGCCGCGCCGGGACAGGTGACCTCCACGGACAAAGCGGCCGTCACCGACACCGCCAAACTGGCGGTCACGGACACCGCGAAACTCGCCGGCGCCGACACCGGCAAGCCCGCGGAACCGGTCAAGCCCCTTGAAACCTCCACCGCCACCCTCAAGACCGCCACGGCCGAAACCGCGACCCCGGCGCCGGATGCCGTGGTCATGAAAGAAGGCGTGGTGCTCTCGCTCAAGGATCAGGCGTCCAAGGTCGCCACCCATCTCCTAGCAGTGCAAAAAGACCGCTCGCTCCAGCCGGACTGCTACCTCATCAGCCCGAAAATCGCACTCCAGGATTGGGAGAACCAAGCCGTCCGCATTCACGGCCGGGAAATCTGGTACCCCGGCTGGAAGCGGCCGGTTCTGGAAGTGACGGGAATCCAGAAACTCGCGAAATAAAGGATTGTATCATGTACGTCGGACGCATTGTGGCGGTGGGTTGCACCACGGACGGGCGCGGCGCCGGGCTTTACCGGGTCTCCTCGCGCTCTTTCCCCAACCGTGAGGCGAAGATTCTCGACAAGGCCGTGGCCATCGTCCCCAAGCCCGGCCATGAAAATGACATCTTCAAGAACCCCTACATCGCCTACAACTGCTTTCGTCAGGTCGGCAGCCTGGCCGTGGTCAGCAACGGCTCCCACACCGATCCCGTGGCCGAAAAACTCCAGGCCGGCATGAGCCCCCGCGACGCTCTGGCCACCGTCATGCTCGCCATGGACTATGAACACGACAGCCTGGACACCCCGCGCATCACCGGCATCGTCCAGGCCGATGGCGCCCGTGGCTGGCTCGGCATCATCCGCAAGGACGCGCTGCTGGTCCGCGAATTCCAGTTGAAGCCGGGCCAGGCCTTCTACGTCTGCACCTACGAACGGAACGTGCCCGGTCCAGACCAGGCCGATCCCGCCTTCGCCGCGCGCACCGCCGCCGCAGCCTGCGCCTGGATCCTGGGCCAGGGCGCGTTCGCGGAGTTCGAAAAACCCGTGGCCGCCGTCTGCGCCGTGGCCGACGCCAACGCCGGCTTCACCACCGCCACCGCTTAGCCCGGCCAAGCCGGGACCAAGTTTGGGGTGCTAGGCGACCTGATGTGCCGGCTTGCCCGGGCTACTGGTTGTAATCGGAAACCATCGAGGGCCCTCGATAGCCCGCGATGGCACCCGACGGCCCGCGAAATCCCGCAACAGAGCGCATTCCTTAATCTGTGCTTCTTTGTGCTTTTTTGCGGCAGAAAAAATGCCGGGCTATCCCTGCCCGAAAAGCAGCCCGGCGGATTCCCGGGCCTCCTTTCCCTTCCCCGCCTGCTCATACACCTCATCCGCAGGCAGGTTCGAACGGTTCGAGGCTTGGACCGCCAGCAGATCGCAGCGGTTGTTCTCGGGCGAACTCCCGTGGCCGCGGACCCAGTGGAAACGGGCGGTGTGCAGCTCCCGCAGTTTGTCCAGCTTCTCCCACAAATCCCGGTTCTGGACCGGCTGCTTGTCCTTGGTCCGCCAGCCGTTGCGCTTCCAGTTGGCGAGCCAGCCCTTGGTGAAGGCGTGCTGCAAATACTGCGAGTCGGTATGCACATCCACCTCGCAGGGTTCCTTCAGGATTTCCAGGGCCTGCACCAGCGCGGTCAGTTCCATGCGGTTGTTGGTGGTGCGCCGGACCCCGCCGCTGAGTTCCTTGCGAAGCTGTTGATACAACAACACCGCCGCCCAGCCGCCGGGCCCGGGATTGCCCTTGCACGCGCCATCCGTAAAAATCGTGACCTGCTTCCGTTCTGACATGACGCGTACTGTAATCCCAACCTGGGAACGCCGAGCCCCAGCTCGGCGCGAATTCTTCTTTATTTCAACCGAGCCTCCAGCTTGGCCCAGCCGCGTTGCCGGGTGTGGACACCCGCCCTCCCGTTCACATGGGCATGATGCCCACTTTCCCAGACAGGGGGCAGAAGGCCCTTCTCTCGGGAATTACCCGGCATCCGGGCTTTTGGCGGACTCCGGCACGGCGGCGACGGGAAGTTTGATCGCGGAGATCTCAGACTTGATGTAGTGCAGGATTACGGGCGCCAGGATCATCCCAGCCAGTCCCATCAGCTTTTCTCCGAGAATCAGACTGAGTAGCATCAACCAGACCGGGTTGCGGATGCGGGCGCCGATGATCTTGCTGTTCAGGAAATACTCGAGCTTGTGGATGGTCACGAGAAAGGACAGGGAGAGGATGGCCATCATGGGAGAGACGGTGAAGGCAACCGCGACGATGAAGGTGTTGCTGATCAGGTTGCCGATGACCGGGAGCAGACCGCAGAGAAAAGTCGCGCCGATGACAAAGGCCGGATGCGGCAGGCCGACGCTCAGCACGAAAACGGCAGTCAGCGCCGTGTTGATGGCGGAAATGGTGATCTGCGCACCCATGACCGTGGCAAAGCTCTGGTACAACAGGTGGAACCGCGCGGCGAGCGCGTCACAGAAAAGGGCGTACAGGTTGTCCGGCGCCGCGTTAGCCGGCCGGCCGAGTTCGGTCTGGGGGTTGAGAAACAGGCTGACGGCAACCACAATGCCGGCAAGCAGAAAGACGATCTCCATGGACGCGCGTTTGGCGAACGCGCCGATGCCCTTGATCGTCTCCATGCTGGCGGAGTACTGCAGGAGATCCACCAGACTCTGCTTCAGGCTGTCATAATCCGTGAACGTGAACGGCATATCCACGTCATGGGACTTCGCCCAGATAATGATGGCGGGGATGCTCTTGTCCGCGATGACAGGAATGCTGGCAAAAGCCTCGCGGACAAAATGGGCAAGCCCGTACAACACCCCGGCGGTGATGAGCAGGAAGATGACAACGACAAACGGCTTGGACACCTGGGGGGTGACCGACATCGTCCGGAGGGAGAACATGCCGAGCAGCGCCACCAGCAAGGGGGTGGCCATGTGCAGGCTGGCCACCAGCACAAACATCGTCAGCATGAAGCCGTAAGAAATGAGCTTCATGTTTTTGACGGCGGTATCGGTCGTGGTCATGGGAAAGGACTCCTGCCCGGAAACGCCACGCCGGCAACCCGGCGCCCGCTTGCCATACTGTATCGCGGAAAGCCGCCGGGGTAACGGACGATTTAGTTCGCTCCGTCAGAACCGCGCACGTCAGTAAGCGGATTTCCCAGCCGCCGGCCGGCTCGCTCCTTCACCTTCGCAGTTCAGTCGGATTGTCAGAGCCGCGACAGTCATGGAGCGGGTGGACTGGGAGACCCGTTTGGTTACCCGCGCGGCTCTGACGGAGGGGACGCCCGCTTATTGACGGGCGCGGCTCTGACAGAAAGAAGTGCCTGAATTTGAATTGAAAGGGATCGTTCATGAATAAATCAGGTCAAACTTCAGGCCAGTTTGATCGCGACACGAACGTCCCCCGACGTCTCCGCCGGCAGGAATGCGGTTTCCGGACGGCGTCCGTTCAGGGTGATTTCCGCGATTTCCGCCCCGGTTCCGGAAATAGAAATATCCAGAACCATGGAGCGATACGCCAGCCCCTTCAGGCGGAGTTCCCCGCAGGTCGCGGGTACGCAGGGCTTGAACCGGAGGCCGCCGGTCTCGAACCGCATGCCGCAAAGTCCCGTCAGCACCATCCGCAGAAAGGCCGTGGCGCTCCAGGTCTGCCGCCGGCACGAAGCCCATTCGCGGATGCCCTTGCCCACATCTTCCTGCGCACCGCCGTAGATCAGGCCGGTTTCGGGGTGATAAATCTCGGTGAACTGGCTGTCGCGGCAGGCATGCCGGGCCAGCCGCTGCAGTTCATACTCAAAGAGGTCCGGCCGGTCCCAGGCGAGCGCCGCGCCGGCCCAGAACCCCTGCACGTGCGGCCAGACCGTCCCGCTGTGACGGCCAAAGGCGTTTTTCCCGGACGCGGCGTAGCGGTCAAAGGTCGGCCAGACGCAGGGCACCCCGGCCGACGTGCGATGCTGGCGTTGCAGCACCGACTCCGCCTGATTCTTGTCGACCACGCCGAAAAGCAGCGCGAAACTGTGCCCAAGCCCTTCCTGGTGCTCGCAGTTGCCGAAGTCGTCGACCAGGTAGCGATAACACCCCGTCGCAGGATTCCAGAAGTGGCGGTTGATCGCCGTTTTCAAGGCCGCGGCCTTGCCCGCATCCGCTTCCCGGACAGGAAGATTCAACTCCCGCGCCATGCTGTCTGCCAAAACATAAGCATGATAATACAGGCAGTTGGTGGAAAGCGCATGCATGGGAATGCCCACGCCGGTCTTGCACGCCCGTTCCGGGTTCGCCCCGACCCACTCCAGTATCCCGCTGGTCCCGCCGTTTTCCGCATACACATCCGGGTAGGCCGCGACACCGTCGCCGTAGCAGGCCGGCGCCGTTCCAGGTGTTGATGGCGGTGTCGCGGGTCCAGGGCGTGTTGTAGTCCAGCCCGGCCATGATCGCCGGCGCCTCCCGCTCCAGCAGGCCGTCCTTGAAGGGAATGATATTCCCGATCAAGTCGCCGACGGCCATGCGATACGCCTGCTCGATCACCGGATCCGTGGCGGTCAACGCGGGAAAAATCATCGTAGTTTACTCTTTTATACCAAGTTGCGGAAATGGATTCGGTTGAGGTCCCCGGCTTTCGCTGCGGGGAAGAATTGTAGCACGCCGGAATCCGGACGGCAACCGTGCCGAGCCGGCGGGCGGACATGAGGATTCATGTAGGCACGGGCGTGCCGCCCGTGTTCCCGCGCGCCGCCATCGGGCCGCGGTACGGACGACAGTACGGGCGAAAGATTTTTCGCCCCTACCAATGGGCGCCGCCGGGCGTGGCGAAATTCGCCGGCGCCGAAAACGTCGGCGAGATGACCGCGCCCCGTACGCCGGCGCATTTCGCCACGCCCCGAAACGGAAACGGGTCGAAGACCCTCGCCGGGCATGCGCGTAAACTTAAGAACCATAATCTTCTAGAAAAC
>CAITSE010000356.1 GCA_903894975.1 uncultured Lentisphaerota bacterium
CATGGCAACTCCCATGACGGCCGCTCTCAACCTCGCGGATCACCTGCAACTTGAACGCCTCACTGTAACGCATCACAGTACTCATTGAACACCTGTCCTTCCTCTGACAAGTGTCAACGTATATCAGGACAAGACACGAACATTGAACGTCCAACATCCAACGTCGAATTGGAATTCATGCGAGATATCTATGCTTTAACCGGTCGGATTTTACTTTGACGTTCAATGTTCGATGTTCGATTTTTCCTTAGTTTAACGCGTATGGCTGGAGGCGTCGGGTCCGTCAGGCCATAGTCCTGGGGTGGGAATAGACCGCGAGCCAGTTGCCCTGGCCGGTGTCGATCACGCCCAGGGCGTTGAACCCGTGGCTCCAGCGGTCGAAGAGTTCGCCCGGGAATCCGGCCGGGGTGGAGTCGGTCACGGGCACGATCACAATCGCTTCGGCCGGCGCGCCGGGCGGCGTTTTCCGGAGTATGAAACAGACCTGTTCGCCGGCCTGGCATACGGCTGAGATGTGGAACGGCTCGGCGGCCGCCCGGGCGCGGCAGGTGCGATCCAGCGCCGCCACGATTGCCTGCGGGTCGAACACCACATCCGCCAAGCTGAAGCTGCTGATCTTCTGCATGGGGCACCTCCTGGGAAGAATCCGCGTGGTGTGGACTCTTCCGGCATCCAAGGGAGTGTAGCTCAAAGCCGGAGCTTTGGCAACAGGAGGGGCGGGCTGATTTCACTCGAAATAGGCCTGGGTGCCGGATTCCGGAGCGGTGAACGCGTCCTTGGCGGCGACGACGTCGGCGCGGTCGAGATAGCGCCGGGGTGAGAGTTCCAGCGTGCAGTCCAGGGAGCCGTCCGCCTGGCGCGGGATGCGGATTCCGGCGGCTTCGAGCCAGACGGCGGCGCGTTCCTGCTGAAGCTTCCGGCTGCTGTCAACGGAATCGATGCCGGAGGCGTTCTTGACCGGGCCGAATTGTTCGGCGCGGTCGGCTTCCAGGATGACCGGTTTGCCGGCCAGGGGCAGGGCGTCGAAGATGAACATTTCCAGCTTGACGGCATTGGCTTCGGCGGGGGTGACCGGGGCGCCGGCCTCGTCCAGGCACGGGACTTTTTTGACAGCGCGGTGGAAGGGGAGCTTGAGCCGGCCGCCCTCGGTGAGGCGTTCAACAAAGTCGCGGCGGATGATATGGATGGCGGGGCTGCCGACGCGAAAGCGCAGGCGCCCGTCCGGGCCCTTGGACTTGGCCAGGTCCTCGGGCATGTCGCTGTATTCGATGATGGTGACCTTGCCGTTCACCAGGCAATAATTGCCGAGCTTCTCGAAGGGGCCGGTCTTGACCAGGCCGCGGGAGCTCAGGTCGGAATTACAGAGGTCGTGCAGGCCGAGGAAGAGCGGGTCGAACATCTGCACCAGCGGGTTGTCGACCTGCCAGTAGCTGATGTGGTCGATGCGGCGGTCGGCCATTTCCTTGAGGGCGCCGGACTGCTGGAGGGCGAGCAGGCTGCCGCCGTGGCCGTTGGGCGAGAGGGCCAGGGAATCTTTGGCCTGCAGCAACAGTTTGCCGTCCAGGCCGATGGCGGGCATGGTGCCCTGGATGAAGAATCTCACTCGCTTCGGGTCCAGGCCGAAAAAGCCGTTGGCTTTGAAGAAATCGCGGGTTGGGCCGTCGTTGATCGGGCTGGTCAGGATGTACCAGGGAATGACGGTGCGGTATTTTTCCTGGGCGCGGGCGAGGGATTCGGCGAAGAGCTGAAACAGGGTTTTGTTCTTCACCGGCGAGATCGGCAGGGAGCCCTTGGGGCCGTCATAGCCCAGGCGCGTGCCCTGGCCTCCGGCGACGGTGAAGGCGGCGACGCGCCCGGCCTGGAGCAGCGCCTCACCGCGGCGGCCGGCGCCTTCATAGAGCACGGCTTCGGCGGCGTTGCGCGGCGTCAGCGGGTAGTGCGGGGCCGGCTTCACGTTTGCGGGCAGGGCGACGGGCTTGGGATCGAGCACATACTCCTTCACCCAGCCGTCGAAGTTCTCCCAGTCGATGGCTTGGAGCTGGCCGGCAAGCTGCGCGCGGCCGGTGGCGTCCAGTTCATCCCAGAAGCGCAGGACATGCTCCTGGCCGTGGGCTTGGAGAAGGGCAAGCAATTCATCGCGGGAGGGAAGATTCGGCATGGGATTGGGCCTCGCTGGACGCGGGTGCGGCGGCGGACGTGGATGCGCGTAAAGTTTATAAGGTAATCGCGGGCGTGGAGGTGTCCATGCGGCGCGGCAAGTTCACGGGAGGGAAGTGTGGTCTATGGTCTGTGGTCTGTGGGGGTGATCCGTCCGATCCGTCCGATCTGACGGATCTGACGGATCTTTTTTCCCCCCACAGGCCCACAGACCCACAGGCCCACAGGCCCACAGACCCACAGACCCACAGACCCACAGGCCTTCTCCAACCGGCAGGTTGAAAAATCGCCCGGGCCGCCCTATGGTTGCCGGTGTCGCCGGAATCCCGTCTGCAAGGAGCCCTCCCGCCATGCCGCTCAAAATCGCCCACACCGAAAAGAAACCTGGCTGTTACGAGGTCACCCTGGCCGGACGGCTGGATACCGAGACCAGCGCGCAGCTCCAAAGCCTGGTCGCCATGCTCTTCCAGAATCCGCCGGTGCGCGCCCTGCAACTGCATCTGCGCGATGTGGATTACGTCAGCAGCGCCGGTCTGCGCGCCATTCTTCTGGCCATGAAGCAGACCCGGAACGGCGGCGGCGCGTTCATGGTCGTGGAAATGCAGGCGCCGGTGAAAAAAGTTTTCGAGATCGCCCAGATGATTCCCATGAACTCGATCTTCGCCAGCGTCAAAGAGGCGGACGACTATTTCGATACGATCCAGAAGCGGGAACGGGAAAGATCGGCCGGCTGATCCCGCTCCGGCGGAGAACGCAAACCTGATCTAGAAACTTAAACCGGTTGTGAATCATTCAGGCTACCCACGGTCCCAGACGCCATGGCATCCGTTCACCTCACTCTTGCCAACCGCATGGAAGAACTGCCGCGCCTCGACCGCGAGGCCGCCGCCTTTCTGGAAACGGTTGGCGCCTCGCCGGCGGCGGGATACGCGGTGTCCTTGGCGCTGGAAGAACTGGTGACTAACATTATCAAGTACGGCTATGATGATATGGCCGGGCATGAGATCGGCGTGGATCTGGCCTGGGATGGCGGCGCGCTGCGGTTGACCGTTCGTGATGACGGGCATCACTTTGACCCGTTGACCGCGCCACCGCCCGACCTTGAGCTGTCCGTGGAGGATCGCCCCATCGGCGGTCTGGGCCTGCATTTGGTCCGCCAGTTTTTTCCCGACGTCCGCTACCGCCGGGAAAATGACGGCAATGTGTTGGAGCTTTGCCGTCCGGCGGACTGCGACCGCGCAGGCTGATTACGGCGCGGTAAAATTTTCGGGAGTGCGACGGTGTTTTTATCTTCGACTGGGAGCAAGGAAGGGGCCGCTCGCGCCGCGGTGATTGCCGGGGCCGTGGACACCCTGATCACGCTGGGCGCGCTGCTGGCATCCCATTCCGCGGTGGTGCTGGCCGACTTCTTCAAGACGTTGATCGAATTTTCCGCGGTGCTGCTGGCTTGGATCGCGCTGCGCCGGATCAGCCGCGGCGGCGCCCATGCCTATGACTACGGCATCGGCAAACTGGAAAACCTCTCCAGCCTGTTCATCTCGCTGCTGATGCTCACTTGCCTGGCCGTGGTCGCGATCAACGCCGTGTACAACCTCCTGCATCCAAGTCATATCGCCGGCGTGGGCGTGTGGATCAGCCTGGTTTCCCAGGTGGTGTATGCCGGCATCAACGGCGCCATCGGCTGGCGCTGCCGCTGCGCCGCCCGGAACGAGGCGTCGCCAGTCATGGCGTCCCAGGCCAACCTGTTCATGACCAAGACCGTGGGCAACGTGTTCATCCTCCTTTCCCTGATCCTCAGCTTGAGCCTGGGGGGACGCTTCCAATGGGCGCTCTACATCGATCCGGTGGCTTCCATGATCATGGCCATCTCGATCCTCGTCGCGGCTTCCGGGATTTTCTCGAATTCCTGCCGCCAGCTTCTGGACCGCACCCTGGAGGAATCCCAGCAGATCCTGATCCTGCGTGTGCTCGCCCAGTACTTCGATGAATACGAGAACCTGCACGGCATCCGCTCCCGCCACTCGGGCAGCCATGTCTTCATCGAGATTCTGCTGGAGTTCGCGCCGGACCGCAAGGTCGGGGAAATCCAGGCGGTGCTGGAACGGATGCAGCATGACATCGAAGAGCGCATCCGCAACAGCCGCGTGACCATCGGTCTGGCCACCCGCCCCATGGTCCTGGAAAACTGAAAAAAAAGCGAACGTCGAACATTGAACATCGAACGTCGAACGTTGAAGTGAAATTGGAGCTTAAATGCACCGCATGAATCCCAATTCGACGTTGGACGTTCACGTTCGATGTTCGACGTTCGTCCTTGCCCGGTGACACGCATGCCCGGGGAGAGCGGAGAACGCGCTCTCCCCGACTTCGTGTCACGGTGCGTAGGCTCGGACGTAGTCGACTTCCATGCCGCGGCGTTTGGCACTGCCGCGGAACCGTGGCGCAAGCACGTTCCTGCAACGCTGCGGATTCTTTTTTATGCGCTTGCGGCGCCGCCGCGGCTTTCACCGCTGCAATCATGGCGGCCAGATTTTCCTCCGGCGTCTCGTAGCCCACCTGGTCGCCGGTGCCCACGGCCACGCGCGGATTGCCCGCAAAGGCTTCCAGCACCTCCCGGACCTCGCGCCGGACATCCTCCGGCCTGCCGCGGATCAAGGTTTCCACCGTGTGGATGTTCCCCTTCATGCAGGTGTGTCCCCGCAGTTGCCGTTCGACCTCCTTCAATCCCGCCAACCCCGCCACATCCCCGCCGGGCGGACGCTCAAACGGGCAGACGCAGTCGATTCCCATTTCCACAAAGTCCGGAACCATCTCCAGGCTTTTTCCGTGAAAATGGATGTGGATCAATTTCCCGTGGCGGTGCACTTCGTCGGCGACGGCCCGGATGACCGGCTTGTCCCACTGGCGCCACAGCTGTGGGCCCATCAGCGAGGCGCAGCTCATGGAGCCGCCGACGTACAGGCATTCGCACGGCGTGCGTTCGCAGACGATCCTGGCCATTTCCACCATCCGCTCCCGGTAGCGGTCCCGGCATTTTTCCAGGTACGGCGTGAAGTCCGGGTCGAAAAAGTCGAGGACGGCCTCCTCGAACCCCCGCGCCGTGGCGATCAAGTCGAAAAACGGGAACCCCAGGCCCGCCTCCAGCAGATACGATTCCCCCACTTCCTCCCAGACCCGGGTGATGTGCGCGACGTTCATGTCGTCAAGGTCGCCGCCGAATGCCAGGCTCTCCCAGGCCGGCAGGTCCCGCTTCCAATCCTTGACCATCCGCTCCACCACCCCGCCCGTGCTTTTCCGGCCCGTCCGGTTTGCGCAGGTCAGGACCCCGTGCGGCGTTGTGATCTGCGTCCGCGTTTCCAGGGTGTCGGCGTCCACCCATTTTTCCTGCTCCGTCCGGGTGACGTGCGGATTGGGGATGTAGGCCCAATGCAGTCCGAAGCCTTCGCAGCCAAGCTGTTCGAAGGTCTGCTTGAGCGCCTGATGAAAAGGCACCCGCGTGATTTCAATCAAGTCCAATCCCAGGACTTTGGCCGGATACAGGTGCGCGAATTCCGGCGCCACCGGCGGGCGGTCGTTCGGAATGCCGCGATAGGCCTTGAGCATCCGCTGCTTGGGAGTGTCCATGCAACCCAATCTATCTTCCGCGATCCCCGATTCCATGGTAAAACCCAATCATCCGTAACACGTTCAGATCAACGGCGGCCCGGGGGCGGTCAGGTTCAGGTTGATAGGGGTTTAGGCTGTAGGCTGTTAGGTTCCGGCACAGAGTGCGGATCAAAACATACCGGTCTTGGAGCCCCCTACACCTAACAGTCTAACAGCCTACAGCCTAACAACCTCCCTGCCAGCCAGTCACGGCGCGCCGGGCAGAAATTCCACGGCGAGGACCGCGGCGCCGGGTAGTTCGATCTGGCACCAGCCGTCGGCGGCGACTGTTCCCGGCACGGCGTCCTCGTCGAACCAGTGGTCGGCCTTGGGATCCTCGGCGTTGACGGGCAGCAGGCGGTGGATGACGACCGACTTGGCCGCGAGCGGCACATGAATCCGCACCGGCACCGGGGCGGTGCCGCGGTTGACTAGGTGGGCGATGACGCGCTGTCCGTTCCCCGTGGCCGTGGCGTCGATTTGCGCCACCGCCGGTTTCTCGCTCGCCCAGCCGACCTTGAATGGGATCGGCGCGATCTCGACCCCGGTGAGTTTGGCGGGCAGCAGCGACTCGCCGTGGTGCGCGCCGTAAAAGGAGGTCATCTGCCCCTGCGGCGCCCGCAGGATTTGGCCGTCGGGCTCCACCTTGAGCGCGACGAAGCTCCATCCCGTCCCCAGCAGCATCGACTGCGTGGCCAGGCCGATGGCGTCCCCCTGCCGCATCATCCCCTGGATGAACTGTGCCGCGCCCAGGCCCGCGGCATAACGCCAGCGCGTCGAAGCCGGGGCCGGCAACTGGTTGAAGGCCCAGCCGGACCAGTTCCATTCCGTCGCCGCGATGCGGTACCCGAGCGAGCGGGGCAGGGCGAGACGCTCGGCGCCGAACCCCAGGTTCTGGCCGGTGACCGGGTCGCAGGTGCCGGGGCACGCCGTCCAGCAGCGCCAGAGTTCGTCCGCGGTAATGTCCTGAAGCGGCACCCCGACCTTGGCGCGTTCCGCCCACTTGGCCGTCGGCCCCGGGGCATAGGTGTGGATCGCCGTCCAGCGCACTTCCCGGCGCAGTTCCGGGTCGGGCAGGACCAACTTTTCCAAGCCGTCGCCCATTTCGACGTCGATAATGATCTCGATCTTCGGGTCGACCGCGCGGATCGCCCGCACATAGGCATGCAGCACCTCCAGGTACCACGCGGCCAGTTCCGCCTCGGTGAGCTTGCCCGTGCCCTTGGCGACCGCCTCGCGGAAATGGCCGATGTACCATTCATTGCCGATCTGCACATAGCGCACGGCGAACGGCGCCGGCCGCCCGTTTTTCACGCGGATCGCCGGCCAGTCCGGCATGCCCGCCGGCAGTTTTGCGCCCACCGGCGCGTTGAGGTAGGCCACCATGCCGGCCGCGTGCCGGGCCGCCTCGTCCAGCGGCCGGCGCTTGGCCAGGCCGTCGAGCAGGTTCACCACCGCGATCGTCTCCCAGCCCAGCCGTTCGGAAACGCGCGCATACTCATGCCAACCGAACCGGGCCGTCACCAACTGCCCGTTCTTGCCGGGCACGGCGACGCGTGCGGGGGTGGCGCGGCCGGGGGCATTGTCGATCAGGTACGTCCAGTCCGTCCAGTCCACGTCCGTGCCGGCGGGGAAACGGACCACCGGGATGGCCATGGCCTTCAGGCTCGCGATCACGGCCGGCGGCAGATTCCCCTGCGCGTCGACCACGCCCTCGGGTCCGCGCTCGCCCTTTTCGCCGCCGAACGGCCGTTCCAGGAACTGCCCGAACAGCCGTTGGTCGATGCGGTGCAGCGGCGTCGCCTCGATCTCGAGGACCGCCTCCGCCGCGGACAGGGTTGTGGGAATCAGGAGTGCCATGCAGAGAGCCAGACTGGTGCGAAACATGAGAGGAAACCTTCCCGTTTTCAGGGCCGCAGATTAAACGGGAGTGTAGCACCGTTGCATCGGGCCGCAAACAAACAGGGAAAGAATGAAACCGCTAACGAACGCTAACGGGGCGCTGACGGATCGGGGCTTTGTTAGCGCAGGTTAGCGTCAGTTAGCGGTTGAAACCGGATTTTGCCACAAAGAACACAAAGAGCACA
>CAITSE010000357.1 GCA_903894975.1 uncultured Lentisphaerota bacterium
CTGGGCGGCCTTCTGGTAGGTCGTGGGGTAGGACTTCCCGTCTTTGCCGACGCGAGTCTTGGGGAGGGTCAGCTTTCCACTAGTGGAAAGCTCAATTTTGACCTTGTTGACATACTGGACAACGCACCCCACCTGCTCCGCAATGGCCTCCGGCGCGTCCGGCCGCGGGGCAGGCTCAGATTGTTCTGGCCCGGGTTCCGGCTCCACCATGGGCGCGGGAGCGGGCTTGGCGGGGAGTTTACGGGTTTTGCCGTCGGCACCGAGCCGGGGGGCGGGTTCTGAACTGCCCGAATCGGGCAGTTGGTCTTGTCTAGCCTCAGCTACCAGCGAATACCCCACCGCGCAAATCCGGGCAATCTCGCGGTCGCTCAGATTGGGCCACTCAGCCAGGGCTATCACGCCCTATTCCCGCCGGTGCGGGCGGGTCGCCAAGCGAGATTCAACCGCGGAATTCCTTGAAGGGTTGGAACTGTCCATGATGGACAGTTGAGACTGTCGTTTTCCGACGGTTGAGACGTGCCGACGAAAAAACCCGCCCCGTTGCCAAGGGCGGGCGTCAATCGAAATTGCCGGGTCAACTCAAGCTTCCGTCATGTCACGGGCGCGCCAATGCTCCAGCGTCGCGTGCGCCTGGGCGATGGTTCGCCAAGGGCGCGCGCAAGGCACAAATCAATGACGGCCGCGCGGGTTAGGCCCAGTTGGTCCGCTAGGGCCGCGATTTTCATTTGCACGGCGCGGCGCTTCACGTTCACGGCCTGGGCCCGGCCGCGGGCCTGTAGAGCCTTCAGTCGAGTTTCAAAATCGGGGGTGGTCATAGTGTGTCGGGTTCAAAAAGTTCCCGCCGCGCAATCACGAATCGCGGCGGGGTCCGGACGGTTGGGGCGTGGCCGCCATCGGAAATTGAAAGACCCCCGCTCGCGTATGGAGCGCAAGCGGGGGGCGGCGTCAGACGATACGCCGATTTTATTCATAGCCCACCTATGAAATTAAGGATTTGTGATGCGAACCAGGGCATCGCCGAGACCGACGTTGTAACCGTATGCGCACTCCACGATGCGCCGGGTTTCGTCGTAAGTCGGGTTGCCCCACTCGCGATGCACAAGGGCAATGCCGGTGGCAGGATCAGGGACGATGTCAAAAACGCTCAGTTGCCGCGCAACCGCATCGGTAGGTGCGATGGGAGCGGAGCCAAAGAGAATCGCGGATTTGAAGACCGCAACGCCGGCCAGGTTCTGGCCGTTGTCGGGAAGATCAGGAATGGTGTAGTAATTGAATCCGCCGATCTGGCGAGGGACATAGCCACCGCGTAGGACTTCAGTTCCGCCGATGTTCAACGCGAGCTGAATGGTCGGATCTTGCTTCAGGGTGGCGTCGATTTGCGCATTCAGAATCAGGCTCCGGCCATTCACGGGCCAGTAAAGCTTGTTGACTTTCAACGCCAATCCACTGAGCCCGACAAGGCTATTCATGCAAAATGCATCGCCACCGGACGGGACAGAGTTGGCGAAGTTGGCGGCCGTTACCGCGGAAAGCACGTCGAGGAGTACGTCGTAACCGAGTTTCTCCATGTTCTGCTGTAACAAATTGGCGGACAGGAAAAACGGCTGGCGCTGCTGAGTCCAGGCCGTCCAGTTCATCGGCTGATATTTGCGCGTTGAGATAGTAACCTCAGCGATTCCGGTCGTGGTGGGCTGATCAAACACATACCCGGCGCTCGGGGTGCCTGTCGCTCCGAAATTGCTGCTGGCGGCGATCTTCAGCGGGTAATACGGGACGCCCATCACGTCTGTGCCTTCGAGCGGGACACTATCAAATCGGCTCGCGAACGTGGTCAAAGGAAGGACGGTGCGCTTGAACGCGAACAAGGCTTCGTGCAGTAGCAAGATGCGCTTCAAATCGGCCGTGATGTCCGCATAACCGGTGTCGGTTGTATCCGCGTTCAACACGGGTGCCAGTTCGCTGCGGTGTTTCTGCCAGATTTTCGCCAGGGTCTGACCGCGCTCGGCAGCGTTGGAAACGGTGCACGCGCCAGAGGCGCAATTCTTCGGGCCGGACGCAAGATGGGTCATGCTCGCCAGCAATGCCCGGGCGTCTTCTTGAACGATTTCAATGTTGTGTGGATTCATGGTATTCGGAGTAGTTATTTCGAGAGGTCAAGGGAGATTCCAAGCGTCTTCAACGCTGAGCTCGGGCGAACGGGGTAACCCTCGGCGGGGCGCAGAAACGGCGCGTTGCCATGGGCGATGCTTTCCAGAATGCGCAACGTGGGCGAGGGTTCGAACGGGACGCCCCAGGCCTCGGCATATTCCCGCGCGGCCGCCTCTTCGGTGGCGAGGCGCTCGACGGCGATGGTCCGGATTCTGCCGATGATGTTCTGCACGATCCGGCGCGGTTCGGCAGAGTCTTTCATCATTTCTGTTTTGACATGCTGCTGACGGTGCTGAAAATCGCGGTGGATTTCATGAAAGCTCCGGGCCTGGGGAATGGGTTCACCGGCTCGAATCGCTTCGGCCGTTTTGTCCCCCTGTTCAGCGAACACACGCGCGGCGGCGTCGGCGCTGTGGGCCAACACGGCCTCGTGCCATCGGAGCCAGTTGGTTTCGGCGGCCTGCATGGCAACCAGCTCTTCGCCGGAAATCAGGCTCCGCGGATTTCCAAGCAACCGCTCGAGAAACCGTTCGGGAATTGCTCCGCGCCATTCAGGCCAGCGGCCGGCGGACGGCGGCGGCGGGGTGCCGGCGGCGGTCGGGAGGGCCGGCACGGCCGGGGCGGTCGAGGGGGTGGCGGCGCTCGGCTTCGCGGTTTTTACGCGCGCCGTGTTCAAAACGTATTTTGCAAGGTCACTCATAAATTTCGGCGGCGATCTCCACCGCTCTACTTAAGGGCCGGACCGTTTACCCCTTCAATTGTAACCGGCCGCGGATTCGTCGCTCGGCCTTCAACAGTGCCGGAGGCGTGACGCCCAAACGCCTGGCGCACGCGCGCAGACCCTCGCCATCGTCACCCATCACCACGCGCGCCAAACTCTCCCCTGCGGCGTCTTGGGCAGGCATCGCATCAGATAGGCCACGAAATCGGAGGCGCGTCGTATGGATTCCTCGCGATTGGACGCCTCGATATCTGAAAGAAGCTGCTCGGTCAATGGGGCGTCGTGCCGGGAAAGTATCTCTGCGATTTCTTCGCGAAAATCAAGGGGCGGTGCTGATTGGGCCTCGGCCGCCTCGAAAGAGCGCGTCCCGGTCAGTTCTGAAATGTCGCAGTCGAGGTGTGCTGGGTGGGTTTCGTATCGGATGATGTTCATGCGTGGGCTTTCTTGTTTTTGGCTTCGGTCAAATCTACGCAATGTCGTGAGACATTTGGAAAAATCGGTTCGTGTGCGAAAGGCGGTCTGCCGCCAAACCTGCGGCTTTGGCCGGAGGATAGAGGTTCCCTACCCCTGGGGCCTCGGCTCGTGGCTTTACTCCATGAATCTGAGCCGGTCGGGGTTTGCGGATGATCGAACAAAACCAAGAGCCGGTTTTCCAGCATCGGCCAAAAACCAAAATCTGGAGTTCGCCGACATTGGCCGCCCAGGCCAGCGTGGTAAACTGGTCATCTGTCAACCCATCAAGCTTTTCGAGGGTGGGCGACTCGACGGGCAATAGTTCCGGCTGAATTGGCGGTTTCATGGCGGTTTGGGGTTCAGTCTGCGGCTTTGCGGCTTTGGAAGGGCTGTTTTCCATAAAGTCCCTATAGAATTCTCGCGTAGGGACTTTTAGTGAAATGGCACATTTAAAGCCGCAAAGCCGCAAGTCGGCCGTTTCGCTATCCGAAACACCCATGCGCCGCGCACCTCGCTCCGGCTGGCGGCGAACACGGAAACGACGTGCGGCCAGAGGTCGGCCAGGCGTCGGCCTACGCCCTTGTTGCTCCATTCGCCGATGGCCGGGTCGGCGGCGGCCAGGGCTGTCCGCAACTCGGCCGCCCCGCCGGTAAACTGGGTGTCGTTGGACACCAAAGTCAGCAGGGCAGAACCAAGGCTGTCGTTTTGAAGGCAAAAAAGGCTCTTGTCAGACTCGGCACCGGCCAGGGCAGAAACTGTTTCCGCCTCACGCCCAATTGAGCGGCCAAGCCGCACGGCCAGAGCCGCGAAATCGGGGTGCCGTTGGTTCAATCCCGCCGGTGTTGCCGTGCGATCTGCAAGCGCGGCGGCCAGGGTGTAGCAGACAAAAGAAAGGCCGGCGTCTCGGTTTGCTGTGATTTCATCGAAGATTGCGCTGTCCCCCGTGGCCCCTTCCCGGCGTTTGAGCCGAACCACGATCAGCCGATCAGCAAGCCCGGAGTCGCTGGCGAACGTCGGCACGGCGGTCGTAATCGCAAGCCACGCGCGGGCCTTCAGCGTCACGCGGTCAGAATCCGTATAGAGCCGCCGGCGCGAGGAGCAGCCCCCGGTTGCGGCGGCGGCCACGGCGTCCGCAAGCCACCGGGTCCGCGTGTCGGCGTTGTCTAAGATGAAAAGGCCCCCCCCGTCTAAACTTGGCCAAAAGTTTGATTCAAGATTTTCCTCGACGGCCGCCACGACTTCCGGCAGCCCGTAAAGGGCCGAGATTCCGCGCGCCAGGGTTGTCTTGCCGGAGCCAATTTCACCGTAAAGACAAATGGGCGGTTTGTTCTTCGGCGCGGCGGGCAAGCTGAACGTCCAGAGCCGGACCAACTCGCGGGCATTGTCGGCCGCGTCCTGAATTTCCGAAAAGAGCCGGCACGTCTGGAAAGGGTCTGCCGGGGTGGTCAGTCGCCAGGGCTTCAGGGTTGCGCCAGCGGAAAAGAGAACTCCGTCTATTCCGTTGGGCAAAACCTCAACTTTGCCGGGGGAAATCCGGCAGAGCGCGGCGTCGCCATTCGACAAGTAAATGCGCCCCTCGCGAGTCGCCCAAAAAACTTCCGGGATAATGCCGGTTGACCGGCTTTCCGAAAGGGCGGAGGTCTCGACATCAGCGGCAACCGCGTCAAAGAGACTGTCCGCTCGATTGACCCCCGTCCAGTCGGCAAGCCATGCCCTGAACGAGTCGCTTTGAATCCGTTCCAAGCGTCGGCGTTGCCCGTCGAAAAACATGGCCGTTGCGAAATCTCGCAATTCGGCGTGGTGGTAGAGCCGGCCACGCTTCATCAAGGCCGCCACAACCGCCCCGGCGATCTGCTGCCGTTGCTCGCGGGCTTTCAAGTTCTGGTCGGTCAGGGCGGCCACGATGGCCCCGCGAACGTCGGCCGCTTCACCGGTTGGCGCGCTTGGAATTTCCACCGCCGGGGGCGGCGTCCAAATCGGCGCGCCGTCAACGAGCGCAACTAAGTTCTCGACGCTCCCCCCCGCCTGAAAATAGTCGGCGGCGTCTTTGACGAAATCGCCGGCAACGTCGGGCAACTCGACTACCTTGACGCTCGCGGCATGCCCCATCAGCGCAGCGGCAACCTTCGCGCCATGCTCGCGGCCGGGCTGGTCCCTATCGGGCAAGATGATTACTTGCGCACCGGCGAGGGCCTCCGTGAATTGCGGCTCCCATTTCGCCTTCGCTCCGCCCGCATTGGTTGTGGCGCAAAAGCCCCGCTCAACCATCGCAAGGCAATCCTTTTCGCCCTCGCAAACGAAAACCGGAAGCCCGGATTGGACGGCGTCGAGAACTTCCGGCAATCGAAACACGGTCCGGCGAACGCCATGCAAATTCCATGCCCAGCCGTCCTTTCCATTGGGGTCTGGGCGGCGTTGCCGGAAGTCCTTCGGCATGTAGCGGACTACCTCGAAAAGAAGCGTCCCGTCAGCAGTGCGATAAGGATACGTCGCCACGATCTGCTGGGCCGGGGCGGAGTGCGCCGCCGACGGAAACAATTCGCTTTGGTGAATTCCCAAGGCCGCGCAAATGGCTTCCGCCGTGCAACCTGCAAAACAGTGAACCAGCACGCGCCCACCCTGGCCTTCGGAAACGCTCAGGCTCGCGCGCCCGTCTTCATGCGCGGGACATCTGGCAGACCATCCCGAAGACGTGGCCACCGGTTGCAGATTGCGGGCCGAAAGCGAAGCAACAAATTCAACGGCGTTCAAGTTTCCTCCCTCCCAATCGCGATTTCGGCCGCTTCGGTCTGCCGACGCCGGCGGCGCAAAAACAGAGCCGGCGGAAGCCCCGGCCGCCAGCCCCGGCGCAACAAAGTTTCGATTTTCGTGGCCCCGGAGCCGCTCAGTTTTGCCCAGCGAAGGAACGTCTTCATCAATTCAGCCCCTCCGCTTGAATTCGCGCCAGTTCGCCGGCCGTGATGCGCCAAGCCCGGCCAAGCCGGACGGCCCGAATCCGCCCAGCCCGGAGGGCGCGGC
>CAITSE010000358.1 GCA_903894975.1 uncultured Lentisphaerota bacterium
CATTCCTCTCCGTGCCCCCGTGCCCCCGTGCCCCCGTGCCTCCGTGAGAGAAATCCGGGAACAGGCAGGATTGCCTGTCTACTGCAAAATCAGGTACATCCCGTCCGGCGGCGGGGTGACGGTCAGCGCGCCGCCGGCCGTTTTGACGTCCACCTTCGCATCCGTTCGGGCGTAGCCGTTCGGATCGAGCAGCGTCGCCTTGGTCAGGTTGGGATTTTTCACCGTCACGGTCAGGTCGCTGTTCCAGACATTCCAGGGCGGGGTGCCGGTGTCGAGGATCGTTTTTCCGGTGAAGGTGTTCTTGTCTTTGCCGTAGCGGACGCCGTCCGCTTCCTTCCAATTGTATGGCCGGCAGCGCGTCGTGACCTGGAGCAGGACGCGCGCCGATGTCGCCAGTGGCTTGCCGTCCAACGAGACGACCAGAACCGTGGCGTAGTCGTTGCGCGCGGTGACGGTGACCGTGCTGAGCTTCAGTTCACCGGCCCTGGCGAGGAATCCCGTCGCGCCCTGGGCGGCAGGCGCATCGAGCGTGCAGACGCCGGCGCCGTAATCCCAGTTCAACTCGCCGGTGATGCTGCGCACACGCTTCCTGCCACCGTCGATGAACCTGGCCAGATCGGCGACTTTCGTCCTGGCCGGATCGCCGCCGTAGACGGCCTCGACGGGGCCGACGAGGCAGGCCAGCGGCGAGAGCGCGGAGTTGAGGTTCGCGGCCGGCGTCAGGGTGCCCGCGTCGCGGTTGGCGTCGAACCCGGCCTCTTCGGAAAGCAGCGGCGGTTTCAACGCCCACAGGTCTTCAAGCCGGCGTTCCTCGTGAAGCGCGGGTTCGCCCTTCCGGACATAGCCGTTGCGGAACAGCAGCGCTGCGGCCGGCCAGCCGCCCATGATCGCGGGATTGGCCGCCTGCCATTTATTGAGCGTCCGGTCGTAGCCCGGTTCGCCCAGCGCGAACCAGTAATAGCCGTCGATGCCGTTCAGCGAACTGTACGCCGCGACCAGGAACGGTCCTTCCGACTGGAAACTCATCGGCGAGACCCAGGTGCTCTCCGGGATGATGTAGGCACGGCCGGCCACCTGGCGCGCGTTGGTCGCCAGACGCGCCGGATCGGTCAGCACCGACGTGTCCTGGAAAAAATCGCCGGCCTTGACCAGCCAGCCCGAGGTGTCCTGCGCGCCGGGGCAGACATGGGCGCCGGGGCCCGCGCCGCCGTTGACGTACCGGTTGTTGCCGATCACGGCGTTGGCGGTGTACGAGTAGCGTTCGAGGTCCAGCAACCGCGCCTGGTTGGCCGTGCGCCAGTTGCCCGCGTTGATCAGGCCCGCGTAACCGAGTTCTTCGCGGAGATACCGCTCCACCTCCCGGTTCCACTTGAACATCGCCTCGGTGAAAAAGCGCATGGTGTCCTGGTGATCCGGGCCGGGATTGTCGAGTTCCCAGAAGCGGAGGTTCAGCTTCCCCGGGCCTTTGCCCTGCGCGCTCCGCCACTGGTCGTAAAGCGCTTGAAGCCGGTCGAGTTTGCCCTGGTATTTCGGGTCCGAGTACTGCTGCGTGGTCCAGAACAGGAGGCTGTCCTCGTTCTGGATCTGAAAAATCGCCAGGGCGGGATCCCGGGCCAGCGGGGTCCGGTTCTTCTCAAAGGGATTGGGCCGGGAGAGCAGTTCCCGGACCCAGCCCTTGTAGGCGCGCTGCAGGTCCCCGTCCCAGAAGAGCATGCCGAAGAGAGCGCCGTCCGGGTGCCCTTTGAGCCCCCACGCGGCGCCGGCCTGTGCCGTGGCCCAGTAGGGGGAGAAGGTCGTGTAGATGCCCTCCGCCTTCATCACCGCGACCAGGCGCTGCGCCGCGGCGATCTCGCCCTCGTTCACCTGCCGGAGGTCCTGGTCCTTCTCCGGTTGCAGGTGGCCGTGGTGCCGGACCATGTTCACGCCGCGCTTGGCCAGGGTGCGGGCGTGCAGCCGCAGACGCTCGATGTCGGGGTCGCGCTGCACGTTGGTGTTGACGCACCAGAAGCGGAGCGGCCGGCCCTGGCCGTCGACGAAATCGCCGTCGGGAGACTGTCCGACCCGGCCGGACTCGCCCGCGACTTTCTCGTTGAGGCCGCGCAGGTCGAGCCACGCGGAGGCGGCGAACGGGTCCGCATCCGGCTCGAACGCCCAGCGCCCGGGATTGGCCAGTCCCAGTTTCTGCCCCGGCTTGCAGATGCCGTTGGGCGCAAAGGGGACGGCCGTGAAGACGAAGCAGTCCAGGCCGCCGTGGTTGCTGTTGCCGCTGTGCATCTTGAAGCCCACCTTCAGCGCACCGGACTTCAGCTCCATCTCACCGACCCGGATCCAGGCGATGAAGCGCATGTCGGGCTTGTCGTCGGCGGCGATATTGGTGTTCTCGAGGGTACGGCTCAGGTCGACGGGCTGCCACCCGGCATCGCCCAGCCGGTAGGAAAGCTGGGGGGCGGCCACGGGATTGGCGCGGACCCAGAGCGTGTACCGGGCGTCCCTGGGGATCTCGACGTTGTACTCGGCGACGGCCGGCCGGTTGCCGAAGTTACTGAGCCAGTCGCCGCCGGAAAGCATGCCCTTCTTGACGCTGTCGTACCAGTTGTGCCGGATCGCGTTCTGGCTGACGGCGGCTTCTCCTTCGACCCAGACAAAATCCGCGGCGGCAAACAGCCGGCCGCAGGAAAAGAGCGCCAGGCCGAGGGCGACGAACGCAAGCGGGCGATGGAAGAAGTGCATGATCTGACGCTCCGGTTCTCGCGGGTCAGGCCGGGCGGCGCGACGTTCGCCGCCGCCAGGAACCCGGTTTGTTACATCGATCAAGTTAATTTACACTTGGGGAAACCCAGGAACAGGGAAACGATCCTCTCATTAGCGTGCATTCGCGTTCATTAGCGGTTGAAAAAGAAACTCGTTAGCGGATCATTCTTGGTTAACCGCGAATAAACGCGAACTGAACGCAGGGATTTTTCTCACGGAAGCACGGGGGCACGGTGAAGGATTGCATCGTTGTGCAAACGAACAAAAAACGAATTCAGAGATTTCTCCGTGCCCCCGTGCCTCCGTGAGAAAAAAACTGGATTGCCTGTTTCACGCTAGGGAGGACGATACGCGCCGAGCTGGGGCTCGGCGTTCCCAGGGGAGCGGCGGAACACAATAAAGATGGACGGCGGCCGTTGTTCAGTACAAGACCGTTTCTTAGTTCTGGAGATACGAGAATGCTCCCTCCTGATCCCAAGCCGAAAGACGGATTGAGCCGCCGCGATTTTTTCCAACTCGCCGCGCTCTCCGCCGCCACGGCAGGCGTGATGCCGAATCTGCTTTTTGCCGCCCCGGCACCGGGCGCGAACCCCGACGGCTCACCCGCCCCGGCACGGGCCGGACAGAACGGCGGCGGCGCGGGCCCCGCCGTGAAGCCGGGCACAAACGCTCCGCCGCGCGCCGGCCAGAAACGGCTCGCTGCGGATGTGGTCGTGATCGGCGGCGGCATCGCCGGCGTGTTCGCAGCGGTGACCGCACGGGCCAAGGGACTTACCGTGATTCTGGTGGACAAGGGCACGGTCGGCATGTCCGGCTGCACGCCTTGGGCGAACACGTTTGTCGTGTTCAACGCCGCCGGCGGCGACAACCGGAACCAGTGGATCGAAAGCGTCAGCCAGCGCGGAGAATACCTCAACAACCGCGATTTCCTCGACGCCGTGATGACGGACTCGCAGGCCCGCTACGACGACTTGGTCGCCTGGGGCGCCATGAAGGCGGGCATCATCAATCACGGCCCGGTGCTGCGGGCGAAACTGCTGGCGTCCAAGGTGCAACTGCTCGAACGCACCATGACGACGCAGGTGCTGATGAAGGACGGCCGGGCGGGCGGCGTCCTGGGCTTTTCCGTGGATGACGACGAGGCCGTGGCCGTCACCGCCAAAGCGGTCGTCATGTGCGCGGGAGCCGGAGCGTTCAAGTCATGGGGATATCCGGTCTCGGCGTTGACCTCCGACGGCGACGCCATGGCCTACCGGGTCGGCGCCGGCATCACCGGGAAAGAGTTCAACGACTTTCATTTCACCAACGCGAAGTACCCGGCCTCGTGCTGGACCAACTGGAGCCACGCCTGGGGCGGCGGCATCACGCGCACCTCGTACGGCCGCAGCGGTCCAGGCGGCGCGCCGGACCTGGCCTGCGCGTTCCTGGCGGACGCCGGCAAGGCGCCGGTGAGCATGTCCGCGCTCCGCCCCTCCGGCGGGGGCGGCGGCCCCGGTGGTGGTCCACCCGGCGGCGGGCCGCCGGGCGGCGGACCTCCCGGGGGCGGCGGCGCAAAAGGCTCACGGCCGGGCGGAGCGCCGCCGGGCGGACGCGACGGCGGGCGCGGCGATGGCCCCGGTGCGGGCGGCATCATCCTCGGCGCCGGCACCGGTATGTCCATTCACAAGGCGGAAGGCATCTGGCCGGCCGACACCCGGGGCGGGACCGGCGTTCCGGGTCTGTTCGCCGCGGGGGACGGCCTGGGCTCGATGCTGTGCGGCGCCAAGTATTCGGGGATCGGCTTTTCCCTGTGCGGTTCGGCCGTGCAGGGCGCAAGGGCGGGCGAAAGCGCGGCGGCCTTTGCGGCGGCGCAGGCCGGCGCGCCGGCCGTCACGGAAAATCAGCTTGCCACCGCCCGGGCGGTGCTATTCGCGCCCAGGGAACGCAAGAGCGGCTTCACCCCGGCCTGGCTCACGCTCGTGCTGCAGAACGCCATGTTCCCCTATTTCGTGCTATACATCAAGAAGAAAGAACGGTTGGAGGCCGCGCTCACCACCGTCGAGTTCCTACGGGACCGCCTGGCGCCGCAGGTGATGGCCAAGGATGCGCATGAACTGCGCCTGGCGCATGAAACCATGAATATGATCCTGAACGCCGAGATGAAGCTGCGCGCCGCCCTGTTCCGCACGGAAAGCCGCGGCACCCATTACCGCGAGGACTACCCCGCCCGGGACGACGCCAACTGGCTCGCCTGGGTGAAACTGCAGCGGGGCGCGGACGGCCGGATGGTCGCGATCAAACAGACGATCCCCCCCGCCTGGAAGCCCCTCGCGAACCTGCCGTATGAACAGCGCTACCGCGACCGCTTCCCCGGCGAACTGGAATTTATCGCGAAGAAACACGCGTGACCGGAGCCCCCGCGCCATGGCCATCCAATCCGTTGATCCCCAGAAGTGCATCGGCTGCGGCGCCTGCGTGGCCGCCTGCCCCATGGACGTCTTCCGGCTGAACGCCAAGACCGGAAAGTCCGAGATCACCTATCCGGACGACTGCCAGGTCTGCCACCTCTGCTGCGTCTACTGCCCGAAACAGGCTGTCTCCGTCTCCGCCGAAAAGCGGATGCCGGTCCTGACCGCCTGGGGCTGAGTTGAATGATTCATGAAAACGAACGTCGAACATCGAACGTTGAACGTCCAACGTCGAATCGGGATCCATGCGGTGCATAGAAGCTTGAACCGGTCAGGTTTTACTTCGACGTTCGATGTTCAATGTTCGACGTTCGTTTTTTTCCTTAAGTCCTGAAGGGGCGTCCCATCGAAATTTCGCGACATGCCAGGCACAACCCAAAATGGTTCGCCCCTACAGGGCTCATCTTTC
>CAITSE010000359.1 GCA_903894975.1 uncultured Lentisphaerota bacterium
GAACAGGGGAAGAAAATCCGAAGAAGATGGAAGAAAATCCTTTTTTCCGGGAAGCGGGAAGAAAAGGCAAAAGAAGACAAGCTCAGGGTGGTACACTTTTCACCGGCGTTTTTGGTACACTTTCATTCCGGCGTTGTCAGATGGGTCACGCCGGGTTCTGGCCACCGAGGTGATGAACGTCAACACCGCCATCCGCAACCTGATCCGGGAAATGCATGTCGAGCAGATCTACTCGGTGATTCAAACCTCTTCCTCAGAGGGCATGAGCACCATGAACAATTCGCTTAAGCGATTGTGTGACCAGGGCCTTATCGATGTCGAGTCTGCGATTCGCAGCTCGTCACGGACCCGGGAATTGATGCGGTTGCTGGAATTCCAGTGACGCGACGAGACCGGTGAACGCCACCGGTCCCGCTCATGTGGAGAAAAGCCATGTCGGGCGATGATCCCATTGACCTCCTGCTCCAGGCGGGAAAAATCAACGAAGCGCAATTGTCCGCCGCCCGGGCGGAACAGGCGCGGACGGACAGGCCGCTGGTGGATGTGTTGGCCGAGCTTGGCTATGTCTCGCCGGAAGAGATGGCCCGGTTGCTCGCCAGGCACCTCAAGATCCCGTATGTCGAACTCGGGGAGACCTTCCGTCTCGAGACGGAGGAGGTGCACCTGATCCCCGAAGATGTGGCCCGGCGCTATTGCATGATTCCCATCAAGAAAGACCAGTCCGCCTCCGTGACCCTGGTGATGAAGGATCCTTTGGACCTTGAGGCCGTGGATACGGCCCGGGCGCTGACCAATCTGGAGGTGCACAAGGCGGTCAGCACCGCAGAACAGATCCTGGCCGTCATTGACAAATTCTACCGCGAAGATGCCCACATTGAACGCAACTTGCGGGACATTGTGGATCTGGAGGCGGCGGATGTGGGAAAGGGACTGGAAGGCCGGCTGGATGACACCGACCAGCTCCGGGTCCTGGCCAACGACGCCCCGGTGGTGCGCTTTGTGACCCTTCTGCTGATGCAGGCCATTCGCGACCGCGCCAGCGATATTCATTTCGAACCCGGCGAGAAAAGCGAAACCGTCCGCCTCCGGGTGGACGGCAATCTGCGCATGGTCACGCCCCCTCCGGCGAGTCTGTACCAGGGCGTCATCACCCGCATCAAGATCCTGGCCGGCATGGACATCGCCGAACGCCGGCTCCCCCTCGACGGGCGCTTCCGTTTCAGTGTTCACGGGCGGAGCATTGACGTGCGCGTTTCGTCGCTCCCCGAGGTTTTTGGTGAAAAAATGGTTCTCCGCATCTTGGATCGCGAGGCCTCGGTCACGACCATGGAGGACATCGGGTTTGAAGAAGAGGCGCTTACCCGGTTCAAGCGGGTTCTGAAACAGCCGCACGGGATCATCCTGCTGACCGGGCCGACGGGAAGCGGAAAGACCACAACCCTTTACGGCGCCCTGCGTTTTCTGAAGAGTCCGGAAAAGAACATCCAGACCGTGGAAGACCCGGTGGAGTATCTGGTGGACGGGGTCAACCAGATGCAGATCCGCCCCACCATCGGGCTGGATTTTGCCACGGCGCTCCGCGCCATCCTGCGGCAGGACCCCGACATTGTCATGATCGGCGAAATCCGGGATGAGGAAACCGTGCAGATCGCCATGCGCGCCTCGCTGACCGGACATCTGGTTTTGAGCACCCTCCACACCAACGACGCCACCTCCGCCTTTTGCCGGCTCAAAGACATGGGGGTGGAATCGTACCTGACGGCCGCCACGATGAAACTGGTGATCGCCCAGCGGTTGGTCCGGGTGATCTGCCCAAAATGCAGCCGGGAAGTGACTCCCGATGCCGACGATGTGGGCGTCGTCCGCGCCCTGTTCCCGGATGTCGCCTCCTGGCAGTTCCGCCGCGGCGAGGGCTGCAAGAACTGCGGGCATACGGGGTATCTCGGGCGGCAGGCGATCCTGGAATTCCTGGAAGTCACCGACGACGTCCGGGAAATGATCACGGCCGGTCGCGGGGAACAGGAGTTCCGGCGGCAGGCGATCATCATGGGGATGGAAACCCTGGTGGCCAACGGCCTGCGCAAGGTGCGCGCGGGCACTACCACCGTGGAGGAGGTCTTGAGTGTTTGCCCGCCGCCTGACACCATTTACAAGGGGAGCATCTGACCATGCACACCTACGAATTCCGGGCCAAAGACAAGGACGGCAAAGTCGTCAAGGATTCCGTGGAAGCGGAGTCGCGCACCCATGCGCTCACCATCCTGCGGGAGCGCAGCCTTACCATTCTGGAGTTGAGTTCGGTCGTCGTCGCATCCGGCAAGGCGGTTGTTTTCAAACCGCCGGTCCGCTTCTCCTGGTTCGGCCTGCGGTCGGGGGTTTCGATCTATGAGAAGGCGTTGCTGTTCCGCCAGTTGGCCATGGCGGTCAACGCCGGCGTGCCGTTGCTGGAGTCGCTTGAGGCGGTTGGCGAAGACATGGAGAATCCGACGCTGGCCTCCGCCATGCATGCCGTGATCAGCGATCTCCATGCCGGGAAAACGTTCTCCCAGGCGCTTACCGTCCACATCCGCATTTTCCACCGGGAGGTCGTGGCGGTGATCAAGGCGGCGGAAGAGGCCGGGAGCATGGAGCGCACGCTGGACCGCCTGGCCACGGCCATGGAACGCGGCGAGCGTCTTGAACGCAAAATCCGCGCCGTCACGGCCTATCCGCTCTTTGTCGCCGTATTTTTCTGCATCATCTGCCTGGTGATGACGATCTTTGTCCTGCCGAAGTTCCGGGATATCTTCGTCGGGTTCGGAGCCCGGCTGCCGTTGATCACCCGGGTCGTGTTCGGCATCAACAATTTCATTCTTGATCATTTTCTGCAAATCGGCCTTGGCTTCTTCACCCTCCTTGCGGCCGTGTACGCGGTGGCGCACACGGAAGCGGGTAAAGTGTCTCTGGACGGGCTGAAATACCGGCTGCCGCTGATCGGGTTGTGGATGCGGAAATACGCCTCCGCCCGTTTCTGCCGGCATCTCGCCATGATGCTGCAGGGCGGCGTGCCGATCGCCACGGCCATGGAAATCGCCGCCACCATTTGCGCCAACAAGGTGCTCGAGGCGGCGGTGCAGGCGGCGCGGAGCAAGATCCTCGGCGGCGCCGAAATCTCCACCAGTCTTGCCGCGGAGGGCGAGTTCCCGCGGCTGGTCATCCGCATGATTCATGTGGGCGAGACTTCGGGCCGGCTGCCCGAGGTGTTGGAGAAGGTTTCCGATGTGTATGAGGATCAGGTCGAAGGGTCAATCACGGTGAGCATGGCCCTGTTTGAGCCTTTGGTGATCTGTGTCTTTGGCGGCATCGTCCTGATTCTGGTGCTGGCCATCTACATGCCGGTGTTTCTCCTGGCCTCCGCGGCCAAAGGATAACGAAAGGAGGTGAGGTTCACTGAACATAGGGTCAAAAAGTGTATTCCACAGAGTATCTCTGAAACAGGAGAAAGATTCCATGAAAACTCAGATGCGTCATTTCACCCTGATTGAGTTGATGATCGTGGCCATCATCGTGGCCATCTTGGCGGCCGTCGCCGTGTCGCTCATGCGGGGTAACACCAAGCGGGCCATGGCCACGGAAGCCCAATCGACCATGGGCATGATCCGCACCGCGCTCCGGGCGAACTATGCCGAGACCAACAGCTACAGCCTCCTGCCGACCGGCTCCTCCATCGCCACCGACTGCTCGAATCTGCCGGGCGTCAAGTGGCGCACCGGAGCCAGGACGGACAGCAATGTCGGAGATTTGGACGGAACGTATTGGGACCAGGGGCGCTACACGCTCTCCAACCTGACCGCCACCACCTACACCATAACGGTGACGGGAGTGGCCAGTACTCCTCAGGAAGGAATGGGAATCATCCTGACGCAATCCGGGGCCTTCGTCACCTCCGGCTTCTAGGTGAAAGCGGGCCCGAAAGGAGTCCAATTCGCGGCAGAGACAGCTCTCATGCGGCGGGCTTTCCCGCTGCATGAGAGGATGTCGCGGGGTTGGACAAGGTGAGGAAAGGTCTGGAGTCCGGCTTTTCGGCGTGACCGGAAAATGAAAGGGTCTGCGCCATGCGTTTCCTATTGGCAGCCATGTTGGCGAAAGAAGAGGATGTCGTCGGGGTTGACATCGGCGACGATTACGTCGCGGCGGCGCAGCTTGCGATAACCTCCGACGGCAAGTTGGAACTCATCAATGTCGGGGGCGAAACGTATCCTCCGGGCGCCTCCGAGAAGGAAACCGTGGCGGCGATCAAACGGTTGTGGCACCGTCACGGGTTCCGTTCCCGCACGGTGTGTTCCTGTCTGCGCACGCCGTCCCTGATTCTGCGGCATTTCGAATTTGCCCATCTTACCGATGATGAACTGGAAGGCGCCTTGCGTCTGGAAGCCGAGGCCGCCCTGCAGTCGTTCGGCAAGGCGATCGAGGCCGACTGGCTGCTGGTGCATTCCGGCGGCCCGGCGGCGTCCGGCGCCGGCCATCCCCACTCCGGCCTGCTTTGCGCGGCGCCGCGAAGCGACGTCGACCGGCACCTGAAGCTGCTGAGCCGGGCCGGGCTGTATCCGGTGGTCATGGACACCAGCGGTCTTGCGGTTTGCAACCTTTTTCTCGGGTTGCGGGCGGGGCGGCACGAGGATGAGGCGGCCTGCCTGGCCAGTCTGCTGAACCACAGTGCGGATATTGCGATCCTCTATCATGACGAATGCATTTATCCGCGCACCGTGCTCTGCACCTCATCCGCATGGAAAGATGCGGCGGGGTACTTTGTGGAGAATCTTGAAGATGCCCTCCGCTATTACCGGGTGAAGGGACACCGCCACGCGGTGGAGCGTATCGTTCTCACCGGCAATCTGCCGCGTGACGCCGCCTTCTACGATGCGGTTCAGCAGGGGCTGGGGCTCCCGGTGGAACGATGGAATCCCCTGGCGGAAATTCCCGGATGGCCGGCCAAAGCCCGGAAAGCGACAGGCCTCGAGACCGTTTCCGGGTCGCTGATGGCAACCTGTCTCGGGCTGGCGCTGAGGAGGTCTTGAATGGCACGCTTTGAGATCAACCTGATCCGTCATCAGATCATTCCTCCCGGACGTCGACGCATCCTTTTCTGGTGCGTGCTGAGCCATCTCCTGCTTTGCGCCGCGGCCATGAGCGTGGTGAGCTATCACGGGTTGCATGCGATCGTTGCCGCCACGGCGGCAAAGGCGGAGGAAGCCCGTCTTGAGGTGGAGTTCGCCAAGCTCCACCCCGGAGGGAAGGGCATTTCCGCCTGCGAGCAGGAAGCGGGAACCCAGCTCCGGCAGGTCACGGACCGGATCGCGGGCATCAACCGCGTCCTTGAACAGCGAACCAACCTGGCCAGGCTGATCGTCCCCCTGCTCATGCCCCTGCCGCGCGAAGTGATGCTGAACCATCTTGAATTGGACCGCGCCAAAGGGGAGGTGCTCTTCGATCTGCTGGTGACGGCGGGCAACGGCGAGGATGGCGTCTTTGCCAGCCATGTGATGCAAACGTGGCGGGAGACGCCGGCCCTGGCCTCCAGCATCGGCAGAATCAAGGCGATCAGCACCCAGCGGCGGTCGGTCGATGGGCAGCAGTTGTTGATGCTCAAGTATTCGTACCGGCTCAACGGCAGCAGGGAGCCCTAAGATGGATCTCGGTGTTTTCAACCGCAGGCGCGTGGTGTTGTGGTGCTGGATTTTGGTGCCGGTTCTGGTGATCGGCGGCACCGAATGGACGCTCCAGACCTGCGCGCGCCGTGCCGCCGTCTCGCTTGCCCACGGCCGTTCCCTGAGCCGTTCCCTGATCCCGGAAGCCGAGGGCAGGCTGAAAACGGCCGACACCCTGCTGGGTTGCTTCCAGTTGAAGAGCAAGGACGAAGGCCAGATCGTCGAGGCGTTGACCGCCCGGATTAATGAGGGCGCCCACCGCCACGGGCTGAGTATTGATCTGATGCGGTTCCAGCCCGCCACCGCCGCGTCCGGCGGCCGGGCGCCGGGCATGGTCCTGGATTTGGAGTGCGTGGGAGGCCTCGCTCCCCTGCTCACCTGGATGGACGAGATCCAGCGTCCGGAAAATCTGCTGATTATGGAGAAAGCCACCTTGCATCTGGAGCGGGTGAAACCGACGCCGGTGTACGGGATGAAAATACAGGTCCGTTTTCTCGCGTTTTGAATCGGGCGTGTCGGATGGGTCGTGACGTTGTCACGGGAGCTTCTCCCCATGATCAAGGGAAAATACGAAATTCTCCTGCTGACCCCGGCGTTGGGGTTGACGCTCCTGCTGGTGTGCCTCGGGGCAGTCCGCCTGATCGGTACCCGCCCGCTGCCGCCGGATCCTGCTCGCACCCGGTTCATGCTTCTGATGGACACGATGGATCGGAGCATGGACGTCATGCGGGCGCGGATCAAGCCCGAGCCGCCTCTCACCGGCTTGGAGGAACGTTTTACGCCGCGGCCGGAACCTGAAGCGAAGGATCGTCAGGCGGCGAACGAAACCCCAAAACTGCCGCCGGTTCCTCTGGTGATGACCGGTGTCTTCTGGAAGCTCGGCCACGGGTATGCCATCATTAACCGGAAGATTGTCGGGATCGGCAAGGAAATCGCGGGTTATACCCTCGTGAATCTGACCCGGGGAACCGCCGTCCTGCGCGATGCCGACGGCAACGAACGGACCTTGACGCTGAGTCCGAAAGAGGAGCCATGAATAAAAACCGCAAATCCTCGCGTCGCCCATCCCTCGCAGGAGGACGGCAGATACGGTTCACCTTGGTTGAAGTCCTGGTGGCCTGCCTGATCCTGATGGTGATGGCTTTGGCCGGCGCCGCCGTTCTCTGCCAGGTGTTGACCCAGTTCAAGGTTCAGCAGGCCCGGCGCCTGGCTCTGGCGGCCGCCAATACCCGGCTCGAAGAAGTCCGGGCGACTTCCTATGGTTTCCTGAAGCCGCCGTCCCAAGATTCGTTTCTCCCGGCCTATTATTACTTGCACCACACCCATGATGCGGGGGGGAACTGGACCTACGGCACGGACAACTGGAGTCTCCCGCTTCCACGTGCGGACCCAAGGGAGACGGTGACGATCAACGGCAAAAAACGGCCGATCATCACCACCATTACCTATGTGGATCTTGACGGCGGGTTGACGTCTTACGACGGCCTGCGCGTCTCGGTCTCCGTTGCATATGGGCCGGGAGCCGGCGACCGGGTCACGTTGGAAACCTTGCGTTCGCCATGAACGGCGAGCCCCGGGAGGTGTGTCATGAACCGCAAAACGCAGGCATGCAGATTCACCCTAATCGAGCTTTTGGTCGGTGTGATTGCCGGCGCCATACTGATGCTGACCGCCGGCATGATGCTGGTGTATGGCTATCGTGTCTGGGTGCGGAGCCAGGACCAGATGCACATGCAGGGGGACGCCGCGGCGGCCTTGGCCACCATCGCGCACATGTTGCGGCAGGCGTCCGTTGCGTCAACGCCCCCCGATGGAATCCCGCGTGTCGAGATCAATACCGCCTCCAACCAGATCACCGTCGGGCGGGGAACGGCCTTGGAGGCTGCGGTCTTTGCGCGCTCACACGATCTCATCTACAGCCATCCTGGAAGGGAAGTCGTACTTGTATCTAACCAATTGGTGCTTAACAGTTTCATTCTCACTCCGCTCCCGTCGTCGGCGAATCCTGACGAAGTGGCCATTGAAATGCGCCTGACTACTGCGGATGGAGTCGAAACCCCCGTTGCAACCGTTCTTGCTTTCAGGAATTGACCACCATGAAAACGTATCTTTATCCCACAAGCCGTGATGCCCCCCGGGTGTCCAAGAACAATGGCATGCGGGGGAGTATGTTGTGTGTCGTTTTGCTCTTTCTCGTCGTCTTCAGCATCCTCAGCGTTGGACTCCTGAAACTGGCGAGCTTCAATGCCACGGCCGCCGGCAAGGACATCAGCGCATCTCAGGCCTTTTGGGCTGCCGAAGCTGGCATCGCTCAGGTGTGTGCTCTTGCGGAAAAACATGCCACCGCCCCCTTTGAATCCATGGCGGGGATGGGTACGCTTCCCTTTGTTATCACCGGAACCACGCTTCCGGGGTCGGGCACTCCTGGCACCTATAGCGTGCACATCGACTACGATCCAACCTGGCCGTCGACCAACTACATCAAAAAATACGAGATCGTTTCCACCGGTGTCTCCAAAGGTGGGGACACCCGGGTGGTCGGGCTGCATGCGGAGTTATGGACGTTCGCCAATTACATGCATGCCAGCCACTTTGAACAGACCCCGGACGGGGATCCCATTTATTTCAGCGGAGTCGATGTTGTGGATGGGCCGGTGTATGTGAACGGGCAGATCAATATCTGGTCTACCCCGACATTCACGAAACTGGTCAGATCTGCCGCAACTACGGTTAACTACCAAAACGGCGGCACGGCATCGGTCTTCAAAGGCGGGCTGGGATTAAGCGCGCCCCTTCTTGATTTTCAGGGGCTGTATTCGTCCGACCCCGTCGCGACCGTGAAGGCAAAAGCCGGTCTGACCCTGGTCGGGGACTACACCCTCGTTTTTGCCGCGGACGGGACTGTTGCTTATACGCTGACGGCGGGCGGCGGCGGTGGAAAGCCCGTGACTAAGGCACTCTCAAGCCTCAACGGCGCCATTTACGTCAACGGCAACGCCTCGGTTTCGGGTGTCGTCAACGGGACGGTGACGGTGGTGGCGGAGAAATCCATCTATATTCCGTCCAGTATCACCTATGCCTCCGCGTCAGGTACCAACGATCCATGGAGATCCAGCTTCAATCCGGCGGCGGTCGACGACGCGCTCGGTCTGATGGCGCGTCAGCGCGTGGAGGTCGGGGGAACTGCGGCGATCAATATTCATGCGGCGATCATGGTCACGGGCGACGCTGGCGGTAACAGTTGGGGCTTTAATGCCACTAATAAGGTGATGAGCATCGGCCAGCCCAAGCTGAATGTCTACGGATCCATCGCTCAATACCGCCGCGGAGTCGTCGGTTATGTCTCAGGCTTGGGATTTGCTAAAAACTACAAGTATGATTCCCGGTTCAACAGTATTTCTCCTCCCTGGTGGCCCTATAGCACATACTTGTTCAGCAACTGGCGCCAGGGCGGATGAGGCACTGCGCCAGGACGGTCAGCCGGTTTGCGCCGGCGCGGACCAGGTGAAGGCGGGGGGCTGGCTGAGGAAGGGGTTGGCGTCGAAGGGCTCGGCCGGGCGTCGGCCGCGGAATTGGGCGTCCGCGAAGTCGAGCAGGGCGGTCCAGTCGGCGGCGGTGTGGGCGTGGCCGCCTTCGCGGAAGCGGATGCCGAGGCGCACTTCCGCGTCCAGGAAGCGCCAGGCTTCGCGGGCGGCCAGATGGGTCTGCCAGGTGCCCGTCGGGTTGGCCCAGAGATCGCCGAGGGCCTCGGTGGTGAGCAGGGCGCGCGGCGCGACCAGGGCTTTGAGCGAGTGCTGATCGAACGGCAGTTCCGTTTCGCGGCCGATGAAGTCGCGGAGGCGCGGGCCGAACCAATAGGGGAAGCCGCGGAGGATGTCGGCCAGGGTTTCGCTTTGGGGGCCCTGGATGCGGAAGCAGCCGGCGCCGCCGCAGCCGGAGTCGTTGGGGGCGGTCAGGGCGATCCGTTCATCGGTGGCGCCGGCCAGGAGCACGGCCTTGCCGCCGCGGGAGTGCCCGGTGATGGCAATCTGTCGGGGATTAACCTCGTTCAACGTCAGCAGGAAATCCACGCAGCGGTGGTAGCCCCAGGCCCAGGCGGCTAGCGCGCCGAAATCGCCTTCCGGAAAAGCCGGATACAGGCCGGAAACGCGTTCGGCGCTGCCGTTGTCGGCGGCGAGTTCGAGGCGGTTGAACTGGGCCAGGATGTAACCGCGCCGCAGCACGCTCAGAGTGATTTCGTCCGTGACATAGCGCCAGCAACTGTCGCCGGTGAGGATGACGGGGAACGGGCCGGGCCCGGCGGGGATGAGCAGGTCCAGGAGGAACGAGACCGGGCGTTCGCCGGCGGCGGTCAGGCGGTATTGGGCATGAGCGGCGTTCAGAAAGCGCGGCACGTCATGCCGGTGCAGCAGTTCCGCGGCCGTGGCCGGCGGCGCCGGCGGCAGGCGGCCGTACTCGACATCCAGGATCTGATCGAGCAGTTCCCGGCGGCGGCGCGGCCAGGCGTTGGCGGTCTGGACGCGGCCGCCGTCGGCGAATTGGAAGAGATCGGGGAGAAGGTCGAGCATGGAGGAGGGTTACGGGTTGTGGGTTGCGGTAATTCCAATTACAGCTCAAATTGATCCGCGAATGAACGCTAATGAACGCGAATAGTATCCCTGTTTGATTTTAAATTGATATAAGAATATACCCGGTCTGAAATCCGGGGGAGTTGCCCGCGAAATTCCGCGAAAGGGCGCGAAACGGAAAACGCACCGATTTTTCTGCCACAAAAGATCACAAAGAACACATAGGGGAAAAGGGTTTTGCCGGCGACCGTCGTGTAGCTATGGGCGTATTCCGTATCCGCAGTGACGAGGGATGCCATCCCCATCCCCTGAACCTCTTGGAGGATGACTTCTGCACGATTTTTGTTTGGCAACAGCCGGGCGTGGCGAAATTCGCTGGCGGCGAAGACGGTGGCGAGATGACCGCGCGCAGATCGCCAGCGGGTTTCGCTACGCCTGCTTTTCAAAACGGAAACGGGTCGAAGACCCTCTCCAGAGAGGTTCGGAGAGAGGCGAGAACGGCATCTCTCCGACTGGCGGCACGGTTGGATTCCGGCGGGGTCCGGTTACATTGGAGATTTCCGATGCAAGACGCCAATCCAACCGCGGGGCCGGGGTTCCGGCCGGGGTGCTTTTTCCTATGAAGCCGCAAGAGAAAATTCTGGTTCTGGATTTCGGTTCGCAGTACACGCAGCTCATCGCCCGGCGCATCCGCGAGGCGCGTGTGTATTCGGAGATTGTGGACTCGGCGATTTCCGTGGAGGAAATCCGGAAGCACGCGCCGGCCGGCCTGATCCTGAGCGGCGGCCCGGCGAGCGTGCACGAGGCCAATGCGCCGACGGTGGACCCGGGCATTTTCGAGATGGGACTGCCCATTCTCGGCGTCTGCTACGGACTTCAGCTCATGACCCATCTCGGCGGCGGCACGGTCAAGCGTTCCGGCTCCCGCGAATACGGTCCGGCCGTGATCACCGCCGATGTGAAGAACCCGCTGTTCGACGGAATCCCGGCCGTTTCCGGCGTCTGGATGAGCCATGCGGACGAAGTGGTGAAGCTGCCTCCGGGCTACGGCATCATCGCCAGCAGCGAGCGGGTGCCGATGTCCGCGGTCTGGCATCCGGGCAAGCGGTTTTGGGGCGTCCAGTTCCATCCCGAGGTGGTGCACAGCAAGTTTGGCAAGAAGATGCTGCGCAACTTTGTGCGTGGCGTCTGCGGCTGCCGCGGCCGCTGGACCCCGCGCGCCTACATCGCCCAGGCCGTGGAGGAGATCCGCGCCCAGGTCGGCGATGCCAACATCATCTGTGGCCTTTCCGGCGGGGTGGACAGCGCTGTGGCCGCCGTGCTCCTGCACAAGGCCGTCGGCGACCAGCTCACCTGCATTTTCGTGGACAACGGCCTGCTCCGCTACGAAGAGGCGAAGAAGCTGGACCTGGTGTTCAAAAAGAACATGCGCATGAAGGTCGTGATGGCGGACGCCGCCGAGCATTTCCTCACCCATCTCAAGGGCATCACCGAGCCCGAACGCAAGCGCAAGGTCATCGGGCACGAGTTCATCACCATCTTTAAGCAAGAGGCGCGGTCCATCCCGAACGTCAAGTTTCTGGCCCAGGGCACGTTGTATCCTGACGTGATCGAGAGTTCCGGCATCGGCAAGCATGCCGAGGTGATCAAGAGCCATCACAATGTCGGTGGGTTGCCGAAGGAGCTTGGGTTCGGCTTGGTTGAGCCGCTGCGGATGCTGTTCAAGGACGAAGTCCGGGCGCTGGGCAAGGAACTGGGCATGCCGGAGGAAATGATTTGGCGGCAGCCGTTCCCCGGGCCGGGGCTGGCGGTGCGCATCCTGGGCGCGGTGAGCCGGGAGAAGTGCGACCTGCTGCGGCTGGCGGACAAGATCGTGGCCGAGGAAATCAAGGCCGCCGGTTGGTATCGCCGGATCTGGCAGAGCTTTGCCGTGCTGTTGCCGGTGCAGAGCGTCGGCGTCATGGGTGACGGGCGCACCTACGAATACACCGTGGCCCTGCGCGCGGTGCACAGTTCCGACGGCATGACGGCGGACTGGGTGCACCTGCCGCACACAATTCTCAGCCGCATCGCCACCCGCATTACCAATGAGGTGCGCGGGATCAACCGCGTGGTGTACGACATCACCTCCAAGCCGCCGGCGACGATTGAGTGGGAGTGATGGCTGGGTTTCCCGTCGCTTGAAATTGGAAATTTTAAACTGGCGGAGCCAAGCCGCAAAGGCACAACGGGCCATTTTTTCCGTGCCGTTGCGCCTTTTGTTTCCCTCCTCGAACCCTCAACTCGCAACCCGCAACTTTTTGACAGGTTTGACGACCGGTTTAGCCGGGGCCGCCGCCACCTTCTTCTGGTGGCACTTTTCGCAGTCTCCGGTGGTGTTGAAGGCGTCCTTGCCGTTATGACAGTTGCCGCAGGATTTTCCCTCCATCATGGCCCCCATGCCGTAATGTTTGGCGCCATGTTTGTAGGGGAAGACCTTGGTGTGGCAGTCGATACATTTGTACATTCCCAGGTGAATATCGTGGCTGAACAGCGCCGGTTCGAAGGCGTTGTCCGGCAGGACAAAGGTCAGGGTGCCGGGGATGTAGCCAGGATGACATTTGGTGCACTCGCCGGCCACGGTGAAGGCGTCCTTGCCGTTGTGACAGGCGCCGCACCCTTTGCCGCTTTCCATGGCGCTCATGGTGATCTGAAGCGGAGTGGGCTTGAAGGGGAAAAGTTTGGTGTGACAGACGTTACATTTGTAATCCATCCCCAAGTGAATCTTGTGGCTGAAGATGGCGGGGGTAGCTTTCTTGCCGGGGATGGCGAAGGTGATCTCTTTGGGGTTCATCCCCTTGTGACAGCGACCGCAGTTGGCTGACACCGCGAAGGGGTTCTTCCCCTTGCCGTTGTGGCAGACACCGCACTTTACCCCCTGCTCCATCTGGGCCATGGTGATGTTTTTCTGGCCGGGGATGATTATCTTGCCGTTGTGGCAGCTCTTGCATTTGCCGCCGGTCTTGGCGATGTGGACATTGTGGCTGAAGATCGCATCCTGGACCCCCTTGGCCTTGAAGACGACATCCCGGGGGCTCCCTTTGTGACAGCGAAGACACGATTTTTCGTCGGCCACACCGAAGGCCTTCACGCCGGAGTGGCAGGCGCCGCACCCCTTGGTCTTCTCCATCTGCTGCATGGTGTAGTGCCGTTGTTTCCGGATGTCGAAGATGGCGTTATGGCACATCTTGCAGTTGCCGTTGATGTCCCTCTGCTTCAGGTGATAGTCATGACTGAAGACGACCTTGTCGGCATTCTTGAAGTTGAATTCGATATCCTTGGTCTCGGACGCAAAACCGGTAGGGGCCAGGGCCAGGGAGATGAGAATCGACAGGGATGCAAGCAGCAGCTTCATGGTGGTC
>CAITSE010000360.1 GCA_903894975.1 uncultured Lentisphaerota bacterium
ACCCCCTGGAGGGTGGCAGTGGCCACGTTCCCTTTTGAAAGACAGAATTTGCGAAGTGCGCTGGCGGCCAATGGCGTGGTCATCTCGCCAACGCTTCATCCGCCAGCGGACTTCGCAAATTCCGGCTGTTTCAAAAGGAAACGGGTCGACCGACCCTCTCCAGAGGGGTTCGGGGAGATGCGAGAATGGCATCTCCCCGACATCTTTGAATGGACATGACATGACGATTTTGGATGAAATCATTGCCCGGACTCGGGAGGACTTGGAGATCAGCCGGCTCCGGGTGCCGGAGGCGCAGTTGCGCGAGCAGGCGCTGGCCGTGGAGGTGGCGTATGACTTTGCCGCGGCGTTGCGCGCCCGGCCGGGGTTGCCGCCGCGGATCATTTCCGAGTTGAAAAAAGCCTCGCCGTCCAAGGGGTTGATCCGGGCGGACTTCGGCGTGGTTACCCTGGCGCGTGAGCTTGACCGCTGCGGCGCCGCGGCGCTGTCGGTGCTGACCGAGCCGCGCTATTTTAAGGGCAGTCCGGAATACCTGCGCGCGGCTGTCGGCAACGTGTCGATTCCCGTGCTGCGCAAAGATTTTGTCGTCGATCCGTACCAGATTTACGAGGCCCGGGCCTGGGGCGCCTCCGCGGTGCTGCTGATCGCCGCCGCGCTGCCGCCGCCGGAGTTCCGGGCTTTGTTGCGCCTGGCCACCGAGCTCGGCCTGGCCGTGCTCAGCGAAGTGCATACCCAGGAAGAACTGCACTGGGTGCTGGATGCTGGCGCGCAGATCATCGGCGTGAACTCACGCGACCTGCGCACCTTCCAGACCTCCCTGGAAACCACCCTGGATCTGATCGCCGCCATTCCCCAAGACCGGATCGGCGTGGCCGAAAGCGCCATCCGTACGGCGGATGACATCCGCCAGCTTCAGGTCGCCGGCGCCCAGGCTTTTCTCATCGGCGAAACCCTGATGCGTGCCGAACACCCCGGCGACAAACTGAAAGAATTGCTGGGGAACCCCTCGGGGAAATGAGTTCCATACGTCTCATACGTCCTATAAGTCTCATACGTCCCATTCAATCATGAAAACCCTCGTCAAAATCTGCGGGATCACGAATCTTGAGGACGCGCGCACTGCCACGGCGGCCGGCGCGGATTTTCTCGGGTTCATCTTTGTCCCGGGCACACCGCGTTGCGTCACGCCGGCAGTTGCCGCCGCGATCATTCGCGCGCTTCAATCGCCTCCAATCCAAAATCCAAAATTCAAAATTCAAAATCCCCCCATCCCCCGTTTCATTGGAGTTTTTCAGGATGTTGCCGAAACGGAGATTCTGAGCACGGTGGATTTTTGCGGGCTGGATCTGATTCAATTACACGGCGGCGAGTCGGAGGCGTTGGTCCGGAGTTTGGGGCCGGATCGCTGCTGGAAGATGATTTCGCTGCGGAGTCCGCAGGACGTGGAGGTGGCGGTGGCGCATCCGGCGGCGGCGGTGCTGGTGGACGCGGAGGTCGGCGCCCAGCGCGGCGGCACCGGCCGGACCTGCGACTGGGACTTGGCGGCAGCCCTGGCGGAGCGCCGCCGGACGGTGCTGGCTGGCGGGTTGACGCCGGAGAATATCGCGGCGGCCGTGCGCCGGGTGCGGCCCTGGGCGGTGGACGTCAGCAGTGGCGTCGAGGCCGCCAAGGGGAAAAAAGACCCCGCCAAAATCCGGGCGCTGTTGGCGGCTCTGGCCGGATAAAGCCGTTTCTGCAAGCCACAAACCTATAGGCCATCGGCCTCTTGGAACTGAGCTATGACGTTCCATCTACGCCAGGCATTTGCGTAAACCTGGTTTCGATAGTATTTTGCATCCCTTATTTTGGCAAACAGACCTTTGGGGATGGACTTTGCGCCATGCTTATTACCCGTGAGACTGATTACGGTATCCGTATGATCATGCATCTCAGTATCATGGGAGCTGAACCCGGCGGGGAATATGTCTCTACGGCGGATTCCGCCGGAGCCATGGGAATCCCGTATCGTTTTCTTCGCGCACTCAGCCGTAAACTGGTCTCCGCGGGCCTGGTCGAAAGTCGCCGCGGCGCTTCCGGCGGCCTGCGTTTGAGCCGGTCGGCGGCGGGAATTTCCCTCATGGACGTGCTCCGTGCCATTGATCCGCGCGGCGCCACTCTCAACCGCTGCCTTAAGGCCGAAGGTCTCTGCCCGCGCGACTCGCACTGCCCGGTGCATAAGGCTCTTCGCCATCTCCAGACCCAGATTGAATCTTCCTTGGATGCCATCTGTTTCGCGAAGCTCGTCAAGTCGCCGCGCCGCGCCGCGCGCAAAACCCCGGCGGCTCTGGCCATTGCCGGTCTCGACATCGTCTGACACGGTACAGTACCGGCATGTCAGAACCCGCTCCCGTCGCCGCACTCCCGCTCGCCGCCGCGCCTATGGCAGGCCTCACCCACAGCGCCTTCCGCCGCGTGGTCTCCGCCTTTGGCGGTTGTGATCTGCTCTATACCGAAATGCTCGCCGGTGCCGCGCTGCTCCAGGAAACCCCGGATTCGCCTTACCTCAAACAGCGTCCCGGCGATGCTCCCGCCATTTTTCAGCTCCTGCTCCGCGATGAACGCCGCATCGAGGCCATCGTGGCCCGTCTCCATCCCTGCCACCCCGCCGGCCTCGACCTCAACTGTGCCTGTCCCAATAACCGCATTCGTCAGGCCGGTGGCGGCGCCAGTCTGCTTGAAGACCCCGAACGCCTCCGCGCCATCCTCTGCGGACTCCGCCAGGCCTGGGGTGGCCGGCTCAGCGTCAAACTCCGTCTCGGCCCAAGCCCGGTCCCCCGCTGGCGCGAAAATTTTCAGGACCGGCTGCGCCTGATTGAAGACTGTGGTGTGGACGCCATCAGCATCAACCCGCGCTTCGCCGAAGACCGGCACGCCCGTGCCGCCCGTCACGATCTTTTGCCCTGGATCTGCGCCCTGACCCGTCTGCCCGTCACCGCCAACGGCGACATTCTCGGCCCTGAAACCATCGCCCGGAATCCTGCCAATTTCGCCGCCTGCGCCGGCCTCATGCTTGGGCGCATTGCCATTGTCCGGCCCTGGACGTTCGCGGCCTGGCGCGCGGTTCGGCCGTTGCCCGCACCCCGGGAACTCGCGCTCCAAACCTGGCAAAGCCTGGCGGCCGGGATCCTGGAGGATTTTCCGCCGGAGAAGGCGTTGGAGAAGCTCAAGCTTTTCGCCGTCTGGTTCTCCCGTAACTACGCCTTCGGCCACACCTTTTACACCGCCGTCCGCAACGCCCCCGACTGGACGACGCTTCACGCCCGTGCCGAAGCCTTCTTCGCCGCCAATCCCGAAGTCGTGCTCCAGCCCAGTCTGGTGGATTACTGAGCGGGTAGAGTGAGCAGATCTGACGGATCTGACGGATCCGACTGATCGGTCAGATCCGTCAGATTCGTCAGACCCGCTGCCGCCGGCGGGCTACATTATCCCCTTCCCGGAACCGACCCGGTGCGGGGCGGCGCGGGACTCGGAGCTTTTCCCCCATGAAAATTCTGGTTGCCGGCGGCGCCGGCTACATCGGCAGTTGCACGGTTGAATATCTTCTGGACCACGGGCACGAGGTCGTGGTCTTCGATTCGCTGGTCAAGGGACACCGCGAGGCGGTGGATCCGCGGGTGGCGCGCTTTATTCACGGCGACCTGGCCGACCGCGCCGCCATTCTCCGCGCCATGCAGGAAACCAAACCCGAGGGCATCATCCACTTCGCCGCGTTCATCGAAGTCGGCGAGTCCATGAAAGATCCAGGCAAATACTTCGGCAACAACGACTCATGCGGCTTGAACCTGCTGGATGCGGCCGTGGCCTGCGGCGTCCGCAAACTCGTCTTTTCCAGCACGGCGGCGACCTATGGCATGCCCAAGACGATTCCGATCCCGGAGACCGAGCCGACCGTGCCGATCAACGCCTACGGCGAGTCCAAGCTGATTTTCGAGAAAATCCTGCGCTGGTACCAGGAGATCCACGGGCTGAACTATGTCGCCTTGCGCTATTTCAATGCCTGCGGCGCCACGGCCAAGTTCGGCGAGAACCACAACCCGGAGAGCCATATCATCCCGATCATGCTCCAGGTGGCCCAGGGCAAACGCGACCGCCTCCAGATCTATGGCAACGATTACGAAACGCCGGACGGCACCTGCATCCGCGACTACATCCATGTCCTCGATCTCGCCCAGGCGCACCTGCAGGCTTTGGAAAGCTCGCACACCGGCGCCTTTAACCTCGGTTCCGGCAAGGGCTTCAGCGTCAAGCAACTCCTGGAAACCGCGCGGGAAGTCACCGGGCACGCCATCCCCGCCGACTTCGCTCCGCGGCGCCCCGGCGACCCGCCGTTCCTGATCAGCGATTCGACCGCGGCCCGGACCAAGCTGGGCTGGAAACCGGCGCACGACGATCTGCGCGAGATTATCCGCAATGCCTGGGACTGGCGCCAACGCCACCCCGCCGGATACGCGTCTTGACGGCCGGCGCGGGATGAAAACGGATTCGAATTCCCTTTTCGCCAGGCGGAGTTTATGAATATTTTCGACACCCACTGCCATTTCCACCCGGGGCAGGCGGACATCGCGGAGCAGCTTGCCGCCGCTCGCGCCGTCGGCGTCACCCGCATCCTGGTCGCCGGCACGGGTCCGGCCGATTCCACGCATGCCGCAGAACTGGCGGCGCGGGAGCCGGGCGTTCTGGCCGCCGTGGGTGTGCATCCGTCCGATGCGCCGGGATGTGACGGTGACCTCGCGCTTTTCCGCGAGCTGCTGGCCCGACCCGGTGTCGCCGCCGTGGGCGAGATCGGTTTGGACTACTTCCATAAGACCGTGCCGCCGGACTGCCAGCGCGCGGTGTTCTCCCGGTTCCTTGAACTTGCCCTGGAGTGGAAACTGCCGGCGGTAATCCATTGCCGTGAAGCTTTTGACGACGTTTATCCGCGGTTGCACGAGGCCGCGGCCGGCGGCTTGCGCTTCGTCATGCATTCCTTTGCCGGGACCCCGGAACAGGTGGAGAAACTCCTTCCCCTCGGCGCCAGGTTCGGCTTCAGCGGCATGGTCACTTTCGGCAAGGCCGACAATGTCCGCGCCGCCCTGGCCGCCGTGCCGTTGGATCGTGTGCTGGTGGAGACCGATAGCCCTTATCTGGCGCCCATGCCGCACCGCGGCCAGCGCAACCAGCCGGCCTGGGTTGTGGAAGTCCTCCGGCGCGTGGCGCAGGAAAAAGGGGTCACCCTGGAACACGCCGCCGCCGTGACCACGGCGAACGCGCTCCGGCTCTTCGCGAGTGATCCGGTCTGATTTCCCGAAGCGACCAGCGCAAATTGCCGATCCCGATTGGCGTCCGGATTTCGGCATGGTAAACTCTTTCATGTCGCAGTGGCCCGTGTTGGCGAATTCCTGTCAGTCGTTGCCTGCGCGTTGCGGTGAGCCAACCCTGTGGCAATGGGAATCCGGGTGTAGCATGCCAGACGTGAATATGCCGGTCCTGCTTGTGGATGATGACGAGCTTATCTTGAACTGCATGTCTCACGCGTTGCAGGCGGCAGGACTGACGAATGTCATTACCTGTGATGACAGCCGGGAGGTGGAACGGATTCTGTCCGCACAACCCGTCGGCCTTATTCTGCTGGATCTGATGATGCCCCATGTGTCGGGCCGGGGAATCCTCGCGCGGGTGACGGCGGAGTATCCTGAGATTCCGGTGATCATGGTCACCGGCACCGCCGATTTGGACGCCGCGGTGACCTGTATGAAGCTGGGCGCCAAGGATTATCTGATTAAGCCCGTCGAATCTCTCCGCCTGGTCACCACCGTCAGGCAGGCCTTGGAGTACCGCAGCATCCATGCCGAGTACGCGGCGTTCAGGGAGAATGTGTTCAGTGGTTGCCTGAAAAATCCGGAGATTTTTGCCGGCCTGGTGTCCGGGCATCCCGACATGCTGAAGCTTTTCCATTATGTCGAAGCCATTGCGGCAACCCCGTGGCCGGTTCTGATCACCGGCGAGACCGGGACGGGAAAGGAACTGATTGCCCAGGCCATTCACCGGCTCAGCGGATGCAGCGGGAAGTTTGTCACGGTCAATGCCGCCGGCCTGGATGATTTGTTTTTTTCCGATACGCTTTTCGGCCATAGTCAGGGCGCCTATACCGGCGCGGACCGTTCCCGTAATGGCATGCTCGAAGCCGCCGCCAACGGCACTCTTTTCCTGGACGAGATCGGGGATTTGGCCATCGCCTCGCAAGTCAAGCTCCTGCGGGTGTTGCAGGATCACAGCTATTATCCGGTGGGCATGGATACGCCGCGCCGCTCCAGCGCCCGCATTGTGGTGGCCACCCACCGGGATCTTAATAACACCCAGCGGGATGGAAGTTTCCGCCGAGACCTCTACTATCGCCTCATGACGCATCATCTGCGTCTGCCGCCCCTTCGTGAACGCACCGGCGACGTTCGCCTGTTGCTGGCGCATTTTCTGGCGAAAGCCGCCGCCGCGCTGGGGCGGCCGACGCCGGCGTTCCCGCCGGAACTCGCAACCCTGCTTTTAACCTACGCTTTTCCGGGAAACGTCCGCGAATTGGAGGCGATGGTCGCCGATGCGGTCAGCCGGCATCCCGGGCGGGTGCTGTCCATGGCTTCCTTCAAAAATTATCTCCTGAAACACCGGGCGGCCGCAACGCCTGAACCCGGCGCGGCGTGGCCGGCGCCTCAGACTCGGTCCGGCGCCACGCTGCCGACTCTGAAAGAGGCCCGGGAACAACTGGTCGAGGAAGCCATGAAGCGGGCCGGCGGCAACCAGACTATTGCCGCGGGCATGCTGGGACTGACCCGCACCGCGCTGAACAAGCGCCTGCGCAAGGGGTGACGAATTTCACTCCTGTGACTTTCGGATTTTTGCGGCGCCACGCTGAGCCGGTTGCGGTTAGCCATTCCGCCGACGCGCGGCAGTGATTTCCGTCACACCCCTTTGGCTGCTGCGTATGCGGTCGCATTAGTTACATAAAATATTTGTGTATAACATATTGCATTTAAAATATGGTAAGCGGCATCGCCATAGCTAGCATTGCGCGATAACAAATGTCAGCGTCCCGCCGGACGGTATCGAGGTTTTGAGGCGATCCTTGGCGGCGGGAGAAGGTGACGCGTTGTTGATGAAAACTCAAAATCCATCGTCAACCCAAACTTCACGATCCATGAAAAAATCTAGTATCATCCAAAAAATGTGGGTATGGCCGGATCTGGGTGTGGTTTTGCTGCCCAAAGTTCGGAAATCCCGGAAAATCCGGAAATTAAAGCAATGGCTGGGCCTGCTGTTGCCGCCGGCCATCCTGATCGGCGTGGCTCTGTTCTACCGGTATTGGCACGATCATCATTTCCGCCGGATCCTGACCGAGGAGGCCACCCCAAGCTTTTCCGTCGCCAGCCGGGACGTTGCCATGGCCACCGCGGAAAGTTCCGCCCCGCGGGAATCCCAATCCTTGATTGAAGCGGTTTCTCTCACCGCCCGCGCCCACGCCCAGTCTCTTTACAACAATATCAATACCTTTGACAACACCAGCGAGTTGAGCCAACTCAACCGGACTGCGGACAAAACCCCCTTCCATTGCAGTGACGAGCTTTGGGACATTCTCTCCGCGGCCCGCCGGGCTTACCGGGAAACGCAGGGCGCCTTTGACATCACCGCCGGGCCGCTCATCAAACTTTGGGAGTTCCATGCCCTTCGTTCCACCTATCCCGAACCGGAGGATGTCTGTGCCGCCACCGCTTTGGCGGGGATGGACAAAATCCGCTTCGACGATCAGGCCCGGACCGTTTTTTTCACCCGGGCGGGCATGTTTCTGGATCTCAGTAGCATGGCCCGGCGCTATGCCCTCAGCCAGGCCGGCGCCATGGCTGAGAATGTGGGAGTTCGCCGTGACCTGATCGGGCTTGACGACGGAATCGCCGACCGTCCCTTGCCGCCGCCGGGAAAGTCCGTCTCCGTCCACCCTGTCATCGTCCCAAGCCCGGTTCGGGAAGAGATCACGGCCTTGCCGGCGCCACTGTCGTCCCCGGTTCCGATCCGGCTTGCCGCGCCCACCGGTTTTTCCTCCCTCGATTTAGCCGTCATTCTGGTCGTCAGTGCGCCGTTATATGGGCTGTTTTTTCTGGTCTGGTTCGTGGTCAAAAATCAAGTGGGAAAAACGCCGGCAATTCGTTCTGGCAAAAAACGGGCGGCTTTTGGCACCTGTTGTTCGGTTTCGGTTGCGAATGCGGATGGAGGCTGTCTGCGTGATGGCTGGGCCTTTGACAATTTTGAACCGACCAAATCCCCGGGCCAGGAACCTCACCCCCACAAATGGCGGAATGTGCGGCCGCCGCGGGCGTTGCCGGCAGCTTTCCCGCTGGCGCACTTGTTCATTCCCCCATCATTCTGAAGGAAAAGGGAACGTGGCTGCGCCGCCCGGATCAGCTTGGCGGCGGGGATTGCTGGGGACGCGGCGGGAGCTGAAGGATGGCCAGAGGACGGGACATGACGGGGGCATCGTCAACCAACAGGCTGAGCCAATAGGTGCCGGCCTTTTCGAAACGCAGGTTTTTGAAGCCGAAGACCAGTTGCACGACCTGGTTCGGGTTCGGGCAGTCCACGTCGCCGCGGGCATCGAAGGCGGTGAGGTCGCCGTCGGCATGCTTGCAGAGCAGGCGGCATGCCTGCTTGCCGCGGACATTGGTCATCTCGATGACCACGTTCATAACCGGATGCACGCAGGGAAATTGCAGCGACGAGAGCCCGTCGAAGAGCCCGATCAGGGAGCGTTTGCCGGTGAAGCGGTCCTCAATGATCTGGTCGCAGATGAGCAGGGCCAGGCCGAGGGGAAGTTCGTTGGACATGGGTAGGGGATCCTGGTCTGTGGCTTGTGGTCTGTGGGCCTGTGGGGGGAAAGGGGGCGGTGTGGTTTGAAATTTGATATTTGAAATTTGGCAATCGAAACTTGCAGGACGTTGTGGCGGTGGCCCCATACGTCCTATAGGTCGCCTAGGTCCTATACGTCCCATCGGCCCCCACAGGCCTACAGGCCCACAGACCACAGACCCCCTAGACCAGCTTCTCCCCCAGCAGCCGTTCGTAGAGGCGGACGTACTGGAGCGTGGTTTTTTCCAGGTTGAAGTTGGTGAAGCCTTCACGCATGACGCGGCGGAGAATCTTTTCCTTCTGCGGCACCGGGAGTTGGTAGAATTTCATGGCTTCGGCAATGGCCCACCACAGGGCGTCGGACGAGAAGTCGTTGAACACAAATCCGTTGCCCGTGTCGGTGACGGTGTCCAGGTGCTGCACGGTGTCTTTGAGCCCGCCGGTGGCGCGGACGATGGGCAGCGTGCCGTAACGCATGCATTCCATTTGGGGCAGGCCGCAGGGTTCGTAGAGGGAGGGCATGAGGATGAAGTCGGCGGCGGCCTTGCCGAGTTCGCTGAGGTTGTCTTCAAAGGTGTGATAGGCGATGCGGCCGTGGCTGCTCATGGCGATGGTGCCGAAAGCCTGGAGCCATTCCGGGTCACCGTTGCCGACAATGGCGATTTGGAGTCCGTCGTTCCAGTACTGGTGGACCAGGGCCATGGCGATGTCGGCCAGAAGCTGGGGGCCTTTCTGGCTGAAGATCCGGTGCGGCCAGAAAAAGACGGGGGCGTCGGGATTGACGGCCAGATTGAGCTGTTGCTGGAAAGCAATCTTGTTTTCGCGCTTGGCTTCCATGACCGTGCTGGCGTCAAAGTTGCGCTTGAGCCCGACCGAGGTGCGCGGGTCGACGTTGCTCTTCGGGGAATTAAGGATGCCGAAGGCGCACCCGTTGTTGTACTTGGCGGTAAGTTCCTCGCGGAGCGCCTTGGAGACCAGGTCGGGGAAATGCCCCTGGACCATTTCCAGCAGGAAGGTGGGGCTGACGGTGTTGACGAAATCGGCGGCCTTGACGCCGCTGAGCAGGAAGTCCACCGCGTCGGTGTCCCAGAAATTCGGCGTGAAGTCCGGGTGTTTTTCCAGGAACAGGTCGCGCCAGAACCGGGAGACGTCGATGCCGCAGCGTTCCAGATTGCGCAGGGTGTCTTTGTTGGTGTGGACGTTGTGGACAGTGAAGATGGAGGGAATCCCCCGGGACTTGGCCGCGGCGGGGATGAGGCCGGTCATCCAGTCGTTGCAGTGGACGATCATCTTGCCGTGGGGCGGCATGGCAACGTCGAACACCTGGTTGATGACGGCGCGCTGGAAGGCTTCGGCCCGGTGCAACGCCGAATTGGGGCCTTTGCCCTCGTAGACGTCCTTGATGTAGGCGAACGAGGAATCCTGAACGAGATGGATGGCGTCGGAGCCCTGGAACAGGCTGACCAGGCGGTCGAGTTCGGATCGGGAGATCTTGGCGAAGTCCATCATCTGCCGCTCGTATTTGGGCAGGGCGATATGGACGTCCAGGCCGAGCTTGACCATTTCGGCAATGAGCGCCGCCGAGATGTCGGCCAGGCCGCCGCCTTTGGCGTGGACAAAGTTGGCGAGGTTGCCGATGCCGCCGGGTAGTTCGGTGATCTCGGGGGTGACCAGCAGGATGCGGGGCCGCCGCGCCTTTTTCTTGATTTGCAGCGTGGTGCGGGCGCCGGAGAGTTCGCAGCGGAGTTCGGTGAGGACGGTGGCGTAGGCGGCGACGGCCTGGGAGGTGTCGTCGAAATGACTGCCGTTCTCACGCCGTTCCGGGATGACGGGCAGGTCGGAACGCATGAAGCGGAAGTGGTCGCTGCTGCCGAGACGGCGCCAGGTTTCGAGGAGGGCGCCGTCGCCGCAGGTCTTCAGCGGGGCCTCCAGTTCCTGGTAACGCAGGAACAGGTTCTGTTGGGCGCGGTTGCCGAGCCAGGCGCGGGTGTCGCCATCGGGCAGTTCCCAGGAGGCGGTGGCCAGGTCGCCGACGTCGGCTTCCGGGAGCTCGCCTGGAGCGGTGGCGGCGGCGACGGCGGTGGGGGTGGTCAGGACCGCGCCACGGTCCCGGACGGCGTTGAGCAGGCGGTTGAAGAAGGGCAGGGCGATGGGATCTTCGACCAGAATGCCGTCCAGGTCGGTCAGGTCGAGACCAACCATGACGAAGGCGCCGTTGAGGCCGGAGGCCCAGGCGGTGAACTCGGCGTCCTCCGCGTGGGGATGGGCACAAAGAGCGGCCAGGGCCGTGCTCAGGGCTCCGTCCCGGGGCAGGACGATTTGGCGCTTGAGGCGGTCGGTGTACAGGCTGTGGGAGGGCTTGCCGGCGGTGAAATCACGGCGGCCTTCGCAGAGCACGGCCTTGAACCCCAGTTCCGCGGCGATGCGGGCGAGGCTGTTGTTGTAGAGCAGATCGGTGTTGCGGAAAGAAGTGGGCACCACGCCCAGCAGATCTTCCAGCATCGCGGAGTGCATGTGAACCTGGGCGCGGAATTCGTCTTTGGCGCCGTCGCGGAACAGGCCGGCGAGTGAATTCTGGCAGGTCTCGGCCAGGAATTCGAGGCGGCCGTTTTCCCGGCCCAGGGCGGCCAGGTCCTGCCAGCTTTTGACCAGCTCCGGACAGTGGCGCCGGGCGGTTTCCAGGAGTGGGCCGCTGAGGCCGAGGCAGACCCGGAAATCCTCCCGTTCCTTGAGGAGGCTTGTGAGCAGGCGGGTGGCGGGCAGGAAATAACGGGACGCCAGCCGGACGGCGAGTTGCTGCTCGAGCTCTTCGTCAAAGGGCGCCGCGATGTCAGGGGATTTTTTCAGGCGGCGCGGGAGGTGCGCCTGAAGGTAAAGGCAGAACTGGGTCATGTCCCCGGATTCCTGGTTCCGGCCGCGGGCGCCGGGGTTGGGGTGCTGTCACGTTTTCCGGCCGGGCGGGGGCCTAGGTCCGGTTCAATGGGATTGCGTCCCGGTGCGTCAATGCCGCGGCGCACCAGCAACGAGCCTTCCAGGCGGTAGAAGTTGACCACGGCCTTGCGGTGGTCGATCTTGGCCGCGATCTCGTCCACCTGGCTGCGCAGCAGGTCGCGCTGCGCCTGGTTGACCAACAGGGTGGTGGACTTGCCGTTGTTGAACTTTTCGGTCTCGACCCGCAGCGCTTCCGTCCGCAGCCGGTGGGTGGCCTCGGTCATGTCGATTTGGGCCCGGGTGCGCTGCACCGCGACCAGGGCGGTGCGCACGTCCAGCTCCACCAACTGGGACAGGTTGGCCAGGGCCTCGCCGGCTTGGTCGCGCCGGAGCCGGGAGCGTTGGTACTCGGCTTTTTCCGCGCGGGAACCGATGGGCCAGGTCAGGGTTAGGCCGCCGCCGGCCGAATAGTGCTTGTCGTCGGCGCTGGTCAGGGACTCCTTGAAGGTCCGGGAATAAGCCGTGGGCCCGTAGTAGACAAAGGCGTCCAGGCTCGGCAGCAGCCCGTTCCTGGTGCGCACCACTTCCAGATCGCCCCGGGTGATCTGCAGCCGCGACTGATTCATTTCCGGACGCATGCGCCAGGCCACGGCGACGTGGGTCTCGACCGGGTCGGCGTCAAATGCCGGCAGGATCGCGGGATCGTCTCCGGGCCGGAGCGGCGCGGTCCAGGCCGCGGCGTTTTCCGGGCTCATGAGCTGCTGCATCTGCAACCGGCTGGTTTCAAGGAAGCTTTGGGCGTTGACCACGTCCTGGCGGCGGGAGGCGACTTCGGCCTCGGCGCCGGGAATCTCGGACGGCGCGACGGTGCCGGCTTCGATCCGCTTGCGAGTCTGGTCAAGCTGTTCCTCGGCCAGGTGCAGCGACTCCTGGGTAATGGTCACCCCGCGCTCGGCCAGGGCCAGCGTCCAGTACGCGTCTTCTGTGCCCTGCACCAGGGCCTCAATGAACCCGCGCAACTCGTACTCGGAGATCGCCGTGTCCACCCGCGCCTCGCGCAACCGCGCCAAATTCACATCCGTGCCCAACCCCTTGAGCAGGGACTGGGTCACGCTGATGCCGACGCCGGTGGAGCCGACCCGGCCGTCGTTGATCTTGGACTCGGCTCCGGCCGCCTCCAGGGAAACGCGGGTGCCGGTGGGCAGTTTCTGGCCCAGTTGCACACCGCCGCCGGTTGTGGACGAGTCGACCCGGTTGGCCGGCAGGTCGAACGGCGCCCCGGTGACCTCGTTGCGGGTGACGCTGCTGGTTACCGACGAGGTGAGAACTGGATCGAACTCGGCCCGCGCGGTCTGTTCGTAGGTCCGGGTGATGTCGGGCGTGGTTTGTTCGAACTGGAGCGCGCGGTTTTGCTTTAACACGCGCAGGACTGCCTCTTGCAGACTCAATGTCCCCGCCGCGGTTTGGACGGACGTCCCTGTGCCGACCGGGGCAGGCCCGGCGCCCGGCGCCGGTTCCGCGCGCAAGGACAGCGCGGCCGCGGCGGTCAGCAGACTGATTAAAAAAGTAAAACGACAGGCCGTCATAGATTCGGATTCTCCAACGTCAACATGAACAGAAACGGGAACGCAGCGGCATCTCACTGCACGCGTTCAATGTAACCGGCAAAGCCGGGACCGGCAATCGCTGGTAAGGGTATGAGGACAGTGGTACAACCACGTTCCTACAAAGTCGGTCACGGCCGCAACAGCGCGCGGAGCCGGGCGGCAAGCTCCGGGGGCAGCGATTCCGCGGCCGCCGCGGTTTGCAGGCATGCGTCCAGCGGTTCGTCTGCGAGCCGGCATCCGACGAGTCGGTCCCGGATCCGGTCGGTTGCGACTGGGGACAGGCCTGGCAGCTCCAGCAGGGAAACGGCGGCGATCCGGCCGTCGCGGATTTCGAGTTCGCTCGTGGCCGCGCCTTCGGGCATGGTTAATCGCCGCCGCCGGCAGGCGGGGGGTGAGTGTGCGAAATTCCAGTCCCAGACGCGGTAGCGTTCCGCCGCCAGCCGTTCTGCTTCAACCCATTCCGCCCCGGTCGGTTCCCGTCGCTCTGTGACCTCGCCATCTTCTGCCAGCGCGGCCAGCAAGCGTTCCGCAAAGGCCTCGGGTTCCGGCGCGGGCGCCGGCAGCAACTCCGCCAGATTGACGACGCGACTGCGTACCGAGGCCGCGGCCCGAGTTGAAAACGTATCAGTGACGGCCGGGTGCAACGCCTGGTCCAGTGCCGCCAGATCGGCCCGGTAGAGCAGGGTGCCGTGGACCAGGCGCCGGCCGCGCGACACATGCTGGGCCGTACCCGAAATCTTACCGCCGCCGGCCAGCAGTTCATGACGCGGCCCGAACTTCGCGGGAAGGCCCAGGCGTCGGAGCGCGGCCAGGACCGGGTCCAGGGCGCTCCAGTCCAAAGCGGCATCGCCTTCCGTCCGCGGTTGGATCAGGGAATAATTGAGGTTGCCGGGGTCATGCCAGACCGCGCCGCCGCCGCTGATCCGGCGCAGGAGCGATACGCCCCGGGCCTGGAGAAACTCCAGGTTCGCCTCGGCCCAGGCATTTTGATGCCGCCCCACCACCACGCACGGCCCGTTCCGCCACAGCAGCAGCCGCGTCTCCGCCCCCGGCGCGCGGAACAACGCCTCCTCCAACCCGAGGTTCAGCGCCGGCTCCAACCTGGAATGAACAATCGCAATCACACACATGCCCTTGACAGTTTTCGGGTTGAAAATAGAGACTGGTGGGGTATGCTAAAACCCGTTCTGCTTCCTGGCACAACGCTGCACACATAGTTCAGTTGGTTAGAACG
>CAITSE010000361.1 GCA_903894975.1 uncultured Lentisphaerota bacterium
CCTAGGCTGTTATGGTGCGCCCCGTTGGGGCTGAAAAAATACTCTCAGGCGTTGGGGTTTGGCTGTTGGATACCCCCCTTGGGTCGGGGTTCTTCATTGGATCCGATAGGCGTTCAGTTCCATCGGCCCGGACTCCACCTCGAACTGCAAGTCGTTGCCGACGAGTTGCGCGGGTACGGCTGCGTTCGTCACGAGGTTGGTGATCTTCGCCCCGGCCTTGGCCGGCACGGTCACGGTGAATTTCCCCCCAGCGTACCCCTTGTAAGCCACGCCGACATAAGTGCCGTCGGCCGAGGGATAGATGCGCACTTTCAGATTTGCGTCTCCCTGGGCTACGATTGTTCCCGGGATGGCGGGCAGGGCGAGAAAGGCCTGGGCGAAGCGCCGGTGCGCGTCGGCAAAGCCGCGGCCGTAGGTGTAGGGCGTGTAGGTCAGAGTCCGGGCGTCGCCGTGGAAATACGCCAGCAACTCAAAGGCCATGCTGAAGGCGGCGCCGGCCGGGGAGACCATGCTGCCCTCGTATCGGGGGTTGATGGTCCGTGAGCCGATCTCGTCATACATGACCTGGTTGCTCACCGCCAGTCCCTCGGCGGTTTGGAAATAGTTGAGATAGACCGAGCTGTCCGCACACCACAGCGCATTGGCCGGGGCGAAGATTTCCACTCCTTTGATGTCGCGATACAAGTCCGGGCGCATGGCGTAATCGGCCCGATCCGCGTTGTTCCAGGCCAGGAACGCGCCGGAGTGCATGACCTTGACATAGTCCTCTCCCGTCAGCTTTTTACGGGCCTCGCGGTCCTTTTCATAAACCGCGCGACCGTTGCCGGTACCGTCTTTGTTGAAGTTGGCGCCTTCCTTGCTGAAGGCGATCTGCTTGTTGAATGCCCAGGAGGTGAGGCTCGGCAGGATCAGCCCGAACTTGTCGCCGTCCCAGTTGTAATAATAGAGCTTCATGCCGGAGCGGTAGCTCTGCAGCAGCGCCGCCAGGCGGCCGTGGAATTGCGCCCGCTTTTCCAGCCACCAGTCATCATAGGCCGCCCGCCCGGGGCCGCTGGCCGCCCATGTTCTTTGTTTCGCTTCCGGCCCGGAGGGGAGCTTGCCGGTTTCTTTGGCGAACAGTTCAAGATCGAACTTGCTGTAGCTGATCGGCATGCGGTCCTGCCGGATGCGCCACAGGACGCCGGTCAACTGCGGGTTGTCTTTGGCATAGGGCTTGATGAGATGATCCATCAGCCGCTGGAGGTCGTCCCAGGTCGCCGGCTGCAGGAGGTCGGCGCACCAGGTGCCGAAGCGGTTGGGTTTGGCGGTCTTGCCGTCCTTGCCGATGGCGCGAAATTCTTCCGGAATATCCAGGGATCCGCCGTATTCAATCCGCGGGACGTAGCGGACGCCCTGGCGTTTGGTCTCGGCAAGATAGATCAAGTGTTGCGAGTCTGTTCCCGTCACCGCGGGTACGGCGTCCGTGCCCGGTTTGTAGTCCTTGTTGACCGCGTACTTCCGCGAGTCCTCTCCGAAGGAGTGATAGCCGTTGAGCGGCTCGGCCCAGTTGGCCAGGCCCCATTTGATGATGATGGGGGAGATGGCGTTGTACCCCATGAGTTTCGCGTAGCGCACGCCGTCTCCAGGGTACGCCTCGGCCTGGCGCTCCCAGTCGAACATCAGCACCCGCTGTGGGAGGACGCCGGGCAGGGTGATTTTGGGCGCGTTTTTCTCCGGGTCGATCTCGTAGAGTTTGATCCGGGCCACGGCTGGGCCGGCATCGTACATGGTGTAGTATTTCCCAGGCGTGACCTTGTTGACAAAATAGACCCAGAAGCCGTTCTCCGTGGGGGCGCCATTGGCGCCGCTCGTACCGACGGTTTCCTCATCCAGCGGCACGACGGTGTCATACCATTGCCAGGCCTGGCTGAGCGGCCACGGGTCATACGGGTCGTTCGGGGCGACGCCGTTTTGCCAGCCCACGTCCAGAAAGTTTCGTCCCGCGCTGATTTCGATGGGACAGTAGCGCGGCTTGTCTTCGGGGTATTCGATCCGCAGCAGGTAGGTGCCGTGCGGCTTGAGCTTGCCGCGGCCGATACGGTAGGCAAACCAGCCGTTCTCGCTCTCCCGCGCCTTTTTTCCAAGGATGTCCTTGACCGTCACGTTTACCGCCGGCCCCGGGGTCATGTGATCCTGGGCTTTGTTAAAGCCGCTTTGGAGGTAGGGATGGACTTCGTTGTCGAGGGCAACCGAGCAGTCGATTTCGTCGACAAGTTTCAGTTTGCCATAAGGTGTTTCCTCTGACACTTCCGCGAGGGCGGGCAGCGACAGGGCGTCGCGCCGGGCAAAGGAAAGATGATCTAATTCTTTGGCGCCGTTATACAACAGACGGCCTGATGCGTCCTGGACAACCAAGTTCGCCTTGATGCGGCCGCGTAGATAAATCGTCTGCGCCACCGCCGGATCGACGTTCACCACCGCTACGGCGATTCCGTCCTGGCCCTTTTCCGCCGGCGCGGCAAGAGTGGCGATCGCGTTGCCGTAAAAGTCCTTCAGTTCGCATTGCAGCGTGGCCGAGCCGGTGATTTTCTCCCCCGGGAAGCGGAAAAGGATTTCAAAGGGTTTTCCCTTTCCTGCATCGCTCAGATCAAACAGGGACGCAGGCTGTTCGATGCCGCCCGGTTCGCGCATCGTCACATAGTACGGGTCGAGCGTTGCCGCGAACGTTCCCGTCACCAGGCCCTGGCTCAACTCACCGATGAACATCAGGTCCCCGCCCCAGATGCGGGTGGTGACGGTGTTGGGTTTCCCGTACCGGATCAACGCCGCCGGTACGGTATAGACCCGTTTGGAGATGTTCTTATACTTGTACTTCCCATGCAGGCCGCCCACCCAGACGCCGTTGAGCCAGACGTCGTCGTCGGACTCGTTTTGTCCGAGTTGCAAGGCCAGCGGCGTGCCGGCATATTCAGCCGGCACGGGAAAAGTCCGCCGGAACCAGCCCCAGCCGTCGTGTTCGACGCCCTGTTTCTGCCAGGATTTCCCGGTGACCAGGGTTTTCCAGACCGCGTCGTTGAAGCCGTCCGCATACCATTTTTCCGTCATGCCCCGGTCGCCGGCGTCGGCGGCGAAACGCCACTCGCCTTTCAGGTCGATTTCCAACGGGGTTTTTGCCTGCTGTGCCCGGGCCGCCAGGCAAGAAAGCAGAACGCTTCCCGCCAGCATGGCGCGAAAGGTCACGGTCAGGCGATGGAGGTGGTTGATCATAAGAATCTTCCGAGTGAAAAGCGTTGTTTTCTGGTAAAGATTGTTCTTTGGACAAGTACCAACAAGTAGCTCGGGCAAGCCGGCCGAAACGATTGCATAGCAGCGCACACTTGGCTCCGGCTTGGCCGGGCTAGGAGGAGCGATCCTTTTTCGGCCAGTTCCAGGTAGTTATGTCATCCATGGTATCACTCCACGCCAAGCCGATGCTGGCATGGGTGTCGAAGCAGGTTTGCTCGTCCTCCGGGCCGCTGCCGTGAAAGAACAGCAGGACCTTTCCCACCGCGGGTTCGCGCCGAAGGTCAAGCGCAAATCCCGCCGTCAGCCGCCCCTGTGCCCAGGGCCATTGTTTTTGTCCCAGGAAAAAGAGGCCGTCGTCCCGCCACTGCTGCAAATCGGACGAGCGCTTGATGCCGATTCCGTTTTGCGGTGAGTGAAAAAGAACATACTCGTTTTCATCGACAATCACACAGGCGTTCTCGCCGGCCTCCGCATGGCCGGAATAGGTCCAGTTTTCCAAATCGGGCGAGGACGAGAGGCTGACGCCGTTTTGTTTGTAAAAGCACCACCATTTGCCGGGCTGATCCTTGTCCGCGACCAGATACGGATCAATCATGCGCCCCATGTCCGCGTCGGGGACGCCGGGTCCTTTCACTTTCAGCAGGCGGGGGGTTCCCCACTCTTCGAGATCGGGGCTGCTCATGGTGAAGATGCGGGCGTTGGCGTTCCCGTATTTTTCGCCATTAGGGCGGGGGTAGGTCTGTAGGCACATCATCCAGTTGCCGCCGTGGTGAATAATGTTCCCCGGCGAACTGAAGTTCAGATTCCGGTCTTTCGGGGTCAGGCGCCGGGGCGGCGACCATGTGCGCAGATCCGTACTTCTGCTAGTGGCCACATAAAGAAAAACCCGGCCGTCGTCCTCCGTTTCGACCAAGGTGAAAAAAAGGTGAAAGGTCGCCTCGTGGTAAAGGACGGCCGGATCACGATAGGCCACACGGGCATCGCCCTGAAGCAGGACCGGAGACGGAAGCGACTCGAACGCGATCATGGTTGCACCAGAAAGGCGTGGAGTTCCATGGGCCCCGAGTCCACGCCGAACTGCAGGTCGGCGCCGGTGGATTTTGTCGGGACGGTTTCGTTCGTCACCAGGTTGAGGAGTTTCGCCCCCGCCTTGGCCGGCACGGTCACGGTGAACTTCTTTCCGGTGTATCCCTTGTAGGCCACGCCGACGTAAGTGCCGTTCGCCGAGGGATAGAGGCGGACTTTCAGCTCTTTGTCTCCCTGATCTGCCACGGTCCCCGGGATGGCGGGCAGGGCGAGGAAGGCTTGGGCGAAGCGGCGGTGCGCGTCGGCAAAGCCGCGGCCGTAGGTGTAGACGGTGTAGTTCAGTGTCCGCGCGTCGCCGTGGAAATAGGGCAGCAGTTCCAGGGCCATGCTGAACGCCGGGCCGCCGGGCGTGAGCATGTTGCCCTCATACTTCGGGTTGATGGAACGGGAGCCAACCTCATCATAGGAGACGACATTGCTCACGGCCAGGCCATCCGCGGTCTGGAAGTAGTTGAGGTAGTCGGGCTTGTCCGCGTAGCACAGGTAATTGGCCGGGGCGAAGAGCTGGATGCCCTTGATGTCCTTGTACAACTCCGGCCGGATGCCGTAATCGGCGCGATTGATTCCCTTGCTCGCGTTGCCGAAGTTGCCGGTGCGTATCACGGAGATGTAGTCTTCGGCGGTGAAGCTTTTGCGGGCCTGGCGCTCTTTTTCATACGCGGCGCGGCCGCCTTCCGGGGCGGGCTTGACGACGTTGGAGACAAAAGCCCAGGCCGTGATGTCCGGTTCGATCAGGCCGAACTTGTCCGGATCCCAGTTGTAGTAATACAGGGTCAGGTCGGATCGGTAGCTCTTGAGCAGGTCCACTAACTTGGCATGGAACTGGGCGCGTTTCTGATGCCACCACGCGTCGTATTTCGCCTTCATTTCCGTTGACGCCCAGGTCGCCCATTGCGCGGCGCCGCCCGGCGGCAGTTTGGTGTTGGTTTCTTTGGCGAACAATTCGAGGTCGGCTTTGCCGTAGCTGATTGGCATGCGGTCGCAGCGGATGCGCCAAAGTGCGCCGGTCAACTGCGGGTTGTCCGCGACGTACGGTTTGATCAGGTGATCCATGAATTTCTTTAGATCCTCCCAGGTCAGGGGATTGAGCAGGTTGCCGCACCAGGGGGCGAAGCGGTTGGCCTTGGCGGGCTGGCTGCTGGCGTCGATGGCCCAGGCCTCCTTGGGCAGGTCCTGGGAGCCGCCCCATTCAAAGCGCGGGAGGTAATTCAGGCCCAATGCCTTGGTGGCTTCCAGATAGCGGACGTGCTGGGATTTTTTCCCGGGAACGGGTGAGGTCGCGGGCTGGCCGCTGGCGGGATCGTAGGGCTTGTGCGCCCAGTAGTCGTGGTCGTCAACGACCACCGACTCGTACCCGTTCAGGGGCTCGCTGTAATTGGCGAAGAACCACTTGAGGATCACCGGCGAGATGGCGCTGTAACCCATCAGCTTGGCGTAACGCACCAGGTCGGCGGGATCATGGTCCGGCTGCCGCTCCCAGTCGAAGGACAGGACGCGGTTGGGCAAGCCCTTGGGACGCTGAATCACCGGGGCGTTCTTCTCGGGATCGATCTCGTAGAGTTTGATGCGGGCGATCGCCGGGCCACCGGACCACATGGCATAGTACGCGCCCGGCTTGAGCTTGTTCATGAAATACAGCCAGAAGCCGTTTTCGGCGGGGGCGCTTCCCGTCCCGCCCGTGCCGACGGTCTTGTCGTCGAGCGACACGACCACGTCATACGACTGCCATTGGTGGCTCAGCGGCCAGTTGTCGTAGACGTCGTCGGCGCCCACGCCGTTCTTCCAGCCCACATCCATGAAGTTCTGCCCGGTTTGAATCTCGATGGGAACCATCCGCGGCTTGTCTTCGGGATATTCGATACGGACCAAATAGGTGGAGTGCGGCTTGAGCTTGCCGCGGCCGAGCCGGTAGGCGAACCAACCGTACTCGCTCTCGCGGGCTTTCCGGCCCAGGATTTCCGTCACCTTCACCGCCACGGGGCCGCCGGGGGTCACGCGGTCCTGAGCGTGGTCGAAGCCGCTTTGCAGATACGGGTGTGGATCGTCAAAGAGCGAGGTCGCACAGTCGATCTCGTCCACGAGCTTGAGCTTGCCATAAGGGGTGTCCTCCACTTTTTCCGGCAGCGGTGGCAGCGGTGTCGTGTCCCGTTTCGCGAAGGAAAGATGCTCCAGTTTCCGCACACCCGCATAAACCGGATTGCCGGCGGCGTCCTCAATGATCAGGCCAGCCTGGAGGCGGCCGCGAAGGTAAATGGCCTGCGCGGTTTCGCGGCCCACGCTCACCACGGCCTGGACGACCGATTGATCCGGGCCGGGCGCCAGGGGCCGTTTGCCGGATTGAATTTCGTTGCCGACCAAGTCGGCGAGGCGGTAGCGCAACTGGGCGCCGGGCTCCTTCGCCAATTCGGCCGGGAAGGAGAAAAGCATCTCGAACGGCTTGCCCTGACGCGCGTCGCTGAGGTCGAACAGTTCGGCGGCGACCGCTTCGCCGCCCGGTTCCCGCATCTTCACCCGGTACGGATCCAGTTCCGCCACCAGCGGCCCCTTGATGAGGCCGCTGTTGTCCCCGATGAAAGTGATGTTCCCGCCCCAGATGCGGATGGCGATGGTGTTGGTTTCCCCATAGCGGATCAGTGCGGGCGGAACCGTGTAGGAACGGGTGATCCAGTTGTTGTACTTGTACTCACTGCTGATCCCGCCGACGCGGACGCCGTTGAACCAGGTGTCGTCATCGGCAGGAATCGGGACGAGGTTCAGCGTCAGGGGCGTGCCGGCGTATTCTTTCGGCACAAAAATTTGCTGCCGGTACCAGCCGAATCCGGAATGGACGACCCCCTGCTGCTGCCACGACATTCCTGATTTCAGAGTTTTCCATGGGGCATCGTCAAACGTGTCTGCATACCATTTCTCCTTCATGCCCTGGTCGCCGGGGTCGGTGGCGAAATGCCAGTCGCCGTTGAGGCTGATCGCCAGCAAATGGCTTTTCCAGGCATCGTCGGTGAACTGCATGCCGCCCACGCGAAGGTCGGTGATCGAGACTTCGGCGCCCGGATCGGCGGCGGTGACCCGGAACCCCAGGTCCGCCACGTTGGCGAAACTCTTGAGCTTGAACTCTGTCACCGGAAGCAAAACCTGCTGCCAGTCTCCGGGCGTGGCGGAAAAGCCGGTTTGAAAGGTCCCCGCCGTTTTCCCGCGTTGCAGCAGGTGAAAGGTCATTTGCGCCGGCTTGCTGCTCTTGCAGAGAAACGAGACGTAGGTGTTCTGGTTTTTAGCCCAGACGTTCCCGTTCGCGGGGCCGTCACCAGGCAGGAGGATGCGCACCGTCGTTCGCGCGGGGGCAAAGGCGCCGGTCGCCAGGCGCAGCACGCCCTTTCCCTCTTGTTCTTCGAGGGTGAACGGGAGCGCGGTCTGTCCGGCTGGCGGGTTTTCCATCATCCACAAGGACGCCCTCGCGGGCGTCAGGCAGTCGAGATCTTGCGGCTTCACGGTGGCGGCCTTCATCGCCCGGGTGGGCGCTTTGGCTTCCACGCCGAAGGGCGGGAGCGGTTGGGCGCTGACCGTCAGGCAGAGGCCGAGCCCCAGCAGGGGTGCGGTGATTTTGCGCAGGATCATCGGTTTTTCTCTTTGGTCATAGGGTTCAGCTGGTCGGAGCGCTGAAGGCGGGGATTCATCATTCATACAGTATACGGCAAAATTCCTTCTGTGTCAAATCAAAAATAAGACATTTTTAAAAGGATTTAAAATATCGGAAAAATTGTATTAAATTTATATTTTTATGGAGTGCCGCGCCGTGCCCGCCATAGTAGGCCGGCCTGCCCAAAGCCGTAAGGTTGCGCGGGTGCGATGGGGGGAGGAGGTTCGACTGCCAGAAAGAGGGCAAGCGGCCTCATGCGCGTTAAAAAAATCGAACGTCGAACATTCAACATTGAACGTTAAACGTCGAAGGAAAACCCGGTCGGGTTGAGCATAGATTTATCGCATGACTTCCAATTCGATGTTCGACGTTCGCAATTAGTTGTTTTCTAGAAGATTATGAGTGCCATCCCCTGCGGGGATTCCGTTCCCCTCCGTAACTGAGCCATTACCAATTCAGGTGCGATGGCCTTTGACTTCTGCCTGACGAGGTGGCATTGTATGGTCACAGTCTGTTTTGTGTATACCTCTCGCCAGGCCAACGTTTTTTTGTTTCCTTTATGAGCTTGGCATGAAGCGTTACGGTGGTGTCTGTCTGTCGGGATGAGGGTGTTGTGATGTCCAGTTTGTCCAAGTCCGTGTCTGTGGCCGCTCCCCATGTTTCGCCGCGCCAGCGTACGGTGCAGGGGGTGCGTGCGTTGATCGCGGCCGGCCATGTGCAGGGCGGGGAACGGCTTCCCGCGGAAGACCGCCTGGCCGCGCAGTTTGCGGTGTCGCGGGTGACGGTTCGCGCCGCCCTGGCGCAACTTGAGCGGGACGGCCTGATCAAGCGGAAACGGAACCACGGCTGCGTGGTGGTGGGGGATTCCCCGGGTGGCGGAGAGATGATGGCTAACACCCTGGTGTTGTTGAGCAACCTGCGGGTGGCGACGACTCCGGACATTTTCAGCGGGTATTCCGATGCGGTTCACTCCGGCGCCATGTCCATGGCCCGTGAACAGCAACTGAATCTTCTGACCATCCACTCGCAGCTTGATGATGAACCGGCGATAGCTGCCATGCTGCGCTCCCGTCCCCGCGGAGTGGTGGTTACCTTGTGGGGAGTCCACGACCCATGCGAGAACCGTTTGTGCCGCAAGCTTTTAGACAGCGGCATCCCGGTGGTCGCCAGCGGAGTCGGTTCGCACCTGACCAGCTTTGACCAAGTCGCCTCGGATCATGCGGGTGGTGGTTATGCCCTGACGCGTCTGCTGATTGAACGCGGCCGCAAACGCATCCTGCGCCTGTGGGACTTGCCGGAAACTGAAGAGCATGTCATGGCCCACAACCTTGGCTATGAGCGGGCCATGACCGAGGCCGGCCTGCCGCCTCTGCCGGCGACGTACATTGAAGGGTTGCCGAACCGTGTTCCGGAGTCACAGGTGACCTTTCAGCAACGAATGCGCTGTTTTGCCGGTCATTTGGTCGAGCATCTGCGGGGACCGCACGCGGTGGACGCCATCATGGTGGGTACGGACAACGAGGTTTTCCCGGTGGCGGCGGCGTGCCGCCTGTTTGGCGTCGCCGACAAGATCGCCATTACGGGTTATGACAATCAGTGGCGGGACGCGTTCGAGCGGCAATGGGAACCGATGATTCCACTGGCCACTGTGGACAAGGATAATCACCGCATCGGCGAAGAACTGGTGACCTTGTTGCTGGACCGTATCGCCGGCAAGCTTCCGGCCGAACGCCAGATTCGGCTGGTGCCGCAGCGGGTGGTCGTCTGCCGGTCAAGTTCCGGCTGATTTCCCGCTCATTCCTGCTGTGAGCCCAACGCTCACAGGGTCGCGTTGTCACAATTCGGTTTCGCCTTATACCAATTAAAAATGCGGCTTTGTGAATCGATTTTCATTGGTAGATAAGCTTTTATACCCGGACGGGGGAACGCCTTCGATTCGCCGGAACACTTTGCTGAAGCGGTGGATCGAGCCGAAGCCGCAGGCCGCCGCGATCTGCGTGAAGTTCCCCTGGCCGTCCGCGATCAGGCGTCTGGCCGTCTGGACGCGCACGGCGTTCAGGTACCGGTGCGGCGGGCAGCCGGCGTAGTCCTGGAAGAGCCGGCAGAAATAGTTGGGTGAAAGTCCGGCCGCCTTCGCCATTTCCGTCAGCCCGATCGGGCGCGCATGCTGTTCATGGATGAAGGCGATGGCCCGTTCCAGATTGCGCCAGACCTGAGGCCGGTGCGTCGCGGATTCCGCGGCGCTGCGCCCGCCGGCCGCCGCCGCCCGCAGATGGATCCGCAGGAGGTCAAGCATCCGCGCTTTCACGCTCAGGCCGCTGACCTCATCATTCCCGTCAAACTCGCGTTGGAGCTCGGCGATGAGCCGTTCCAGCTCCCGCCGGGTCCCGGGTTCCGGGCTGGACGTGCGCGGAGCGTCACAGAGCCCGCACTCCGGATTGGCCGCCCCGGCTTTGAACCGCGCCAAGGTCATGCGGGGATCACGCGCCACCGGGCCGGCCCGCTCCGGCCGCTCGAAAAGATCGAAGTGCAACACTTGCTGACCCATGGGCCGGCCGCCGTCGGTGTTGATGATATGCAACATGTAGGGCGGCAGGAGAATGCAGTCGCCCGCCTTCACCCGATGCCGCCCGTCCTCCAACAGCAACGTCCCCTCGCCGTAGAGGATGTAAGTGAAGACATATTCGGGGTCTGACAACGCCGGAATGAAAGTGTACCAAAAACGCCGGTGAAAAGTGTACCACCCTGAGCTTGTCTTCTTTTGCCTTTTCTTCCCGCTTCCCGGAAAAAAGGATTTTCTTCCATCTTCTTCGGATTTTCTTCCCCTGTTC
>CAITSE010000362.1 GCA_903894975.1 uncultured Lentisphaerota bacterium
AAAAAACGAGGCCGAGATCCCGCACGCTCACTCAAAACCGCGCTGGATCTACTCGCCGGAAACTCCCAGGCTGACCTCGGCCAGGAGATCTTCCCAAGCCCCCCCAAGCCAGCGCACCTCCCGTAACTGAGGCATTACCGGCGAACTCGCTGTTGTGGTTGACCACGGCCCAGACTACGTTGTTTTGGGAGTCTACGCCCCATTTGCCTAACGTGAGCATGGTCGCGGGATCAAATGCGGCGGTGTAATGGGTGCCGAGTGTGCCGGTTCCGTTGTCATTGCCGAGCACGGCGTTGACCCACTGGCCCGACGTGGTGTTGTACCAGTCAAGCTTGACGTTTTGGTTTTCCCAAGTGTCGCCCTTGCCGGTATCGGCGTAGTTCATTTGCAAGACAAATGTCGTGCCGTTGATACCCTTGATGTCAATCACATCGCTGGCAAACTTGACCGTGTCCGTGCTGACCGACCAGGAGGTTGTCACCGTCGCCGCGCCGACCGCCGTACCGCCGAGAAACTGAGCCAACGAGTTCTTGGCCAGGCCGCTCTGCCGTTGCCAGCCGCGGAAACTGCTATTGGCGGCGAAATTAGAGCTCATCGCTCCGGAGGAGGTCGGCAGCAGCACGGAGGCGCCGGTGCTGGTGATGTTGATGGCATTGTCAATGTTGAAGTCGCGCAGGTCAAGGACGCCGCCGCTGAGCGTCACGGAGCCCGTGCCGAAGGCCTTGCCATTGCCAGCCTTCAGCGTGCCGCTGCTAATCAGGGTGCCGCCGCTGTAACTGCTAGAGCCGGAGAGGGTTTGTGTGCCGAGTCCGCTTTTGGTCAGCGCCAGAATGCCCGTCGCCGTATAGGCCGCGTACTGGTTGGTGGTGCTGACCACGGCGTACTGCGAAGAGGAGCTGGTGATGGTGTCGGCCAAAGTGCCGGCGAAGTTGTAGGCGCCGGTGCCGCCGAGGGTCAGGACGCTGGTGGAGCTGAAGAGCGAGGGGGTCCCCGCATTGACGTACGCATAGCTGGACGTGCCCAGCCAGTAGCCGTTGCGCACCGTGCCGTTGCCCGCCAACCCTGCCACCGCGACATTGACGCTGGCCGGCTTGAGTCCATTTCCCGGCAGCACCGGCAGCTTGCTGCCATCATTGAGATCACGGCGGGTGGCGTCCCCCTGGTTAAACAGGTCCAGGGTGGCGCCGGAGGCGATGTCCACCACGGTGCCGTTCGGCAGGGTGTTGTTGAGGCCCAGGGCCAGGACGCCGGTGGAGATGATGGTAGAACCGGTGTAGCTGTTGGCACCGGAAAGGATCACGGGGTCGGCCCCGATCTTGGTGAGGTTGCTGTTGCCGGAGATCGGCGCCGCGATGAAAAACTGCTTGTTGAGGGCGGTCATGACGCCGCTGTTGCCGACCTTGGAATCCTGGTCCAGCACGACCCGGTAATTGGTGCTGGAAATCAGCACGCCGGCCGTCGAAGAAGCGGCAATGCTCATGCCCAGCATGACGCTGGCTGAGCCGGCGGCATAGCCGCTGCTCATTCTTTCGCTGGCCTGTTCGAGCGAGCCGCCGGTCAGGTGGAGTTCATGGGTGCCGGTCAGGTTGTGATCGTACGCCGCCACGGCCTGCTTGCCGCTGATCTGAAGGTTCACGCCACTGGCCACGGTATAGGTGTCGGTGGTGGCGGCGGTGAAGCGCGCCGCACTGCTGTACCAGCGTTCCGCGGCGCCGGTTGTCCATTCCACGGAGCCCGTGCCGATCTTGCTGTTGTCCCGGCCAAAGGCACCCGCGTTCAGGCCCAGGACGGTGCCGGCAGCCACGGTTACCTTGGCCGTGCCGATGGCGCCCGTCTGGCTCAGCACCAGGCCGCCGGTGGAGATCGCGGCGGTGCCGGAAACGGTGGCGGCGTTGTTGGCGGTGACGTCCATGTACCCGCTGCCGGTTTTGGTGAACAGGCCGGAACTGATGAACGCGCTGGCGGTAAAGCGGCCGCCGTTCTCATTGGCGGTGGTTGACGGAATGACGGAAAGTGTGCCGTTGCCGCCGCCTGCAATTGTCAGGGTGGGGGTGAAGAGGGAATTGGTAGGCTGTCCTTTGTCGCTGTAATACTGGATGGTTCCCGTGGCGGCGGTGGCAAGGTCGATGTTGGCCACCGTAGCCACCCGTCCGCCCGAACCGAGGCCGTTGGCCGCATAGAGCATACCGCCGTTGTTCAAATAAATCTTGCCGCTGGTGAAAGTAGAGTTGGCGTTGACGTTGAACATCAGCATGGCGCCGCTGTTGACCACCACGGAGTTGCTGGTCTGGGTCGAGCCCAGCCCGCCGAAATTGGTCACTTCCAACGTGCCGCCGTTCACGGTCCAACCGTTGTTGTAGTTGACGCTGCTGCCGGAGACTTTCATCCACCCGTTATTCCCGCCCACGGTGATTTTCTGGGAGGCGTCCTTGGTGAAGATGGTGCCCGAAAACACAAGGCAGTTGGTGGTTTTCCCGGCCGTAGAGGTGACGTCCAGGGAGCTGTTCAGCAACATGTTGGACCCAATGGTGTTGTTGCTCCACGTATGGTTGCTGATGTCGGTCACGGTGGCATTGGAGAGGCCGTTGTCAAAGATCAGGGTCCCGGTCTGGATCGCGTAGCTGCGGTCATTGGCGTTGACCATGCCAACGGTAAGACCGCCGATGGTCTTGGACGAGGTGGCGCCGGCCAGGTTCACCGTGGCAGTGGCGTTGGCGGCGAAAACTTTGGTCATGGTGACCATGGCGCCGGCGGCATCCGGATAGGCGCCGCTGGCCCACATGGTGTTGGTTTCCCAGGAAAAGGTGCCGGAATTGGTGTTGTTGAAGGTGAAGACGGCGGCCCGGGTGCCGGAGCCTCCAAACAACAACAGGCTGACGGCAAGCGCCGCGACCCTGACTGCCCACGACTGGTGCGATACTGTGTTCATGTCCGTTTCCTTTCGTTGCGGTCCGGTTCCCTGGGATGTGCGGGTGTCCATTCTCGATGACATGGGTTCTTTCTCTCCTTTTTTCGTGAGTCTCGGCGATGGCTATTTCATGGCTTTGCCGGTCCGTATCCTTCCCCGATCGTGCTGAGCAAGGAGGGAACTCGTTTCCGGCGCTTTTTAAATGACATCATTACCAATTGCCAACGATTACGGTACTTTATTGCGGACTCCCTGTCAAGTCTTTTCCGGATGGTTTTTCAGGGAGGGAACGACGTGCCGGTTCAGTTCCCGTTCTTCAATCCACCCGGGGGTCCCAGTACTTGCCGTCCAGCACGGAACCGCGCAGGGGCGAATCCGTCCGCCGCTTGCTGGTGGTGACCGATCCGTCCGACCAGGCAACATTGAACAGATCCACGCCGTGCCGCAGCGGATCCCAGATGACCGTCGGGTCGGTGGGACTGGTCTGGGAGAGGCTGTGGGAGTTGAGCTAGGCGCCGTCCATGATCAGGATCACCGTCCGGCCCTTGCCCTTCTGGGCGGCGGTCTGGGCGGCCGTGACGCCGCGGGCCATCTGGGTATTGAGCATGTAGCTGTTGATCGGGTCGCGCCAGCCGCCGGAACCGTTGGTAATCACCCAGTTTCCACCCAACGCCCGGCGCACGGCGTCATTGAAGTGGTCGATGGCGGGACAGGTGAAAACGGCTTTGACCGTGTTCTTGTCACCCCCCAGATACCCCGTAAGCAATCCGGGGGTGGTGTTCCAGTAGCGGGTGTCCACCGTGAGCGGGGAGGGAGAGGAATTTTCCGCCGGGCTGTAGCACTCGTTGTCGTCGAAGTAGCAGGTTTCGGCCGTCATCAACTGCTTCAAGTTGCTGGCGCACTGCATTTTTTTCGCGGAGTCCTTGGCCCGGGCCAGGGCCGGGAGCAGCAACGAAGCCAGGATGGCGACGATGGTGATGACCACGAGCAACTCGATCAGGGTGAACGCGCCTGTCCCGCGCATGCCGCCGTTCCCGGGCTTCAGTTGGGAGGATGTCCGTGTCATGGGTCGTTCCTGCCCGTCAAAGAGACATCGTTATCACTTAATGGGAAAATAGAGGGGAAATGGCGGTTTGTCAAGCGGGGTAGGATTTTTTCCGCGGACATTTGCGAATGAAACGAATTCATGGCAGGACCACCGGCAGGGTGACGCCGCTCTTTTCGAGGCGCACGGTTTTGACGGCGCGGCGGCCGCCGGGGGCGGTGACAGTGACCTCGTAGTCGCCGAGGAAGCCACGGGCGACGGCGGCGCCGTCCTTGCCGGTTTCCAGATCGGCCGTGGTCCACCAGGCGCCGAACACCAGGTCGCGATAGGCTTTGCCGCTGGGCTTGAGGCTCCAGTCGCGGCGGAAGACGGGGGCGTTGTTCCGCCAGTGGGCGCCGTCCCAGAATCCCCACATGATGAAGCGATCCACGGCGGGGTGGCTGAAGAGCAGGGTCATCAGGTCGCGGGTGAAATCGGCTTGGAGTTCTTCGTCCTGCGTGTCGAAATCGTACTCGGTGATGGCCAGGGACAGGCCGGTGGCGGCGAAACGGTCGAGGGTTCTCTGCATGATGGGAACGGCGTTTCCGGCCCCGCCGAAATGGCCCTGCATGCCGATGGCCTGGATGGGGGCGTGCTGGTCGAGCAGGAGACGGATGTTGGTTTCGTACTGCGCCACATGGCCGTCGGTTTCAGGTTCCGGGCTGACCAGGATGCCGAAGTCGTTGATGAACAGCCGGGCCTGCGGCGCGCCTTCCCGGGCCAGCTTGAACCAGGCGGTCATTTCGTCCCGGCCCAGGATGTCCATGAAATCATGGTTGTTCCAGGGTTCGTTGATCACGTCCCACTCGTCCACCAGGTCGCGGGTGGCGCCGGTGATGTCGCGGATGTGCCGGTTGATGCGTTCGCGCAGGGCGGCCGGGTTCCCGCGCTCCTTCGTCAGGTCCACCCGGGAATAGGTGAAGCTCGGCCAGACCAGGACATGGCCGTGGACGTTCATGCCGGCGGCCTTCACCTCGCGCAGGACGCGCAGGGTTTTTTCCTGCTCCGCCGGCGTTTCCCAGCGCTTCCATTTCAGGCCGTTCTCAACGCTGACGGTATTGAACAGACTGGTGACGGACTGGCGAAACTTGGCGCCGGTTTCGTCCTGGCGCAGCCATTCGTCATTGCCGATGGCCGTGCCGAAGGCAAAGGCGTGCCGCTGCATGCGCACGGCCACTTTGGCGCCGGGAACCGGGGCGCCGGCGGCGTCGGTGACCTGCACGCGCAGGTCGCCTTTGCGCAGGGTTTCGATGCGGGCCGCAGCGGCCTGGCGCCACGGCGCGCCGGGTTCGCGGCCGTCATAGTTTACCCGGGTTCTCGGCAAGTCAGTTACGCCAAGTTTGTTGTGATAGTTCAGCAATTCCACGCCGCCGAGTTCTACGACCTGTTTGCGCTCCGCCGCGCCAAAGGACAGGATCGCCGCACCGGGGGCATAGGCGGTTGTGACTTGGAACGGAAGATCGAATCGCTGCCAAGTTTTGCCGAAATCGACCGGCGTCAGCAGGGAGGGGTTGAACGGACGCTGGGATTGCTGGAGATAGGCGTAGACTCGACCCTGGGCGGACTCGTGGGTGGTTTCCACCAACCGCAGCCAGACGCGCAGGAGCAGGGTGTCGCCTTTCTGTACCGGCGCCAAGGCGCCCGTTCCGGCGGCAACGAAATAGAACGGATTGCCGCGTTCCTTGACGGTAACGCGTTGGGCGCGGTCGAACGGCATGCCTTCCACCGGCACCGTCTCGCTGGCGCCGAGGGTCTTGTCCGTTCCATAGTTGCGCCAGGACAACGCTTCGAACCAGGGCTTGAGCAGGGCCGGTTCGCCGCCGGGCGGCGGCGCGGGGGATTCCATGGCATAACACGTTGATGCCGAAAGTGCGAGAATTATGAAACAAGAAACCAAAGTCGCGACGGATTTCATGGGGCTTCGAGCCTTTGGGAAACGTTGCACTCGCGGTTGGACTTGCCGTCAAAGCCGGCTCATAGGAGGGTGGCGTGCGGACCCGCCGGCACTCCAGGGAGGCGCGCCACGCGCCTCAGTATTTACTGCGGCCTCTGTCTATGGTCTTTCTGTCCCTGCGTAACAGGGATGTTCTCGATGCATCTTTATGGAATATAGGCAGAACCCGCAGCCTTTGAGGGTCAAACGGGTATCGGAACCGGAGCAGGTCAGTGCCGTGCCGCGGGTCAGCAACGGCTCAAGCTTCGCGTGTGCCAATTCGAACGGCAGTGCGACGTCGACTTCGCGGGCGGCGGGATTGAGGGCGACCAGCACCTGGCTGCCGCCCTGACGGCGCACATAGACCAGCGGATAGCCGCCGTTCTGGCCATGCAGGAATTCCACCGCGCCGTCACTGCCCAGGGCCGGGATTTCCCGGCGCAGGCGCAGCAGGGCGCGGACATGGTTCAGCAGGGAACGCGGATCCGCTTCCTGGGCGGCCACGGTCGGCCGCGCTTTGCGCCGGTCCACCGGCAGGTAGAGGCGGTCGGGCGCGGCCGTGGAAAAGCCGGCGGCGGGGCCGTCGCCCCACTGCATCGGGGTGCGGGCGCCGGTGCGGTCATAACCGCCTTCCTTGGAAGGCAGCCGCTCCTGAAACGCCAGGCCGATCTCGTCGCCGTAGTACAGAAACGGGATGCCGGGCATGGTGAAGAGAAAGGCGTAGGCGACGTCGAGTTCGCGGCGGGACCGGTTCCGGCTGATGCGGGGGATGTCGTGATTGCCGGTGGGCAGGGCGATGTAGCCGCGGTTCCCGGCGGCGCGGCTCTCCTCCCGCCAGGTGTCGAGGAAGGTTTCCGCGCTGCCTTGTCCGGCCTTGTGGAAATAGCTGGATCCGCCGCGGGCTTCCTGGCGGAACAGCGTGGTGTAGGCGGGCAGGCCGAAATGCAGGAGAAAATCGATATGAAACCCGGCGTCGATGCCCTCGTGCGGCACTCCCCACTCGGCGATCAGCGCGGCCCCGGGATACTCCCGTGCCAACATGGTGTGAACTTCGCGCCAGTAGGCCTTGGTTTCGCGGTAGTCCGGATCGTTCTTGACGATGGTGAAGGCGCAGTCCACCCGGAACCCGTCGCACCCCAGGTCCAGCCAGAAACGCATGACGTCCTGGATCATGGCGCGGACTTCCCGTGGCCCGCGGGCGGTGACCGGTTGCTGCCATTTCTGGGCGGGGTCGGGGTTGGCGAACCCATAGTTCAGGGACGGCTGGAAGTAGAAGAAATTGTAGACGAAGTGTCCGTCGTGCTCCGCATAGCCGCGGACCAGCCAGTACTTGTCGTCGCGGAAGTTTTTCGACCAGATGTACCAGTCCCGGGTCTTGCAGGGTTTGGCCTTGCACGCGGCCTTGAACCCCGGGTGTTCGATGGAGGTGTGTCCGGCCACGAGGTCCAGGATAACGCGGAGGCCGCGCTTGTGCGCCTCGCGGAACAGCCGGCGCGCGTCGGCATTGCTGCCGTAGCGCGGGGCGACCTTGTAGAAGTCCGAGATGTCATACCCGGCGTCCATGAATGGCGATTCGAAGATCGGGTTCAGCCAAATCGCGTTGCAGCCAAGCGACTTGATGTAATCGAGCCTGGCCGTGATGCCCGGCAGGTCGCCGATGCCGTCGCCGTTGCTGTCCTGGAAGCTCGGCGGGAAGATTTGGTAGAACACGGCATCTTTCAGCCACGCGGGAAGATGCGGCTGAAAAGCCGCCGGCGCGGCGTCGGGATTTTCCGCCTCGCCGGCCGGCGGTTTCACGACGGTCGGAATGGGGGCAAGTGCGAGATCCATGGAGGATGGGTGCTTTATTCTAGTGGGGGGTCAATATCCCTACCCTCTGGGTCGTTTAACGTTTCGGTTGGGTTTGTGTTATGGTCGGCTGTCGTCCACCGAGGCGGCCTGAGAACCTTCCCGGAGACGATCGCGAATGCTGGTTGAACAAGGCTTTCAGCCTTGAATGGTTTTCTTGCCTCAACCTGGGGCGTTGCCCCAGGCTAAGTTGATGCTGCCCCTTTGGGGCGACAGCCTTCGGACAATACCCGGCCTTGGGGGCGACAGCCTTCGGACAGTTCTGACCGCCCCAAGGGGGCATTCCAACCTAGCCTGGGGCAACGCCCCAGGTAAAACAGGGAAAACGCCATCAAGGCTGAAGGCCTTGCTCAACAACGCTCCGAGTTTTACCCTTGCTCGATTCATGTGGATCCTGCAATTGCTCCTGTAGCATAACAAGCTTAGTCGGGGAGGCTTTATTTCCCGCCTTGGTTCAAGGTCAGCACGGTGCGGCCGGTCAGGTCCAGCGTGAGTTCGGCCCAGGCGACGGGGCCCTGACGCTTGACCTCGAAAGGCACTTTCACGATCTGGCCGTAAGTCCGCGCCGTCGCCGCCGCGGGGATGGCGTCCGCGGTCAGCGGAAGCCGCACGGTCACCGGCTGCGGCGCGGCTTTGGCCGGCGCGGCTTTGGCGGCGGCGGGTGCCGTCGTCGTTGCGGTCGGCGCGGCGTTGGGATCCCGGGCGAAGCGGAAGCTCTTCACCAGCAGCGGCGCGTCCTTGGCGCGGAAGGTGAGTTCGGCGTTGACGCGGTTGCGCGTCTTCAGCACGCTCCGCAGGTCGATCTCGACCTTGCCAGCCTTGCGGTGGGCGACCAGGGCGCCGCTTTCGCCGCCGGCCTTGAAGGTGACCTCGAACGCGCCCGTCCCCTCCGTCTCCACGGTCAGCAGCGGGAAGGCCGCCGGATCCAGCAATGCGCTGGCGGTGAAGCCCATGTACATCTTGCCGGCGTCCGGGGTCAGTTGCATGCCTACCGCGGTCTTTTCCATTTTCCCGAAGAAGCTGGTGCCGGCGAAATCGCGGACGAGTTCGCGGCCGTTGGCGTCGCCGCCGCCCTTGCCGTCATCGGCGAGGAAGCGGACGTAGTCCAGGTCGGTTTCCCCGGCGGAGCGGAATGTCATCTGCCCGTCGAGCACGCCGGCGCCGGCGACCAGGGCGCGCAAGTCCTTGCGGAACACGCCGGCCTTGGCGTCCGCGAAGACCGTGACGGTCTGGCCGTTAAGGGTCAGGGTGAACTGCCAGACGCCGGTGGCGCGCGGTGCGGAAATCTCCACGATCGGCCACTGGTTCAAATCCAGGCTGACCGGCTTGGACATGCCCATGTACGCCTGTCCCTTGGCGGGAACCATGGTGCAGATTCCGTTCTTGACCAGGGGCTTGCCGTTGAACGGTCCCCAGTCCACCATCTGGTCGAGCTCGTCCCGGAGTTGCACGGGCGGCGGTTGCGGCACTTCCAGCCGGTCGACCTCGGCGGGATTCAGCACGGCGGTGACGGCGCCGTCTTTCCGGATGACGGCGACGCCGTAGACGCCCTGCAGCGGTTCGCCGCCGGGTGCGGTCATGGCGAACGGCAGGCGCCGGCCGCCGTTCAGTTCCAGGTAGTCGGCCACCACGGCATAGGCGGGGCGCGGGCGCCCGTTCTCGTCGTCATAGCTGAACTTGTCGCGCCAGGTGCTCTGGGCGTGGAACACGCTCACCATGGCGACGGGATTGGCGAGCAGCCGCGCCATGGCCTTGTTGGTGAAGGTCATCTGCAGGTACGGGGTGTAGACCGGCGGCGCGGTGAACCACTGCTCGTTGGCCCAGACAAAGCCTTGTTCATTGCAATGCACGGGCTTGTTGCAGCCGTCGGCGAACATGGCGCCCTCGCCGACGCCGAAGGCGATGTCCCAGGCGGTGCCTTTGCCGGCGTAGACGTGGTTCGGCACCCAGTCCACCAGGTCCAGCACGCCGCTGTCGCGCAGCACAGCGAAGAAGCGGTCGTTCCAACCGGCGGTGCCGGTGCTCATGATCTTGGCGTGCGGCGCCTTCTGGCGGATCCGCGGGATCAGGACCTTGCAGAAGGCGGCGTATTCCTCGTAGGAGCCCTTCCAGAACTGGGTGCCGTTGGCTTCGTTCCACAGTTCGAAGGCGGCGATGCGGTCGCCGTACTTGTCCAGCAGATGATCGAGCACCTCCAGGTACTTGGTGCCGTCGGCGGCGACGCACCAGGGGCGGCCGCCTTTGCGCTTGGATTCGTCGCGGAACCGTTCCGGGGTGACGGCCAGCCACTCGGCGCTGCCTTCGAGGATGAATTGCAGGGGGCAGCCCAGGGCGACTAGCTTGTCCATGGCCTCGTCATACTTCTTCCAGCGGTCCGGCGTGCCGGGGGCGCCGATGAACAGGTGGGGCTTGATGGTGACGCGCGCCGCGCCCCAGTGTCTGGCCAGTTCCGGATTGGAGGCGGGGGCGCCGTTGAAACCGATGTTCATCTCCGGGGCCAGGTCCCAGCCCTTTTCGATTTGTACGGCGTCGAAATAGAAGGGCTTGTCGCCGCCGTTGGCGATGGTCAGTTCGACCGGTCCGTCGGCCTTGACCGGGAGGAAAATCAGGCGGGTGAACTCCGCGGCCGTGTCCTTGAGTTCGGCCGCCTCGATGTTTCCGGCGCCGCCGGCGTCGGTGTAGGTGAAGCGCTCGCTCCAGACCGGTTCGCCGTTGACCCGGACGGTCATGACGCCGCCGGTGGCGGCGAACGCACCGCGGATGCGGGCAACCAATGCGACTTGAATTGGTTTAGCTGGCATTTTAAAGGTCACGGCCGCGCCGGCTTCCAGGCCGCGGGGGACGGCGTTGTCGGCGGCGCCGGCCTCCAGGACCGCGGCCTTGCCGACGGCCAGTGCCAGGCCCAGCTCAAGGCAGGACCCGTCAAACTTGCCCCAGCGCGCCAGGGGCTTGACGTTTTCCGGATCCACGCTGGTCCGGGCCAGACGTGTGGTCAGCGGTTCCGGCGGCGGCATTTTTTCGCTGAGCGCAATCTTGTCGGCGGGGTCCAGGGTGGCCTTGCCGCGGCGCAGGTCGCAGGCGAGCCGGGTCATGGCGACGACGGTCTGGTCGCTCAGCGCCCAGATTTCGGGCTTGGCGTTGCCGGTCCAGATGGGACTGCCGCACACCACGGAGGTGCGGCCTCGGTTGCGCATGACCCAGAGTTGCGGCATGGCGTCTCGTCCGTCCAGACGCAGGCTGCGGATCAATGGGTAATACTCGCCGCCCTGCCACGGCACGACGAATCGGGTGTCCAGCACCTGCATCGCCAGTTCGGGCGCCGCGGGCAGGTAGCTTTTGAACAGCGGCGTCACGGTATGTTTGCGGCCGATGCCGTGGAACGCGGGGTTGTAGAAATACTTGCCGCCGGCGTAGGTGAGCAGTTCCTCGGTCTGCCAGGCGAAGGTCGGCGTGTCTGGCGACATCGTCCAGGAACCGTCCTTGTCCTTGGCGATGGCGACCAGGAACGGCACCTCGGCGTGGAGCGCGACGAGCACGCTCTTGTCGTCCAGAAACTTCTTCAGGTTCTCCAGCGCCGCGCGCGGCACGGCGTCGCCGGCGAAAACAAAAGCCTCGTACTTGGCGCCATTGAACGCGGCGGCGTCCGCAAGCTGGTCCGCGGTGACGCGGTCCACGGTCAACCCGGCGGTTTTCAGGAGCGTGGCGGCGCGGTCGTGCAATTCCAGGCTGACACGGAACCTGCTCTGTTTGGTGCCCGCTTCCGGATTCCAGACGGCAACCCGCTGAGCCCAGGCGCCTGGCACAGCGATCATGACGGCAACGCCCACGGCAGACCATTTCAGCCAGTTCCAGCTCATGACGTGGGATCCTTTTTCATCAAATGACATCGTTAGCAAGTATTATATCGCATGAACCCTATTCGCGCCAGCGGTGCGTGCGGTGTGGCAAATAAAAAAGTCTTACCTTAGGAATTTCGGTGCCTAACTTAGACAACACCAACAGTAGCCCGGGCAAGCCGGCCGCAAAGATGGCATAGCACCACAAACTTGGTTCCGGCTTGGCCGGGCTAGGGAGATATAGTACAGATGAAACCGTTGTCTGACAATCTCCTCGAAGGGGCTTATGTCCACCATTGAAGAAATCGCCCGCGAAGCCGGCGTTTCCATCATTACCGTTTCCCGCGTCCTGCGTTACGGTTCGTCCTACAAGCGGCCCACGTTCGCCCGGCGTGCCGCCAAGATCCAGGCCATTGCGGAACGGCTCAACTACCGGCCCAACGCCTCGGCCCGCGCCATCCGCACCGGCCGCTTCAACTGCCTGGCGCTGCTCCTGGGGGATGAGTTTTATCTGCCCGCCGAGTTGATGGGCGGCCTGTACCGGGCCACGCTTAAGTACAACATCCATCTGGCCATCGCCTCGCTGCACCACAAAAGCCTGCTCAACCACGGCGAGGCCCCCAAAGTGCTGCGCGAACTGATGGCGGACGGGGTTCTGATCAACAGCAACGTCGCGGCCAGCGACTCCGAGCACTACGCCGCTCTCGATCACTTTCACGTCCCGTTCATGACCATGAACTTCAAGCGTGAGTACGAGGCGGTCTACCCTGACGATTTCGCCGGCGCCAAATGGCTGACTGAACAGTTGATTGCGCGCGGCCACCGGGATATCGCCTATGTCATCACCATGAGCAAAGGTCTTGAGCATTACAGCGTTAAGGACCGCGAAGCCGGCTACCATGCGGCGATGCTGGCCGCCGGATTGACGCCCCGGGTGCATTCCGCAACAACGCTCCCGGCCGGCACGTCCCGGCAGGAATTCCTCCGGGCCGTTTTGGCGCCCCGGGACCGGCCCACGGCCGTGGTCACCTATTCCGCCAGCACCGCTGGACCGGTCTATGCCACCGCGCTGCGCCTCGGCCTGGATGTGCCGCGCGATTTGTCCGTGGTCACGTTTGACAACCGGCTCTACGAATATGCGGATCGCCCGCTCAGCACGATCCTCATTCCCTGGGAGCAGGTCGCCTTCGATTCCATCGAGATGATGCTGGCCAAGGTGGCGGACCGTGAGGGAATGCTACCCGCCCGCGCCGTGAGTTACAAGCAGGAACTGCCCGGCGAAACCTGCGCTCCGCCGCCGCCGCGCCGCAAGACCATGCGGTAAATGACGACACGGGCCATTGCTGACAACGCCCTTATCATGCCGTGGCCGTCACTCTTCCGGAGGCGTGAAGGCAACCCGGAGGCCGGTGCTGACATCGCGGAGCGTGGGGGCGCCACGATAGCGGTTGGCGGAACGGCAGAACCAGGCGCTGAAGTTCCAACCACCGCCGCGATTCACGCGGTTGGAGTCCGCCGGCGCGCCCGGCGGGTTCGTCACCACCCCCTTCGGATAGGCTCCGTCCCAATCCGCACACCATTCCCAGACATTCCCGTGCATGTCGTAAAGCCCCCAGGCGTTCGGGAGCTTCTGGCCGACCTGATGCGTTTTTTCTTCCGCATTCCCCCCGGGAACCTTGACCGATTTGGTCCCATCCCATTCCCACTGGCCGTACCAGGCGTACTTGCCGGCGTCCAGGACGCTGTTGCCGAAGCTCCACGCGGTGGTTGTCCCCGCGCGGCAGGCATACTCCCACTCCGCCTCGGTCGGCAGCCGCGCCCCGGAGCCGAGTTTTTTTACGAACTCCTGGCAATCGTCCCACGATACGCTTTCCACCGGCAGATCCGCGCCTTTGTAGTGCGACGGGTTCGCGCCCATCACCCGCTCCCACTGCGCTTGCGTCACTTCGAACTTGCCCAGGTAGAACCCTTTGGTCAGCGTTACCCAATGCGGCGTCTCATCGGAGAACCGTCCGGTCTCCGATGGCGGCGAACCCATGACGAACTCGCCGGGCGGGCACCACACGAACTCCATCTTCACGCCGCCACCCAGGTCCAGGGTTTTCCCCTTGCCGGGTTTCGGTGCGGCCGCGGCATCGGCGCTCCAGCCCCGGCCGCTCAGCAGAAACAGGAGCAGCCCGGCGGCCAGCACGGGCTTCCGCCAAAATGTGACGATGGGTTTAACCACGTTTCTGAACATTCTCTCACTATAGATGATCCGGAGACTCCGGGAGTTGTCGCGCGGATCGGATTTGGTGGAGACCCCCCCCGGGAACGCCGATCTCCCGAGCGGCAACTCTTCGGGTTCCGCGTTTGGCGGATTTTCGGTTATGTTTACCTCTCATGAACCCCATCCGCATCGCCATCATCGGCGCCGGAGCCCATGCCGCCGGCCAGCATCTTCCGGCTCTGCTCGACCATGAACGGCGGCATCCCGGCAGCGTAACGGTGGCGGCCGTCTGTGACCGCGACACAGCGCGCGCCGCGGCCCTGGCCGCGCCGTGGGGCGCCGCGGTACATGACGACTGGCGCGCCTGCCTCGACCAAGTGCGGCCAGATGCGGTGCACGTCTGCCTGCCGCCGGCGCTGACCCCGCGCGTCGCCCTGGCCGCTGCCACCGCGGGCGCGGCGGTGTGGGTGGAAAAGCCGCTCGCCGCAACCCTGGCCGAGGCCGAAGAACTGGTCGCCGGACTCGCCACGGCCCGCGCCATGGCCAGCATGAACCGGCGTTTCGAACCGGCCATGGCCCGCCTGTGTGCCCTGACCGCCGGCCGGCGCCCGCGCCGGCTTCACGCGGTCATGGCCCGCGGCGACCGCCGCGAGGCGGATTTCATCACAACCACGGGGGTGCATGTGGTGGATCTTGCGGTTTCGTTGGTCGGGGGGCCGGACGGGCCGCCGGTCCTGCGAACCACGTCCTGCGACGGCGCCGCCTGGGCGCAGATTACCTGGACCACTCCGGAAGGGTGCACCGCCACGGTGGAGATCTGCCCGACCCTGGGCATCAACCAGGAGGCGGTCGAAATCGCCGGTGACGGCTGGTGGTGCCTGGCCCGCAGCGCCTGGTTCGACGCCGGCCTGGTCGAGTGGCAGGAAAAGTCGCAACCGCTGCGCCGCGAGACGATTGACCTGACCCTGCCCGAATGGGTGCGCAACGGCACGGCGGCGGAAACGGATGCATTCCTGGCCTCCTGCCGGGGCGAACGCCCCTGGTCCCCGATCCCCGCCGAAATCCTGGTCGCCACGCGCCTCTGCCACACCAAGCCAGTTGCCTGAGGGAAATGAAGCCGGCGCACCTCCGCACTGCGCGTGCTTGGTTGCGAATATTTCCGCCATGGATTTATCCGTGGAATCCGCGCAATCCGCGGTAAAAAATATCCGGAAGAATCCGTTCTTTTCTCCGCAGATTTCGCAGATTGGCGCAGATTTTCCGCAAAAAATCGGCATCCATGCTCAAAAAAGCCGGAATCTATTTTTACCGCCACAATTATATAACCGTTTTGTTTTTAACCGCTAATGAACGCCAATGAACGCGAATAAAGCCTTGAAATAAAAATGCTAATTTGCGAATGGTATACGATCAATTTGATCTGTAAATAGGCGCGACCCTACATCGCCCTGGATTCTTTGATCGCATCCAGGATGTCCTGCGTGGTGGCCTGGGGCCGAATGCCTGGCACGTCAAAGGGAGACGAGGAAATTTTTACGGGCATTTACGTCACAGTTCAATCAGCAGCTCTTATTCCAGCGCGAGGACGAGGCGTTTGCCGACGGCGGCGGCGGCGTGTTCGAGTTGGCGCAGGGATGGCCAGTGCCGGGGATTTTCCAAACGCTGGGCGGCGGCCCATGACGTGCCCAGGGCCGCGGCTACGGTGGCGACAGGACGTCCGCCGCGGGCGTGGCGCATGAGCACCGCCGCTTGGGTCTTGGCGTCGGGGGCGATGAAGAAGACCTGACCATGGGGACGCTTGGGGGTGGAGGGCGCGGGAATTTTCATCGCTTCTTCCATCCGCGCATCGAGGGTGAGGGTCAGGACTTCGATGGCATTAAAACGGGCTTCGTCAAGGGTATCGCCCTCGGTGATGGCCTCGGGAAGGTCGGGAAACGCGACGGTGTAACCGCCTTCGGGTGCGGCGGTAAAAATGGCGGGATAGAGGATATTCATTTGAGTTTGATCCCGGTTTGGCGTTCGATGCTGGCGAGGGTTCCGGCTTTCACATCCTGATGGCCGTGGAGCGGGATGGTGGTCCGCTTGGCGCCGTGGCCCATGCGGACATGGCTGCCATGCTGGCGCAGGATGCTCCAGCCGTGCCGTTGCAGGAACTTGACGATTTCGCGTCCGGTCATAGCATCACTATATATCAAAAAAGATACACCGCAAGAGGGTAAATTCTGGCCTGTGCTGGCTGTCCGCCTGGCCTCCGTTCTTTTCTCCGCAGATTTTCCGCAAAAATCCGTTATCCGTGAAAAAGGCAGACGCGAGCCCAAGTTTTTACGTCATGGAGTGCAAGTTGAGTTTAAATGTGCGGGTTTGACCCCAAGTTCATGGCCGCCACGCGCCTGTGCCACATCCGGCCGGTTGCCTGAGGGAAAGGAAGACGGCGCACATCCGCACGGCGCGTGCCTGGTTGCGGCGACCCGTGCCATGGATTCATCCGTGGAATCCGCGAAATCCGCGGTAAAAAACATTCGGGGAAAATCCGTTTTTTCTCTGCAGATTTCGCAGATTGGCGCAGATTTTCCGCAAAGTCATTTTCCTGAAGGCGTGAACGCGACCCGGAGACCAAGGCTGTTGCCGCGGAACACTGGGGAAGCGCGGTAGCGAAAGGCGGAACGACAGAATCCAGCGCTGTAGCTCCAACCACCACCACGACTCATGCGAGTCCACCCCGAGGGTGCGCCCTGCGGATCGGCTACTGCGTTGTTTGGATAATCCTCGTACCAGTCCGCGCACCATTCATAGACATTCCCGTGCATATCGTACAGCCCCCAGGCATTTGGACTCTTCTGCCCGACAGGATGCGTTTTCCTGTCATTGTCGTCTTTGTAGTACCACGCCATCTGATCCAAATCTCCGGCCCATGCGCTGTCTGTCCCTGCACGGCAGGCATACTCCCATTCAGCCTCTGTTGGCATGCGCATCCCGTTCATGACCTTCCGACAGAACTCCTGGCAGTCGTCCCAGGAGACGCTCTCTACCGGCAAATCCGCGCCTTTGAACTTCGACGGATTCGAGCCCATCACCCGTTCCCACTGCGCCTGCGTCACCTCGTACTTGCCCAAATAGAACCCGCGCGAGATCGTCACGCGGTGCTGAAGTTCGTCATCTTTTCGCCCGGTCTCAGATGCCGGCGAGCCCATGAGAAACTCGCCAGGCGGGCACCAGACGAAATCCATCTTCACGCCGCCGCCCAGGTCCAGGGTTTTCACGTCGCCGGGTTTTGGTGCGTCCGCGGCGTTGGAACTCCGCCCCCAGCCGCCCGGCAGGAACAGGAGCAGTCCGGCCAGTAGTACCATTGTCCCCCACCGTCCCGCGGTCTTTGAACAGAAGGTAACAGAGGAAACGGAGTTTTGGTTTTGCGGAGCCCCTCTGTTCACTCTGTTGCCTCTTGTTCAAAATGGGATGATTTGGGATCCGTGCGGGCAGGATTGCCCGCTTCACGTTGGGCACAAGCAGGATTGCCTGTTTCACGCTTCGAGGCGGAATTCGAGTTCGGGGGCGGCGGGTGTGGCGGGGAGGAAGGCGGCGAATTTTTCGTGGAGCTTGGCGAGTTTGTCGAGGTAGGCGGGGAGGTTTTCGTCGCGTTCGGCGGGACCGGCGTCGCGGAGGAGCTTGGCGGCGTCGGTGACGGCGACGTTTTTCTTGGTGCCAGTGAGGTAGAAGACGACCTGGTCGCCCTGCTGGTACTCGCGGCCGGACTTGAGGGCGAGTTCGTAGGCGGCGCTGCGGCGGGTCTCGCCCTTGGCGAGTTTGTCGGCGTAGGTCCTGGGCGAGGTCGAGAGCACTTCGCGCTGGGCGAAGTCGGCCAGGGGCAGGGTGTGGGTTTCAATGGCGCGGCGGTAGTTTCCGTAGAGCGCAGCGGCCTCGGCGGCGCGGCCGGTCAACAAAAGCGTAATCAGTTCGTGGATGTACCGGCGCTGGAACGGTTCGAGCCCGCGGGACTTGAGCGCGGCGCCGGTGAGGGCGACGCGGCCTTCGCGGTCCAGCAGCGCGTAGTTCTTGCTCTTGTAGCTGAACATGGCGGCGTAGGTGGAGTCCAGATCGACGTCGATCCCCGCCGGCAGGCGGGTCTGGAGCTTGGCCAGGAACGCCTCGGGCTCGGGAATGGCGGCGGGGGGGACGAAGTAAATGCCGTCTGTGTCCATCTCGATCACCGTGGCTTTTTCGGCCTTGAGGAACTCAAGCATGACGGTGAGGATCTCGCGGCCCTTGGCGGTGACGGTCTCGGCCATGACGTAGTCGTTGAAGGAGCCCTGGCCGAACCCGGTGTAGCCGTAGAAGGAGTTGATGAGGATCTTGAAGGTGCCCTGGAGTGCACTGAAGTGCTCGCGCTCGGCGGGGGTGGCGGCGGCTTTCTGGGCGGTCTTGGCGGCGAGGCGGAAACGGCGGAGTTCGGTGAGATAGCGTGGGAAGACGCCGAGGGTGTCGGCGTCGGGCTTGAGGTTGAAGCTGACCATGATCGAGGGATAGAGCGAGGCGACGTCCACGTGCCAGACATTCTGGAAGACGCCGGCGAGTTCGGCCTCGGTGAGCGCGCCTTGGAACGGCCGGGACGGCTGCGGCACGGGCAGCGCCGCGCCGGCGTCGAGGTAGGCGGCGCAGAGCATGGCGTCGATGCGCATGCCGTTGCCGCGGGTGATGCAGTTCTGGTAGGAGAACGGCACGAGCTGGGCCTGGTAGAAATGACTGGGCGAGAGCAGGCGGCTAAGGGCGTCGGTCTCGCGGACGTCGTCCATGGCATAGCTGCGGACGCGCGCCGGATCCGCGGCAAAGGCGTCGGTGAGGGTTTCGGCTTTGACGTAGGTGCGGCCGGGGGCGGCGACGCCGAAGTGGCGGGCGACGGCCTTGAGCCCGTAGCTTTCGAGGTCGCGGTGGACGACATCGTAGAGCTGGACGAGCTGGAAGGTGTCGACGATGTGGCGGCCGCGGATGTCGAAGCGCGTGAAATTGATGGTGCGTTCGCCGGCGCTGAAACGGGAGGCGCGCGAGGTCATGGTGCTGCCGTCGCGGCCGAGGGTGAGCTTGATCTTGTGGCGCTTGGCGCGGGCGGCGATGTAGGGCAGGTCGAAGTTGAAGAGGTTGTGTCCCTCGATGACGTCCGGGTCGCGTTCCCGGATTAGGCGCACAAGCTCGCGGAGCATGCCGGGCTCGTCCAGATCGGGCGCGGAGAGGCATTGTTCCCAGCCGGTGGAATCGCGCAGGGCGATGATGAAGATGTCGTCCTCGGCGCGTTCGGCATTGGGGAAATCGAACCCGGCGGAGGTGCGGGTTTCGATATCGACCTGGAGCCGGCGTAGGTCGGCGAAGATCATGCCGCGAAAGAGTCGGGCCGGGAGCCGGGTCAGGAACTGCTGGGTGAAATCGTTGAAGACCCGATACGGCGCGTTCGGCGAGGACGGGCTGCTCCTGGTCTCCTCCTTGAGGAACGCGGCGGCGGCATCGTACGCATCCTCGTCAGGGAATTCGACGAGCACATTGTGCACGCCCTGGCCGGCGAGGGTGCGGACGCCGCAGGCGCCGGGGAGGCGCCGGGCGAGCGCCTCGCCGGTGACGAGCAGGAACGGCAGGAACGGAATGGCGGAGGTCTCGACGGTGCCGGCGGCGTTCTCCGGCGGGCGGCGCCAGAGCGTGGCGGTGCCGTCGCCGCGCGGCTCCACGGCGACCAGGCGGTCGAGGCGGCTCGGGCAGAGCGCGTCCAGGTCGATGCGGTTGGTGTCGTCCGGCATATCGAGCTCTCCCCAGCTTGCGGTGTGAAAAGAACAAGCATAACCTTCCGCGCCCCGGCTGTCCAATCAATCGGGGGGGCGCAGTCCGCGCGCCCCCGACCCCCCTGGCGGTTTTTTGTTTTCGCGGGCTTACGGGACACCACAGGGGTCATAGCCTGTAGCCGGTGGTTGAGCATAGCGACACCACCGGTCACGAGGCGCAGAATGTCGGCACCCCGGCAGGCATGCGCGTCAACGTAAG
>CAITSE010000363.1 GCA_903894975.1 uncultured Lentisphaerota bacterium
AAAAAACGAGGCCGAGATCCCGCACGCTCACTCAAAACCGCGCTGGATCTACTCGCCGGAAACTCCCAGGCTGACCTCGGCCAGGAGATCTTCCCAAGCCCCCCCAAGCCAGCGCACCTCCCGTAACTGAGGCATTACCAATATAATGTACTTAACCATATTATTTTAAAAATTAATGGCTATATTTTATCTATTATGGAACTACTTGAACAAGTGCTGCCGGAAGCGGGCGCCGTGCGATTGGGCGCCAAGGTGAAAGCGTTACGGCTGTCTGCCGGCTGGAAACGGACGACGTTGGCGGAACGTGCCGGAGTCTCTGAAGCGTCCCTGAAACGCTTTGAGCAAACGGGGCAGGCCTCGCTGGAACTGGTTTTGCGGGTCGCGCTGTCCCTGGGGCGGCTGGCGGAGTTCGACGGGTTGCTGGAACCGCCGCCAGCGCGGAGCATCGACGAATTGGAGCGGCGGTTGGCCCGTCCCCTGCCAAAACGGGGTGTGCAATGAAGCGGTTGCAGGTGCGGTATGACGTGGCGCCAGGGCCGGCGCGGACCGTGGGCGAGTTGGCGGAAGAGCGCGGGCGGTTTTTCTTTGAGTTTGACCCGTCTTTTGTGGCGCACGGGTTTCCGCTCTCGCCTTTTAAATTGCCGGTAGTGCCGGGGCTGCAGACGTTTTCGCGGTTGCCGGGCGTGTTTGATGACGCCTTGCCGGACGGCTGGGGGCGCCTGCTGATGGACCGGTTTCTCCGTCAGCGGGGGGACTCCCCCGCTGTGTTCACTGATTTGGATCGACTGGCGTGGATGGGGGAGCATGCCATGGGAGCGCTATCTTTTTATCCGCCGTCGTCACGGGGGGCGGATGAGGGACTGACGGGCTTTGGTTTGGGCCGGCTGGCGCGGGAGGCGCAAGCGGTGTTAGCGGGCGAGGCCGGCGTGGTGTTACCGGAACTTTTGCAGGCCGGCGGCTCGCCTGGCGGGGCGCGTCCAAAAGTGTTGGTTGGGATTCGCGGCGAGGATATCATTACCGGGCCGGAACCCTATCCCGACGGGTACGAGCCCTGGCTGGTCAAATTTTTCGCAAAGGGCGATGCGGCGGATACGGGAGCGGTCGAAGAGGCCTACGCCCGCATGGCCCAAGCCGCGGGAATCGCGTTTCCCGAACACCGACTTTTCGAGGTGCGGGAAGGGCGTTTTTTCGGGGTCCGGCGGTTTGACCGGGCCGGCCGGCGGCGCCTCCACATGCACAGCCTGGGGAACCTGATCGGCGCGGACTTCCGTGTGCCGTGCCTCGATTATCAGGATGTCCATAAGGCGGTGCGCTTGCTGACGGGCAATCAGGCGGAGGTGCGGCGGGTTTACCGGCTGATGCTGTTCAACGTGCTGGCGCACAACCGGGATGATCATGCGAAGAATTTTGCCTTTCTTTACGAACCGGAACTTGGCTGGAGGCTGGCCCCGGGCTATGATCTGACGTTTGCGGAAGGGCCGGGCGGCGAGCATACGACGTCGGTCTGCGGCGAGGGGCGTTTCCCGGGCCTGGAGCATTTCCAGCGGGTTGCGGAAGGCGCGGGTATCGATGCGAACGACGCCGCACGAATGGTACAGGAAGTCCGTGATGCCATAACCCGGTGGCCGGCGTTGGCGCGGGCCAGCGGGGTGCGGAAAGCCACTTGGGAGCGCATCGCCAAAGCGATGGGATGATACGGAGCGGAATTTTACGTTCACGGTCCGGGGAGGGGCGGGAGGCTGGCGGCTCTGGCCACGGATTCGATGGCGACGGCGGCGACGGCGGCGCCGTAGTCCAGGTCGATGTTGACCATGGTGTCGTGGGTGTCGTGGTAGCCGACGCGGTTGATGTCGTAATTCTCCATGAACAGCACCGCCGGGATGCCCGCGTCGGAGAAGATCTGGCCGTCGGTGTTGAACAGCGAACTGCGCATGTCGCGCGGCAGACGGACTTCCCCGTGCAGCCGGGGGTGGCGGGCGATGGCGGGGATGGCGACGCCGTCCGGGCTGCGGCGGCCGGCGGCGCGGTGGCGGCGCTCGGGCCGGTGATTCCACTGTTCCGCCCGGGCGTTCCAGATCATGTTGGCCAGGTGCGCCTGGTAGGCGAGCCAGGCCGATTGCCGGCTGAGCCCCGGCGAGATCTGGAAGACGTTGAGGTCCCGGTCCCGGTTGTGGGCGATCATGTCGAGGACGTAAAGCCCTTCGATCTTGACCTTGGAGATGTCGTGTGTCTTTCCGCCGGGGACGTGCAGCTTCAGGGAGCCTTCCACGAGCGACTGGGCGAGGTGCCGGGCGCCCATGCAGTCCGAGGGGAATTCCTCGCCGGTCAGATGCACCAGCCAGACGTCGCAGGCCAGCTTGCCCTCGCGGCTGAGCTTCATAAACACCGGGGCGGCCAGCATGAGCGCCGCGGTGGCGGAGTGATTGTCATCGGCGCCGGCCGCGGCCACCCGCGCCAGTTTGCCCCCGCGGTTTTTGTAATACAGATCTTCCATGTAGGCGGTGTCATAGTGATCGGCCATGATCACGGCGCGGGAGCGGTCTTTTCCGGGGATCATCACCAGCAGATTTCGTTCCCGGATTTTTCCCGTCTGGTTGGCCAGCCAGCCGCCCATCCAGGGGAAGTCAAAGTCGGTTTGCCACTGGAAGGGCAGTTCGCCGGCCAGGACCTTGCCCTGCATCCTCTGCCGGACAATAAGCTTCCGGTAGTGTGCCAGCAGCCAGTCGGCCAGGGCATCCAGGTCGCGTTTCCCGTGTTTCAGAAGTTTCAGCGTGGCCGGATCGCGCACACAGTCGGCGTTGTCTTTGTTGAGGAAGCGCCCCGTGGCCAGGCGTGAAATGGTCTTCCAATAGGCGACTTCAAAGGCGCGAGTGCCCGTGTCCCGGTAGGTGATCGGCTCGGGCAGCGGCTCCAGGGCGGGGTCGCCCTTCGGCGCAATGATTTGCTTCAGTGTGTGATACAGCAGGAATCCGTAGGAGTTCGGGCTGTTCCAGTTGGCAACCTGATCCAGCCACTGCTCCATGGTCTGTTCTTTCGGGATCACCACGATCTGCCGCGCAAACTCCCAGGGCAGCCTCCGTTTTCCCAGAAATTCCCAGACTTCCATAAGTTTGTGCGCATTGAGTGCGACCTGATGGTCGCGATGTCCGTAGGCTTTTTTGTATCCGCGCATGGTGGCGATGAATTCGGGCCGCCGCCGCATTTCAGGCCACAATTCGAGCGCGGGCTCCGCCGGGGCCGGAGCCTGCACCTGATGGGCGGTCAAGTATCCCAACGGCGCCTCATCCAAGAGCCTGGGTTTGCCCGTCTGATGATCCAGAAAGGACACCATGGGCAGGTGCCAGAAGACTTCGTATTTTCCGACCCGCATGGGCGGATAATAGAAACGGTACCCGAACCGGCCGCCTTCACGCAGGACGGCGGCGGCGCGTTTCAGTTCGTCCCGGTCGGCGCGAGATCCGTCCAGGAGCAGCTCGTAGTGTTCGGTCCAGATCTGGGAGTTCCGCACCATCGGTTTGCCGTACAGTCCGACGATTTCCGGATCGGAACTGAACAGGACGTGCGCCAGACGGTCTTCGGCGCCGGCTACGCTCAGGTCATCTTCAAAGCGTTCCATCCGTTGCCAGCGATGGGTGCGCTGGTAGCTGTTGCGCAGCTTGTCCTTCACCGTTTCCGGATCAGTCTTGCCGGCGCGGGGTTCGTGCAGCCAGCCCGACTGCAGGATGCGCAGTCCGCGCGGGTCTTCCCGGCGGTCGCAGACATTGAGCAGGGGGAGTTGCATGGCCAGCGGGAATGCGGACTGCAACTTGAGAAACGGCGGCGCCCCCCAGAAGATCAGGCTGCCGGGGACGGGCAGAAGATGCAGCCGTCCCGTCAGATAGGCCTTGCGCACGGCACCCGGCAGCGACCCGAAGGGGCGGAAGGTCAGCAGGTATTTGACCCCTTTGACCGATTCGCCTTCGTCCCACAGGAATGGCGCGGCCCAGCTTGGCAGCGGATCTTGCCGCCACCGCTCACAGACGGTTTCCCCCGAACCGGGCAGAATCCGGAAGCCGGCGCGGCGCAGATCGGCCAAGCGCTCCGGGGTTTCGCCGTAGGCCTGGCTCAGTAATCGGCGGATAAAATCCACGGCATACTCGGGGTGCCGTTCCTGGCCCGGCGCCTGATAGAAGCTTTTCCAGAACGCCCGGTCCGGGCCTTCCTGGCTGCTGCCGAACAGCGTCCAGCGCACGCGTCCTTTGTCGTCTTGCGTCTTGGAAAGCGCCAGGGGCAGGAGGGTGACATAGCGTTCGTGGGGGATGGCGCCCGGGAGCTCGGCGAGTTCATCAGGCCAGTATGGGTTCCCGCAGAGTTTTTCGCGGTTGATCCCCTGGGCCGGTTGCTCCCGGTCAAGACGTCCCAGCGTGGTCAGAACCTCGGCGGAAACATGTTCCAGCCCTGGGATCAGCTCGAAGGCCTGTTCCCGTTCGCTCATCAGCCAGGCAAACGGATTTTCCGGGTTGCGGGGGGCCGGAGGATTCGGGCCGTAGGGACGCCACCCGATCAAGGGCGCCGGCATCATTTCTGAATAGGCCGGGATGCGATAGGGATTGGCCCTGCCATACTTCGGCACATCCGTCAAGAGTTTTTCCCAGCCTTGTGCAACCATGACGGGGCATCCTCGCAAAAGACGGACGGAGTTTTGATTCCATGGACCGGACGGGGTGGGCGAAGTCCATGGGCACGGGCGAATACGGGAGATTATATCATGCGGTGATCCGGAGGACAAGCCCGGTTCAAGAAGGCCGGCGCTCCCAACATTTTCGCCCTGGCTGCCGACCGGTTTTGCGTTCATTGGCGTTCATTCGCGGTTCAAAAGCATTGAAATAAAAATGCCAATTTGTGAATCGTATACGATCAACCCGGTTTTATTTCCAATATTTCCATGGGCTTACGCCCGTGGCGACGTTGTGCCATCCTTTGCGGGGATTTTGTTCGTACATGAAGCTTCGCCGGGCATGGTCTGGTTGGAAAAGGCGGCTTCTATCACTATTTTAACCAAACATTGTGATAATCCCGAATTGGCTAGGGAGATGCGCGGATCCGATGAAATGGTCTTTGGCAACAGTCATGACGGCGGGGTTCGGGTTGCTCGGCGCCTGTCCGTTACGGGCCGCGGAGGCCGGGGCGGAGCATGAGGGGCTGTCGTTGACCGCGCAGGCGATAGTGACCCTGTTCCAAGGGACGCCCTTGGAGTTCCCGATCACCAATTCCATGATCGTGGCCTGGGTGGCGGCGGCGTTGATCATTCTCGTGGTGCAACTGGGAACGCGTCGGATGACGTTCGTCCCCGGGAAGTTGCAGAATTTCGTCGAATGGCTGGTGGAATCTTTACGCGATTTTCTGGAGGGGCTGGTCGGGCCGCAGCTGGCCCGTGAGGGTTTCTGGTTTTTCGCCTCAGTTTTCATTTTCATTTTGACGGCGAACTGGTTCGGGTTGCTGCCAGGCGTGGGGGACATTGGCTGGGGGCATCAGACGGCGTCGGGCTTCAAAGTGACGGCGCCTCTGCTGCGCGGCGCCAATGCCGACATCAACATGACCATGAGCCTGGCGATGTTGTTTACCCTCATGTGGGTGGTCTGGTCGCTGCGGATGCGAGGTGCGGCGGGCGTCCTCCGGCATCTGTTTGTGGCGCCGGTGGAAATGAAAGGGTTCATGCTTTTCATGATGGGAGCGATTTTTCTGATGGTCGGCACGATTGAGGTTTTTCAGATTATGGTAGTGCGGCCGCTGGCCCTGACCCTGCGTCTGTACGGCAACATCTACGCCGGCGAAAATCTGATGGAGACGCTGCTGAGTTTTCCCTACGGCGGCTGGATCGCGGCGGTTCTGGGTTATTTCATGGAACTGTTGGTAGGCTTGGTCCAGGCGCTGGTGTTTATGCTGTTGTCGGCGGTGTTCACGTTGCTGATGTGCCAGCATGAGGAACACG
>CAITSE010000364.1 GCA_903894975.1 uncultured Lentisphaerota bacterium
ATGTGGAGAGGGTCGGTTGACCCGTTTCCTTTTTTCCCAAGATGGCGGAATTCGCGGGCGGACCAGGCGAGGGAATGGTGACAACGCCTCACTCGCCCGCAAATTCCGCCATCCTTCGATAAAAGAACCGTGGCCACTGCCACCCTCCAGGGGGTGTCGGGGGATGGGAGGACGCCATCCCCTGACTTTCGCCCGGGTGCGATCCCGATTTTACGGGCGGGGAAACGCGGCGGCTGGCGGAATTTCCGCCGGGCGCTATAGTAACCTTTCACTTTTGAACGCGGTTTAATTCAGCAGAGGCAGTCACCATGAAGCGCACATTCCAGCCTTCCAACCTGAACCGGAAGCGCAAGCACGGGTTCCGGGTCCGCATGTCCACCAAGCAGGGGCGCAAGGTGCTGGCGAACCGTCGCCGCAAAGGACGCGCGAAGCTGACGGTCTGAATGCCGTCCGCGGCGGAGGGATGTCCATGAATCCGGCGACGGCAGAGAGTTTTATTCCTGCGTCTCCGGAAATTGGCGTCCACCGCTGGAAGCCTTTTACCCGCGAGACCCGGCTCCGCAATGCGCGGGATCTGGGTACCGTGCGGGAACAGGGGCGGGTGACGGTCGGCAGATTTGTGGTGGTGAAGGCGGTCCCGGCGCCCGATGGGTTGCCGAAGGCCGCCATTGTTGTTTCCAGGCGGTTCAGTCTGAAGGCGGTGGATCGCAACCGCGCCCGGCGCTTGCTGCGGGAAGCGGTCCGGTTGCTGGCTTCCGGAGTGGGCGGCTGGTGGTTGGTTCTGCTGCCGCGCCAGTCGATCAAAGGGCGTAAACTCGCTCCGGTGGCCGTCGAGGTTGAATCGATTTTCCGCGAAATGGGGTGGTGGACGCCGCCGCCGCCGGCGGCCGCCGCCCCCGGGCCCCCGGAGGCCGGGACATGACGACGGCTGGCGGCCAGTCCGGGGCGGGGTTCGCCGGGACGTTGCGGCGGCTGCCGCGGCTTCTGGCCGGCGCGCTGATCGGGTTCTACCGGTTCTGTCTGTCTCCCCTAAAGCCGGCGTGTTGCCGATTCTCGCCGTCCTGTTCGGCCTATGCCGCGGAGGCGGTCCGGCGGTTCGGCGTCCGGCGCGGCGGCTGGCTGGCGCTCCGGCGGTTGCTGCGCTGCCACCCGCTCTATCATGGTTCCCTGCTTGATCCGGTGCCGGGAGAGGACTCCCGCGGCGCCCCACCTTTCTAACGAGATTACAGGACTTATGGATAAAAAAAGTATTATCGGCGCCGCGGCCTGCGTGGTTCTGTTCCTCCTCTGGCCGAAGATCCTGCTCTGGACCGGGATGCAGGCGGAGCCGCCGCCGTCCGCCGCCATTGAAGCGGCCGCCGTTCCGGGCACGGCCGCGGCGATGCCGGGCGGAGAGACTCCGCCGCCCGCCGCCGGTACATCCACGGCCGTGAACGCCGCCGCGTCCGTCGCGCCGGTTCCGGCCGGGGAATTGCTCCCGGAAGGTCCGTCAAGCCGCGATATCGGACGGCCCGGCGTGGACACGGCCACGGTCGATCTGCGCACCGGCGCCCTGACCTCGGTGCGCCTGGAAGCTTACCGCGACGAAACGCTTTCCGGGCCCCAGACGCTCGGGCATAACGGACACGGCCCCGGAGCACTGACGCTGAACGGGAAACCCCTGGCCGGCCGTTGGGAACGGGTGGCCTCCGACGATCCCCAAAGCCTGGTCGTCGAACGCCGCCTCGGCGCCGGCCTCCTGCTGCGCCAGACCTGGGCGGCCCGGAGTGACGAGTCGTACCGCTGGGATTACGTCCTGGAATTCATCAACACGGGGACCCAGACCGCGAAGCTTGCCCGCATCGGCGTCGGCACCGGCGAAGTGGCGCTGCCCGCCGCCCAACTCGCGCGTTCGTTCTTCATCAGCACCAACGAATACCTTTCCGCCGACCTGCGCACGGCGGGGGAGAAGCAAAAGACGGAAGTGTTCACCGAGGACGCCGTGTATGCCTTCGCCGGCCCGGCGGCCGCGACGGTGGACAAACACGTGAAGAAGCGCGCGGAACTGGCCGCCACGCCGGTGAGCTGGGGCGCGGTCCACACCAAGTATTTCACCTTCATGGTGACCGGTTCTTTCCGCGGCGCCGCGATGAGCTGCGAGACCGATGCGGGGCAACGGGAAAACGGTCTCCGCTATCTGGGCGAAGAACTGCTGCTGCCGGAACTGGTTCTGGAGCCGGGGAAGAGCTGCTCCGTGCCGCTGACCGTGTATGCCGGGCCGAAGGAACGGCAGTTGATGCGGCACCTGCCGGACGGGGTCGAAGGGCTGCTGCAGATGAACCTGTTCTTTTTCTGGCAGGCCGACTGGATGGGCTGGCTGGCGCGGCAGATCCTGGGCGTGATGGTCTGGGTGCACGGCGTGATCGGCCGGCCGTGGGCGTGGGGACTGGCCATCATTCTTATCACGGTGTGTGTCAAATTGCTGTTCTGGCCGCTGACACACTACACCACGCTGTCCATGAAAAAAATGCAGTCGCTGCAACCGCTGGTGGAGGAGGCCAAGGCCAAGTTCAAGGACAGCCCGCAACTGGCGCAGCAGCGGGTCATGGAGATCTATCGTGAGCACGGCGTCAACCCGCTGGGTGGCTGCCTGCCGGTGCTCTTCCAGATTCCGGTGTTCTTCGCTCTGTTCAACGTGTTCCGCGGCGCCATTGAGCTGCGCCAGGCCCAGTTTCTCTGGGTCCGGGACCTGTCCCAGCCCGACACCCTGCAGTTTCTGGCGAACGTGGTGCCGATCCGGCCTTTTGCCATCCTCTGCGGCCTGACCATGCTGCTGCAACAGATGGTGACGCCGAGTTCGATGGATCCGGCGCAGAAGAAAATGATGATGGTCATGACCGTGGTCTTCGCGGTGGTCTTCTACGGCATGCCTGCGGGATTGACCCTGTATTGGACCGTGAATCAAGGGCTGGGGATTGTCCAGACCTTGATCACTTTCCGGTTGGTTCAGCAGATCGGGCCGCATTATCAGGGCGCCGCGGTGAAAAAAGGATAGGGTGAAATGATTTCCCGATCCGTCTCTGCGCAGCCCGGGGATGCCTCCACGAGTCTGACGCCGTTTCAGAAAAAAGTGTGGCTGCTTTCGGCGCTCGGCATCTTTATGGATGGGTTCGACCTGTTCATTCTGGCGGTGGCGCTGCCCTTGATTCTGACTCAGTTCTCCGCCTCCCCGCTCATGATCGGAACGCTTGGGGCGGCCGCGGTTTTTGGGGCAATGTTCGGCGCGATCCTGGGGGGGCGCGGCGCCGACCGGTTTGGGCGCAAACTGTTGTTCAAGATCGACATGGGCGTTTTTTTAGTGGGAGCCTTGCTGTCGGCGTTTGCGCCATCGCTGGGCTTTCTGATCTTCGCGCGCTTCCTGCTTGGTATCGGCGTGGGCGCCGACTATCCGATTGCCGCGTCCTATATCGCCGAGTTCATGCCCGCCGCCATGCGTGGCCGGCGGTTGGTGGGAGCCTTTGCGTTCCAGGCGGTTGGCATGCTCGTCGGCGCGCTGTTGGGGATTGGGCTGCTGATCACCTTCAAGTCCGACTGGGTGTGGCGTCTGATGCTTGGCGCGGGCACCATCCCGGCCCTCGTCATTCTCGTGTTCCGGCGCGGGATGCCGGAGAGCGAACGGTGGGAGCGCGCCGGCGCGGCGGAGGTGTCGCCGAGCGTGCGGGACTTGTTCTCGCGAGTGTTGAGACGGAAGACCGTCCTCGCCACGGTGCCGTGGTTCCTGATGGATATTTGTCTGTACGGCGTCGGGGTCTTTACGCCGACCATCCTGGCGATCTTGAATCTGACCGGGCAGACCTCCGTCATCCGCAAGGATATCGCGTCGTCTGAGGGGGCGGCGTTTCTCGATCTTTTCCTGATCGTCGGGTTCGGACTGGCAATCTGGCTGGTGGATCGGGCCGGCCGGATCCGGTTGCAGATCATCGGGTTCGCAGGGTGTGCGGTGGGGCTGGCGCTCCTGACGGGCCTGACCTTCACGAACTCCTGCGGTCCGCTGAAAGCGCTGGTGTTCCTCGGGTTCGCGATCTTTAACCTTTCGGTGAACGCCGGACCCAACTCGGCCACGTTCCTGCTCGCGGCGGAATTGTACCCCACGAGTGTGCGGGCGACCGGGCATGGCTTCGCCTCGGCGACCGGAAAACTCGGCGCCGCCTTCGGCATTTTGCTCTTGCCGCTGTTGATCACCTCAATCGGGCTGGGCTGGACCATGGCGATCCTGACGCTGGCCGCTCTGGCAGGGTTGATTGTCACGACGGTTTTTGGCGTAGAGACCCGCGGCGATCTTGATCAAGCCGAGGCAGTGGCATAGGAGTATTTTCCCGGGTGCAAAAGGTCTGTGGTCTGTAGGCCTGTGGTTTGTGGTGAAGCGGGAGACTGAATGGCGGACTTTTCGTTCCCGTCTACGCATTCCCACAGGCCCACAGACCACAGACCTTTTGCGTTTGGGACGATCCTTTCTGAACTGAGTTATGACTCAGGGTGGCCATTTTGACGGCGCGGGATTATCTTTCTGACTTTAATCTGTTCCCGTCATGTTTCCCGAACCGGAGACTGTTTTCATGTTGTTATCCGCAGAAAAACGGCAGGAGGCGGTGGCCGCCCTGCAGAAGATGATTTCGCTGTTGGGACTGCGGGCCGAGATCCGCGATTCCAGCCGGGGCGACACCAATGTGCTGAGTATTCAGACGGAGAAACCCGGACGCCTGATCGGGCGCAAGGGGATCTATCTGAGCAGTATGGAACTTCTCGTCAACCGCATCGTCCAGAAGAGTTCCCGGAGTGAAGATTTTGACCCGATCAAGATCGACATTGATGGCTACGCCCGCGGGGGCAAAGATCGTCCCGAGGACGGTGTGGACGAGGGTGCCGCAGCGGCGCCGGTTTCCGCCGAAGGGGTGCCTCCGGCCGTGAGCGAGCGTCCCGCGGAGGAGCGTCCTGCGGAAGATCGGCGGACAGACGACCGGCGCCCGGAAGATCGGCGCGGCGGCCGGAGTGAGGGTGGTCGCGGCCGTTTTGAAGGGCGTGGCGACCGCGGCCGTGGTCGTGACCGCGGTCCCGGCGGTCCTGAGCGTTTTGAGAGCCGCGGCGAGGGTCGCGGCCGGTTTGAGGGTCGCGGCGAACGGCGCGAATCCCGCGACGAGGGCGGAGACAGCCGCGGCGCCATGGATGTCGAGAAATTGGCCATGGATGCGGCCAAGGAAGTCAAGCTCTGGGGGCAGCCCAAGACCCTGGGCCCGTTTGCTTCGCCCCAGCGCAAGGCGATCCATGAAGCGTTGAAGAATATCGGCGGCGTCGAGGCGGTCAGCGGCCCGGATCAGGGCGGCAATCATAAGACCATGACCATTCATATCATCGGCACCGCCCCGAAAGCGGCGGCGCCGGCGGTGGCCCCGGCGGCCCCGGCGCAGGAGGGCGGTCCCCTGTGAGCAATCCGCATGTAGACGAATTCATGGCGGCCTTCCCCCACGAGGGGATTACTTTTGATGACGTTTCCCTGGTCGTGCAGTATGCCGACTTTCTGCCGTCGGAGACCGACCTTTCCAGCCGTTTCAGCCGCAATGTGGGTCTTAATCTCCCCTATGTCAGCGCGGCGATGGACACGGTGACCGAGGCGGAAATGGCCATCGCCATGGCGCGTCTGGGCGGGATCGGCGTGCTCCACAAGAACATGCCCATGGAAAAACAGGCGGAAGAGGTCCGGAGGGTCAAGCACTACCTGAACGGGCTGATCCGGAACCCCGTGGTTTTCCCGCGCACCATGCGGGTCTGCGACCTGCTGGCGGAAAAGGAAAAACATAAATACCAGTTCAATGGATTCCCGATCGTGGACGAGGCCGGCAAGCTGGTCGGCATCCTCACCGCCCGGGATGTGAAGTTTATTCCGGACCTGGAAGTCAACGTCGGGGAAGTGATGACCCGATCCCTGGTCACGGGCACACCCAAGACCTCCATGCGGAACGCCTATGACCTGATGCTGAAAAACAAGATCGGCAAGCTGCCCATCGTCGACGATGGGGGGCGCATCACCGGCCTTTACAGCTACCAGGACGTCAAGACCCTGATGCAGGGACTGGAGCCGACGGTCAACCGCGACGCCCAGCACCAGCTCCGGGTGGCGGCGGCCATCAGCCCTTATGACGAACAGCGCATGGAGGTGTTGGTCCAGGCTGGCGTCGACGTGCTGGTGGTGGATACCGCCCACGGCCATTCCAAGGGCGTGGTCGAAACCGTGAAGCTGGTGAAGAAACGGTATCCGGCGCTGGACGTGGTTGCGGGCAACATTGCCACGGCCGAAGGCGCCAAGGCGCTGGTCGAGGCCGGCGCAGACGGCGTCAAGGTCGGCATCGGCCCCGGTTCGATCTGCACCACCCGGGTGGTGGCGGGAGTGGGCACGCCCCAGGTCACGGCCATCCACCAGGTTCGCAAGGCCATCGGTCAGGAAGTTCCTTTGATTGCCGACGGCGGCATTGTCTATTCCGGCGACGTGGCCAAGGCCGTGGCCGCCGGCGCCGACTGTGTGATGATGGGTTCCGCTCTGGCCGGCACGGAGGAAAGCCCCGGCGAACGCATCCTGCACCAGGGCCGCACCTATGTCGTGTACCGCGGCATGGGCAGCCTGGAGGCGCTTCAGAAGAACAAGGGCAGCCGCGAACGCTATGGCCAGCAGGACATTGAGGATTCCGAAAAACTGGTGCCGCAGGGCATTGAGAGCCTGGTGCCGTACCGCGGCCCGGTTTCGGACGTCCTTCATCAATATGCCGGCGGGTTGCGGTTCTCCCTGGGCTACTGTGGTTGCCGCACCATGCGCCAACTTCAGGACCGGGCCCGTTTCATCCGGGTCAGCTATGCCGGCCTGGAAGAGGCGCACCCCCACGATGTGAAGGTTATCAAGGACGCGCCGAATTACCGGGCGAGCTGATGCGCCCGGACGGCGCCGCGTAGGCGTTAACTTGAAAACCATCAGCTTCCAATGCGAACGTCGAACATTGAACGTCCAACGTCGAATCGGGATCCATGCGGTGCAGAGAAGCTCGAACCGGTCAGATTTTACTTCAACGTTCGACGTTCAATGTTCGACGTTCGTTTTTCCTTAACTTAACGCGTATGGGACGGCGGCGGGGGTTCCTGTCCATGATCCAGTTGGTCTGGCTCTTTCTCGGAGTGGCGGCGGCCGTGCCGGTCCTGGTCGGACTGTTTCTGTTGTTCTGCTTTTTCCCCTTGTGGCTCCAGGCCAAAGCCACGGCGGTGCCACTGGGGTTCTGGGAGATGGGCATGATCCGGTTGCGGGGACTGGCGCCTCAGCGCATCCTTGAGGCCATGGTTTCCCTGGCCAAGGCCGGCGAAGCCGTCACCCGCGCCGACTTGGAGACGCACATGCTCTCGGGCGGCCACTTGGAACCGGTGGTGGAGGGGCTGATCAGCGCCGGCAAGGCGGGACTCGGCGTCGGCTTCCACGATCTGGCGGCCATTGATCTGGCCGGACGCGATGTGCGCTCCGCCATCGCCAGCCGCGTCAACCCCACCGTCCTGGTCTGCCCGCCGGAACGGTCCGGCCAAACCATGATCTCCGGGGTTTGCCAGGACGGCATCCGTCTGGGCGTCAAAGCCCGGGTCACGGTCCGCACCAATCTGGCCCGGCTCATCGGCGGCGCCGGTGAACAGACGATCGGAGCGCGGGTGGGCGAAGGGATCGTCGCCGCCATCGGCCGGGCCGTCTCCCACAAGGACATCCTGGCCCAGCCCGAACGGATCTCCCAGTATCTGCTGGCGCGTGGTTTGGACAGTGGCACCTGCTTTGAAATTCTGTCCGTGGACATTGCCGACGTGACGGTTCTGGACAATGTCGGCGCCAGGCTGATCGCGGCGCGGGCGGAAGCGGACAAGAAAATCGCCCAGGCCCAGGCCGAAATGCGCCGTGCCGCCGCCGCTGCCCAGCAACAGGAAATGCGGGCGGAAACCGTGAACAGCTTTGCCGCCGTGGTGGCCGCCCGGTCCGGGATGCCCCTGGCCGCCGCCGCCGCCTTCCGGGAAGCCAACATCGGGCGGACGCGCCCCCTGGCGGCCCTTGGCGCCAACCGTCTGCGTTGGCAATGGCAGGTGGATCGGTAGGTCTGCCGTCGCCAAGTCAGGAAAATTCATGACACTTTAGGTAAGGCTGGTGTAAATTCACGCTCCGGCTTGAATTCGGGGCGAAATGCTTCTATTCTATGCACGCGCCGTGAGCCGGCTCAGAACGGCCTGGCGTTTGCTGGATAGATTTTTGTAATCAATTGATGCGGAGGATGCTATGAGCTTTGACATCAATTTTCTGAACCGGGTTCCGGTTTGGGCGGCAGCGGTCGCCGTGGGAATGTTGGCCTGGGGACTTCCCGGCGCGGCCCAGGAAGGCTCGCGTACAGAAGCCGTGCGGGTGATCAAGCTCGACACCAAGAGACTGCGGTCGCCTGAGTTCAGCGGCGTGACCACGGACAGCCGGGCCCGGAGTTCCACTGCGAACGAATGGATTCGGCTGACCATTGAATTTGAAACCCGCAACGGCAAGAACGTCTCGGTTGACGGCCGGACCACCTATCAGGATGAAATCTCCGTGGAATGGAACATCCTGGTGCCGCGGCGCGGGGACAAGGATGTGCTAATGCACCGTACCGTCACGTATTTGGATGTCGCGGATCGCACCGGCTCCCATTACATCGACATGTACCTGCGGCCGAGTTTCCTCAATCGGTACATCAGCAAGAATGTGAACCCCAATGACGTGAAGGTGTTTGTCCAGTTCAAGATCAACGGCCGGACGGTGGATAAGTTCCAGAGCGATTCCGACCGGATCCGCTGGTGGGAAAAGGAACCGCCCCAGGTGACCTTGATGGAAGAAGTCTTCACCCGTGCCGAGACGCCCTTCGCCCCGGTGGATTATGATTTTTACGAGAATGCGAAGGCGGCAGAGCGGCGCTGACGCGCCAGTATAAACGCATCACCTTTTTTCCGAACCTCCCGGAACCTTTCCATATGGCACGCGCAGAACGGGTATTGGCGGTTGACATTGGCTCGGCCTGCATCAAGGCCGGCGAATTCGAATACGCCGCCAACGGGGCGGTCACCCTGGCCGGATTCGCGATCCGCGAATACGGGGAGGAGATCACCGACGCGAACCGTTCCATGGTGATCGAGTCGCTGCTTCAGGACATCATCCGCGAGCGCGGCTTTACGGCCCGCAAGGTGATGCTTTCGCTGTCCGGCCAGTCGGCGTTCATCCGCTTCGTCAAGCTCCCCCCCGTCTCGACTGACGAAAAGAATGTCCGTCAGATCGTGGAATTTGAAGCCCGCCAGAACGTGCCGTTCCCCATGGCTGAAGTGATCTGGGATTATCAGCTCATCGCCTCCACGGACATGGATGAGATGGACGTGATGTTTGTGGTCATCAAAAACGAGATCGTCGAGCAGATCACGAATATCATCCAGCGGTTGGGCATGCAACCGGTCGTGGTCGACATTGCGCCGGTGGCCAGCTACAACGCCGCCCGCGCCAACCATGTCGGCGACGAGGAAAGCACCGTCATCCTCAACATCGGTTCGCGCAGCAGCAATCTGCTGTTCGCCGACCGCAACCGCTTTTACGCCCGGACGATCCCGATTGCCGGTCATGCCATCACCCAGCAGATCGCCAAGGAATTCAACATCGGCATGGCCGAAGCCGAGGAGATGAAGCGTCGCCACGGCTTTGTGGCGCTGGGCGGGGCCTATGAGGAGCCGGAGTCCGAGGTGGCCGCCACGGTTTCCAAGATTGTGCGCAATGTCATGGCCCGTCTGCATGGTGAGATCAGCCGTTCGATCACCGTCTATCGTTCCTCCCAGAAGGGGAAGAATCCGGTGCGCATGTTCCTGGCCGGCGGTAGCTCAACCATGGGGTTCACCGCCCGCTTTTTCCAGGAGGCGTGCAATCTGGAGGTCGAATACCTGAATCCCTTCCAGGTGGTGGGCATGGCCCCGGGGGTTGACGTCAAGCAATTGGAAGATGTCGCGCATCTGTTCAGTGAAGTCGTAGGTATGGGGTTGCGGTACAAGCTGCAGTGCCCGGTGGAAATCTCGCTGATGCCGGAAAAACTTCGGCGCATCCAGGCGTTCAACCGCAAGAAACCCTATCTCCTCGGCGCCGCCGCGGCGGTGCTGGTGGGCGGCGCCCTGGCGGTGTTTGCGGCCCATTGGAAAGCGCAGAAATACAACGCGCTTTATGCCAACTTCGAGCCGACCGTCGGCCGCTTGACTGGAATCCAGAACAATATCAAGAAGGAAAACGCCTTGGCCGCCGCGGCCAACCATAAGTATGTCTCGGCGATGGGCGTGATTCAGCAGCGGAACTCCCTGCCCGAAATCCTCAACACCCTCCAGACGCTGAAGCCGGTGGATGTGTGGGTGGTGAAGCTTCTGCCCATTTATAATGAAATCAAAGAAGTCGGCACGGTTTCCGCGAACCAGGCGGCAGTCCAAAGCGAGGCCGGTGGCGGGGCTCCGACGGCGATGTTTGGCCCCGGCGGCTTTGGGCCCGGCCCGTCGGCACCGGCCCCCGGCCCCGGCGGCAAGCCCACAAGTTCCGTAGCCGGTGGCAGCTTCAAGATCGTCGGCTTCGAAATCCAGGGGCACAGCGTGGCCGTCCTCCCGGATCCGTCGGCCGATCCCGCCCTGGCGTCGCCTCACACCGACAAGGCGCCGGCCAACATCTTTTTGAAGAACATCCGCGAAAACCCCCTGTTCGACGGCGATAAAAAGATGACCGACATCTCCATCTACGGCACGTCGGAGTCGGTGCGCAACCTGAACAGCTTCACCATGCAGGTCAAGCTCAAGCAGCCGATCGAAGTCAAGCGGAACTAAGCCCTTCGCCCCTGGCCGGCGGAGTCAACGTGAAATGGACCGGACGTTTATGGAATTTGTCAAACGGAATTTGGGTTTTCTCCTGGCGATGGCGGTTTCCGTCGTCATCTTGGGTGTGCTGGCGGTCTATGTTCTCGAAGGCATGACGACTTCGGGCAAGGTCAAGCAGGCCGTCACCAAGCAGAATGATTTTTTCCAAGCCGCCGCCTCGGGCGCCTATACCCTGACCCAAAACAACAAGGGCATGGCTGAGGAAAATCGCAAGTTTACGGAACAGGAACTTCAAACCTTCCTGACCCTGCTGACCTCCAGCTACGGATTTGCCGCCGAGAACCGCGACCGCTTTGAGTGCAAGCAGGCGATCAAGGACGGCAGTGTGAACTTTCTGGCCCAGTTGACGGCCAGACCGATCGTCGTGCCCCTGGACGCCCGCGCCTTTTCCTTCGATGCCATCCTCAATGCCGCCACGCCGCCGCTCCAGTCGGAAGTGCCCTATATCATGAAGCAGTTCCATGTGGTGGATGAACTGGTGGGGATTGTGGCGCGGGCCCCGGCGATTTCCGAATTCACCCGCATTCGCCGTCTGGATAGCACCCTTCAGCCCATGGATGCCGGGCTGTACACCGTCATCCCGCTCGAACTGTCCGTCCGCGGCGGGTACAACGGCATTGTCAATCTGGTCAATCAGATCCAGCACTCAGCCAAGGGAATTTTTCTGATTCGCGCACTGGAACTGCGGTCGTTGGATCAAGCGGACAAAAACACGTTGCCCGCGTTGGTCCTGCCGGCCGTGGATGCCGCCGGGGCCGCCTCCGGCGGTGCCAGGGCCGTGGGCCAGGCGCGGCCGCAGCCGCCTCCCGTCTCCCGCCCGGGAAATCTGCTCTTTACCGGCACGGCGGACAAGGGCAAAATGCCGGAACTGACTCAGGAACTGCGCGTGGTCTTCACCACCCCGCATGAGATCCAGATTCTGATGGTGGTCGATTACGTCGAATTCAAGAAGCCCGAATAGGAGTAACTTCCCTTGGACTGGTTGAAAAAGCATTATGAAAAACTGATATTCGGCCTGTTCCTGGCCGGATTGCTGGTGTGGTGTGTTCTGCTCTATAGCAATCTTTCCACCACCGACAAACACTTGGAAACGCTCGGCAAGAGCATGGATGCCATCTCCAACAAGAACAAGCCGATCCCGGCCTTGAAAGCGGATGTCTTCCAGGGGCCAGCCGCCCTTCAGGATCCCAATTCCGAATGGAAAGTGCTCGGCGACAACAAAACGGGGACGCTGTTCGATCCCTGCAGTTTTGTCCGCTGCAAAAATCTGACATCCTGTCAGTACCTGCTGCCGTACGAATATAAAACCTGCCCCTACTGCAAGACGAATCAGGGTAAGCTCGAAGACCCCAAAAAAGTGGGCCAGGATTCCGACAACGACGGCATCACGGATGTGGATGAAGCCAAGTATCCGTTCTTGGACGCCAACAATCCCGATGATGCCTGGTTGGACGAGGACAAGGACGGGTTCAGCAACCGCGAGGAAATTCTGGCCGGGACCAATCCGGCCGATCCCAAGAGCTTCCCGAATCTTTCCGCCAAACTGCGGTTTGAGCGGGAGGTGACGGGGTCCCTGCCGGTGGTGTTCACCAAGCTGACCAAGGACGGCGCAGACCAAAAGAATTGGGTATTCGCTTTTGACATCCGGAGCCGGGGGGCCAAAGTTACCAAGTTTGGACGCCTTGGTGAAAAAGTCGGCGACTATCGCATCCTGGCGGTAAGCGTGAAAGAACAAAAGACGTTCGACCAGAAAACCCAGAGCGAAGTGATCAAAGACACGTCTGAAGTCACGGTTCAACGCGAGGGCGACGAACCCGCCGTGCTGGAACTTGGGAAGCGGGCGGAGGCTAAGACGATCCGCCTCCAACTGCTCTTTATCAAGAATGGCGCGGATCCCAAGTCCCTGGAGGTCAAGCAGGTGAAGGTCGGGGAGGAATTCCCGCTTGAACTGAAGGATCTCAACCGCAAGGAAAACTATGTGGTGAAGTCGTATGATGCCTCCACCTCGCAGGTGATTGTGCAGCAGGTGTTGGATAAAGGCCTCGGCCCGGAAATCAAAGTTCGCGCCTATAATCCGGTGAATGACCTGAAGCCTAAGCCGAAACCGCTCGTCGATCCTGCCGGCATGCCTTTCCCGGAAGGGGTGCCGCCGACTCCCTGATTTTCCCGGTGTTTTTCCTCTTGTTTAGTGTTGGCATTCTGATTGTGTAACAGTAAAGTGTGTGAACTCTTCGCGTGAAGAGCTCATGAACGCGCCTCACGGAGAACCTCTATGTATACGTCGAAAGCTTGGGTTCGAAACTCGGTGGCCGGCTCCCTCGGTGGAGCGGTTGCCCTGCTGCTTCTGACGCTGACCCGGGCCGGCGCCCAGGACGCGGCGGCGGTTCCTGCCGCCGGCACGGTGGGTGAGCCGGTATCGGCAACCGCCCAGGCTGTTGCCCCGGTTCCTGCCGTGGCGGTTGTTCCTGCCGCGGCCGTGGCGGCGGCCCCGGAACTGAAGACCGAAGAGGCCAAGTCCGAGCAGGTGGAAGCCGTCAAGAGCGAAACGGTCCGCCGCGACGCGGAAAAGTTTGAGGCCGAACAGTTGATGGCCCAGGGCTCGCAGGAATTCCGCAAGAGCAATTATGTGCAGGCGATGGATGCCTACAAAAAGGCCGAAGCCAAGTTCCAGGAAATCAGCAAGAGCGAGCCGTCGGTTGTCTCCCGTCTGGACACCATCAAAAAGTGGAAAGCGGAAGTCTTGGCCGACTGGGCCGAATCCCTGGCCCATGACGGAGAAAAATTCGCCGACACCGGCAAGTATGACGCGGCCGTCCAGAAATGTAATGAAGCGGCCGAAGCCGATCCTTCGATGCGGCAGGACATGGCGGATCAGGTCCGGCAGTACCTGGATCTCAAGAAAAAGGCTGAATTCCGCTCGCTCACCGCGGAAACCAATGTGGACAAAGGCAAGGTCGAGCGCGATTACAACAACACCATCAATATCGAAGAAGGCAAGGTGATGCTCCGGAACCATCGCTATGGCGATGCCCGCGAGTATTTTGAACGAGTCCTGATCGTGGATCCCTATAACACCACCGCGATTCGCTATCTCCGCCAGGTCAACCGGGAATTGACTGATGTGGGCGAGCTACGGCGCCAGAGCACGATAGCCGAGCGCGTGGCCGAAGTCCGGTGGAAATGGAACGAGCCGGTGTCGCCCGCACTGGCCGGCCCCGCGGGCATGGGAAATACGATGACCGTGAAAAAAGGCCCGATGGAAAGCGCCGGCATTCGCTACAAGCTGGAATCCATCATTATCCCGAAAGTCGAGTTTGAAGAGGCGACGATTGTCCAAGTGGTCAGCTTCCTTAAGAAGCGCAGCCAGGAATTGGATCCGGAACATGAAGGCGTAAACATCATCTTCTACACCGGCGCCAGCCGGGCCGACGCCGCTGCTCCGGCTCCCGCCGATGGCGCTGCTCCGGCTCCCGCTGACGGCGCCGCTCCGGCTCCCGCGGATGTGCCCGTTAAGGCCGCCGTGGCCGACTGGCTCAACAAGCCGATCTCTCTCAACCTGAATAACGTCCCCCTCGGCGCGGTCCTCCGCTATGTCTGCATGGCGGCCAACCTCAAGTTCCGCGTGGAAAATGTCGCGATCATGATCGCCGATAAGAATGAAGCGCTGGATGAAATGGAAACGCGCTTTTATCCGATCGAAGCCAATGTGATCGAGACCAAGGGAACCACGATCAAGGCGGGCGGCGGCTTCGCCCGCGGTGGCGGCGGCGGCGGCGGCAACAATAACCAGAACGACGCGATCACGGTCACGGATGCCGATAGCTCGGCTGATGCCGCCAAGCTGCAGGACATCTTCAAGCAGTATGGCGTGGAATTCCCCCGCGGTGCAACCATCACCTTCAATCAGCGCCTGAGCCAGTTGGTGGTTAAGAATACGCCGGAAAACCTGCGCAAGATCGAAGAGGTTCTGAAGATCATCAACCAGGCCACGCCTCAGGTCACCATCGAAGCCAAGTTCGTCGATATTGACCTTACCGAAATGAATGCCCTGGGCATGAGATGGACCTTGAACAACACCATCGGCAGCAATCTGCCCGCCGCAGGCGCGACTGGAAACCTCGTCAACGGCTACACGGGGATGGGCGTGGCCAATGATCAGGGTTTAGGCGCTCTAAACCCCACAAACCTGAGCAACGGCATACGCGGACTCGGAAAGGGTACCCTTGATTCTACCACGAGCCCCGATATCTTGAATGTCAACGCCATTCTCGGCGGGGCGTCATTCTCCGCGGTTCTCTCCGCCCTGCAGCAAAGCACTTCGGTGGACATCCTGTCCTGCCCGAAGGTAACCACGGTCAGCGGTCAGCCTGCCGTTATTAAGAAAGTCACGGAACGCTATTTCCCCGAAGACTTTCAATTCCCGGATCTCCCGTCCATCACCACCGGCGGTTCTTCCGGCGGCGGCACCACGATTGTTGATTTTGGGACGATTCACATGATCCCGAAATGGCGCTCTGATCCGGACGAGATCGGCGTGATCCTGAACGTCACTCCCCAGGTTTCGGCGGACGGCTACACCATTACCATGGACTTGGAACCGATCGTGCGTGAGTTCACCGGGTGGGACACCGATTTCAATTCCGGTGAAGTTCCCCCGATTTTTAACGTCCAGATGCCGATCTTTGAAACCCGCACGGTGAAGACAAAAGTCGTGGTGTGGGATGGCGAGACGGTGGTGCTCGGCGGCTTTATTGGCGAACGCGACGTCTCCTACAAGGATCAGATTCCGATCCTGGGTGACATCCCGATCCTCGGCCGGCTTTTCCAGATGAAGGGCTCGAGGAAGGAAAAGACGAACCTCATGATCTTTGTGACCCCTCGCATGGTCACCAACTCCGGCACGCCGATGCGTAACATGGATGTGCGCGGGCTTCCGGATTTCCGGCACTGACCCGGGCATGAAAGCCTGATGCAGCGCAAGGGCCGAGGGTGACCCCCCTCGGCCCTTGGCTTTTTATGCGGGAAACCTTTCCTGGTGAAATCACGGAGAACAGGGTAATCATGAAAACGAACTCATCTCGGGGATGGCGTCTCGGATTGGCGGCGGTTCTGGCGGGAGCAGCCCTGGTTCTTGGCGGATGTTACGGCCTTCCCAAGGGCACGGCGCCGGGCATGACGGTCGGATCCGTGTCGCTTCAGGCGGTCGGCGCCGGCCTGGTCCGGGCCGATGCGCAGACCCTTACGTTCAAGATCAAGTGTGAAGAGTGCGGGTACGAACCGGAGACGGTCACGATCGCCACGCCCGTCCCCGGGAAACCGTATGTGCTGGACTGGGTTTGTCCGAAATGCGGATACCGGCAGAAAATCACGATCCGGGCCGAACCGGCGACTCTTTCCTACAAGTGATAGGGCGGAACCTCTGCGATCATGGAGTGCCGCCTCGTTCCACGGGCTCACGCCCGAGGCTAGTATTGCTTTTGATGTTCATCCATGAGGAGATTCCCCGATGACGGCCACGCGACTGGCGGCATTCAAGGCGTATGACATTCGCGGCAAAGTCCCGATGGAGTTGAACGAGGAGGTCGCCTATAAGTTCGGCCGCGCCTACGGGGCGGAACTGAACCCGCAAGGGCCGGTGGCCGTTGGCCATGACGTGCGTCTGAGCAGCGTTCCCTTGGCCAATGCCCTGATCAAGGGGCTGAATGATGCCGGCGTTGGTACCGTGGACATTGGCCAATGCGGCACGGAAATGGTGTACTTCGCCGCGGCGCGCCCCGGCATGGGCGGCGGTATCATGGTCACGGCCAGTCATAACCCGATGGAGTACAATGGGATGAAGCCGGTCAAGGCCGGCGCGATCCCGATCAGCGGCGATTCCGGACTGGATGCTTTGGAACGGCGGGTCCGCGAGAATGATCTCGGCCCCAAGACCGCGACCCCGGGGACGAACCGGAACGAGGATGTCACTGCTGCGTATGTGCAGAAGTTGTTGTCGTTCGTAGACTTGAAGAAGTTCAAGCCGCTGACGCTGGTGGCGAATGCGGGGAACGGTTGCGCCGGGCCGTTTCTGGACGCCGTGGCCAAACATCTGCCGTGCCATTTTGTCCGCGTCCACCACACGCCCGACGGCACTTTCCCGAATGGCGTGCCGAATCCGATGCACGAGGAATCTCATCCGCCGACGGCTGTGGCTGTGCGTGAGAGCGGCGCGGCCTTCGGCATCGCCTGGGACGGGGATTTTGACCGGTGCTTCTTCTTTGACGAGACCGGCGCGTTTGTGGAGGGTTACTACATCGTTGGGTTGCTGGCGGAAAGCATGTTGGGCAAGGCTCCGGGCGCCGCGGTGATCCATGACCCGCGCCTGATCTGGAACACGGTCGAAAGGATCCGGGCGGCCGGCGGCCGGCCAGTGCAGAGCAAGACGGGGCATGCCTTTATCAAGGAACGGATGCGGAAAGAGGATGCGATTTACGGCGGTGAGATGTCGGCGCATCATTATTTCCGCGAATTCGCCTATTGCGACACCGGGATGGTGCCGTGGCTGCTGCTGGCGGAGATGGTCAGCGTCACCGGGAAAACCCTGAGCGAACTGGTCGGCGACCGGGCACGGGCATTTCCATGCAGCGGCGAGATCAACAGCCGGGTACCGGATGCGGCGGCGGTCATTGCCAAAATCCGCGCGATCTATGAGCCGCAGGCCACGGCCAAGGACGAAACGGACGGGATTTCCCTGGAGTTCAACGGCGTGTGGCGCTTCAACCTGCGCTCGTCTCAGACCGAACCGATCCTGCGTCTGAACGTTGAGGCCCGTGGCGATGCGGCGCTGATGAAGGCAAAAACCGCCGAACTGCTCGCGCTCATCCGCGGCTGAACCCGCCAGGGCGATTCAGGTTTGGCCACAAAAGAACACAAAGAATCACAAGGAGGAATGCTCCTTGTTGCGTTTTTTTGTAAAATGTAGGCACGGGCGTGCCGCCCGTGTTCCCACGCATCGCCTGGATTCGCGACCTACAAAAGACTTCAGGCTTTTTTCCGGATGACATGGCCCGGGCCGGTGGCGACGCGGCGGCCGAGGCCCTCGATGCGCCGGCCGATGCAGCCGCGGCAGTGCCGGGCGTCGTCACCGAGGCAGATCTTGCCGGGATAAATCTCGTAAAGCGGGCGCTTGTCGGTGGGGGTGACGTTGGGCATGACCACGTTGGCGCCGGCCCGGAGCGCTTTTTCGCGCCCCTGCGGGTCCAGCGAACCCATGGCGGTGGTGGCTGGAATGTGGGCGAAAGGGAAGACCAGGCGCAGCACGGCCACCAGCCGCAGAGTCTGTTCCACGGAGCCGCCGCTGGCGGCGGCCAGGGGGGTGTCCGCGTGGGGAATGAAAGGGCCGACGCCGATCATTTCCGCGCCGAGCCGGTGCAGCCAGATCACGTCCCGCGCCAGGATCGCCGGGGTTTGTCCCGGCAGGCCGACCATGACGCCGGAACCGAGCTGGTAGTCGAGTTCCTTGAGAGTGTACAGGCAGGCCTTGCGCTCCTCCAGGTCGTCATCGGGGTGCAGCGCGGCGAAAAGCCCGGGATCGGTGGTCTCAATGCGCAGCAGGTAGCGATCGGCGCCGGCCTCGCGCCAGAGCCGGTAGGTCTCGCGGTCGCGCTCGCCGGCGCTGAGGGTGATCGCCAGGTCCGTGGTCGCCTTGATGCCGCGGACGGCCTCCGCCAACCGTTCCGGTGTGAACCAGACATCCTCGCCGGATTGGAGGACGACGGACCGGTAGCCGAGGGCCGCGGCCTCCTGTGCCACCTTGATGATCTCCTGCGGTTCCAACCGGTAGCGTCCGGCTTTGGGGTTGCCGCTGCGGAGTCCGCAATAAGCGCAATTCTTCCGGCAGATGCTGGAGAATTCGATGAGGCCGCGGAGATGGACTTCGTCGCCGACCGAGGCTTTCCGGACGTGGTCGGCGGCGGCGTAGAGTTCCGGCGCTTCCGCGTCGGTGCAGTCGAGCAGCTCCGCCAGCCAGTCTGCGTTGGGGGCGGCGCCGGTCCGCGCGGTTTGGAGTGCGGTTTGGAAGAGGGAAAGAGTCACGGGAGGAGCCTTGGCGGTAAGCCTGAAGGGTGACAGAAATGCCAGAGGATCGATGGCATAACGAGACAGGCTGCAACCGGTAAACATAACAGGGTTTCAGGGGATTTATACCGAATTCACTTTCGAAACCGTCTCTCGCAAAGGCGCAAAGATCACCAAGAAAAGTTCCGACCCATTTTCTCACGGGGACACTGTGGCACGGAGAACTCCCGTATTGCGTTCTTTACCCCTCCGTGCCCCCGTGCCACCGTGAGAGAATTCTTTTTGCGATCTCGGCACGCTTCCGGTCAACTGCCCGCGGCGGTGTCTTCCGGCAGGGCCGGCACCTGGGGTTCGGGCACAGGCTGGGCGGGGCCGACCTCGGGCTCGGGGGGGATGCGGTCGAGGTCGAACAGTTCCAGAATGCATTCCGGCGTGGCTTCGACCTGGAGGAAGTTCAGCATTTTTTTGGTGAAGGGCTCTGGCATAGCCAGGCGCACGGTCTTGGTATAGCTGCGTTGCAGGCGGTTATGAAAAAAACGCTCCCCGGTCACCGGATGGATCATCTCCGCTTCCAGGTCCACCCTGGCCTCCAGGGTCAACCAGGGAATCCAGTACATGGACATGAGCGGGCTGGTGATGAACATCAGGGGATAGCGACGGTTGGAGCCGCGGTTGATGGTGCGGTAGTCATGCACGGTGCAGAGGAGCAGGCGGTCGGCGCCCAGGCGGGCGGCCTCTTCGCGAGAGGTGACGGGGAAGACCTGGGCGAAACGCTTGGACCGGTTTAGCAGGATCAGCAGATCCCAGCCCACGGCGACATCCGGCATGCCGCTGGTGACGACCGAGCCGCGGCCATCGCCGAGCCGCTCGTACCAGGGATTTTCCGGAGTCAGGTTCTCCCGGCGCAGCGCCGGGTTGATCTGGGGCGTCAGGACGGCGACGCGTACGTGTTCCTGCGGGGCGGGACACGGCCGCAGTTGGGAGAACCGGGAGTCCCGGGTGACGGCGCAGCCGGCGCCCAGAAGCAGGATCAGGGTCAGCGTAAGGGGGCGCAAAAAGAGAGAACAGCCCCCACTGAAGTGGGAATTCCCAACATTGGCCGGACCGTCCGGGTTCGGAGTTCCGCCTTTAGGCGGTGCCGGTTTCGCGTTTCGGGTTTCGTTGCCGCGTTGCATGAGTGAAAACACGTTGCGTTATTTGCGAACTTCTGTTCAGGGGGCAGGCATAAAAAAGGCCGCGAACTTGGGGTAAGTCCGCGGCCGGTTTCAGCTATCCGCATGCTGCGGACGCGTTCGTTATTTCTTGTCGAGGATGATGGAGCTTTTGGGCGGCATCACCACGATCACGGCGCGGCGGTTGAGGCTCTTGTTCGCGGGGCTGTCATTGGGGGCGACCGGGAAGAACTCGCCGCAGGCCACGGCCTTGAGCTGTTCCGGAGCGATGCCCTTTTCCTGGGCGTAGCTCAAGACGGCGAGGCTGCGGGCGTAGGAGAGGTCGCGGTTGTTATTCCACTTGGATGCCTTGATCGGGTCGGTGTCGGTGTGCCCTTCGATGGCGATTTCGCGGTCCGGATATTCCTTGGCGATCACGGCGATGATGCTGTCCAGGGTGGCGGCGCCGTTTTTCTTGAGGTCAGCCTTGCCGGAGTCGAAGAGCACTTCGCTGAGGACGGTGAAGCGCATCTGTCCGTCCTTGACTTCGATCTGGACGTTGGGCTCCTTGACCTGGCTCTTGATGCGGTCAAGCTCGGCCTGGAGGTCGGCGATGGTCTTGTCCTTGCCGGCGCTGTCTCCCAACGCGGCGGCCTGGCCGGCTCGGAGCTTGTCCATTTCATTCTTGGTCTGCACTTCGTCCAAGGCGTCACCGATCAGGGCGCCGGTGGCGGCGCCGGCGGCCAGGCCCACGCCCGCGCCTTCCCAGCTGTTCAGGATGCCGGCATTGTTTGCCCAGATGGCGCCGGTGGCGGCGCCAGCGGCGCCGGCGCCGATGGCTCCCTGTTGGGCGGGGGTGAGGGGAACCTTATCCGAGCGGCAGCCGACGGCGGCGGCGGTAATGAGTCCAGAGAGCAGAAGAGCGGTGGTCCAGCGCATGATCGGGGTACCTCGTGTGAATGAGTGTAGCAAGAATCGTTCGGATTACCTGTGAATCCGGCAAAGTATAGAACCAATTCCGAAAACGAACTCCTCAAAAGAACACTGTAAAGTAGTGGCGATGGCGGTAAAATGCAAGCGGGTTTGTGCGGGAAAATCGGTGGGAATGCAGTTGCCTCCGCCGCTTGACTTTCCGGCTTGAGGCAGGAAAGTCCGGAAGCATGGGCGCCTACCTTTTGCGACGATTGTGGCTGATGGTTCCGACCGTCTGGGGAATCCTGACGGTCACCTTTTTTGTGATCCAGTTTGTGCCCGGGGGACCGCTGGAGCAGATGAAGAACCGGCTGGAAGGCCGGGACACGGCGGGCGGGGAGGTGGCCGCCGCCACCGCCGGCGGGCCGGGAGCCGGATTGAAAGAGGGGCGGCGGACGGTTTCCCGGGAGGATATGGACCGGCTGCGGGCTGTCTACCACTTGGATCGCCCGCTGTGGGAGCGCTATGTCCGCACTTTCCTTTGGTTCTCCCGGCGTGATCCGGCGGAGCCGTTTCCCGCCGCGCTGTGCCGCCGTGCCAACTGGGATGGCATGCTCGCCGGCCAGTTCGGCGATTCTTTCTACCGAAACCGCAATGTGTTGCAGCTTATGATGGAAAAATTTCCGGTGTCCCTTTCCTTGGGGCTATGGAGCTTTATCCTGAGCTATCCCTTGTGCGTGATCCTCGGCATCGCCAAGGCCGTGCGCAACGGCAGCCGGTTCGACACGGCCAGCAGCGCTCTCGTCCTGGCCGGATACAGTATTCCGGGGTTTGTCCTGGCCGTGCTGCTGATCGTGCTCCTCGGTCCCGGCGATGCCGCCGTGGCCCACTGGCTGCCGCTCTCCGGTTTGACCTCGGCCGGCGAACCGGGCTATGCTACCTGGAGCGCCGGCCGCAAGACCCTGGATTATTTCCGGCATCTGGCCGGCCCGCTGCTCTGCCTTAATCTCGGCAGTTTTGCCGTCCTGACGTTCCTCACCAAGAATTCGTTTCTGGAAGAAGTGCGCAAGCAGTATGTAGTGACCGCCCGCGCCAAGGGACTCTCCCGTCGCCGCGTCCTCTACGGCCATGTGTTCCGCAACGCCATGATTCCGCTGGTCACCGATTTTCCCGCCAGTTTTCTCGCGGTGTTTTTCACCGGCAGTATTCTGATCGAAAAAATCTTCAATCTTGACGGCATGGGGTTGCTTGGCTACACCGCGGTGGTGCAGCGTGATTACCCGGTGGTCATGGGGATTCTTTTCCTCACCACCCTGATCGGCCTGGCCGGACAGCTCCTGACCGATCTCGGCTATGTTCTGGTCGACCCTCGCATCAGCTTCGAAAAGGCCGAGGGATGACTTGTCCTGGCCTCGCTTTCAAGGTAGTTGTTTTGCCGGAAAAAATCACACCCAAGACGGTCCCCGCGGCCGCCGTGGTTATGGATGGCCCATGCGCCTGAGTCCCGACAATTTGCGCAAGTGGAGGCGGTTCCGGCAGAACCGCCTGGCCTGGTTCAGTCTGCTGGCGTTGACCGGTCTTTTTTTCGTGGTGCTGCCGGCGGAACTGCTTTGCAATGATCGTCCTCTGGCGGTGCGGTGCGGGGGACGCTGGTTTTCCCCCGCGCTTTTTGTTTATGCCGGTGCGGACTTCGGTCTGCCTTCCGGCAGTCCGGAACCCGATTATCGGCGGTGGGCCGCGCCGCCGCCGCCGTCACGGCAGCCGGTGACGCCGTCTCCCTCCCTCCCGGTGTTTGATTCTGAACCCGGTGAGCTGCCGCCATCACCTCCCCGGATTTCCGGTTCGGCCGGCGCACCGTTCCTGCCGTCGTCGCCGTGGATGGTATGGGCCCCGGTGCGTCACGGGTATGCCAGCATCGCCAGCGGCAGCCGCTCCGGCCGCGACGCGCTGGCGGCGCCCTACGCCATCCGCGACCGCGCCACCGGCGCCGTCACGTCCTCAAGCTGGGCCGACGGGCACTGGCTCGGCACGGACGACCGCGGCCGCGACGTCCTGGCCCGCCTGATCTACGGGCTGCGCCTGTCCATGCTGTTCGGCCTGACCGTGGCCGTGATCTCCGTCGTGGTCGGGACGGTGCTGGGCGGGATCCAGGGATTTTTCGGTGGCTGGACCGATCTGCTCGGGCAGCGGTTCACGGAAATCTGGGGGTCGCTGCCGCGCCTGTATCTGCTCATGATCCTCAGCACCATCCTGTCCCGGGGCATCGGGGTCCTACTTTTTATCATGGTGCTGACTTCCTGGATGGGCATCGCAGCCTACATGCGCGCCGAATTTTTGCGCGGCCGGAACCTGGAGTATGTGCGGGCGGCGCGGGCACTGGGGGCGGAAAACGCGGCCATCATGTTCCGGCATATCCTGCCGAATTCGCTGACGCCGCTGGTCACCTTTTTCCCGTTCATGGTCAGCGGCGGTGTGCTGGCGCTCACCAGTCTGGATTTCCTCGGTCTCGGCGTGCCCAGTCCCCAGCCGAGCCTGGGCGAACTCCTCACCCAGGGGCAGGCGAACCTGCAGGCGCTGTGGATCATTGTGCCCACCTTCCTCGTCCTCTGTGTGACCACTCTCATGCTGACCTTCGTCGGCGACGGCCTGCGCAACGCCTTCGACCCGAGGAAGTGCTGACCCCAACCCTGTTTCATCCACGAATTTCACGAAAAAACACGAAGGTCAATGTGTGATTTCTGTTATGAATCAATTTTGGGGTTGTACCTTTTTATCTGTTGCGTGACATTCGTGGAATTCGTGGACGGCATTACGATCCGTTTGAGTCGTATCTGGAATTTGCATGCTTCTTTCCGTCACCAACCTGAAAACTTGCTTCCGGCTCGAGGATGGCCGGATCGCCACCGCGGCCGACGGTGTCTCTTTTACCGTGGACGAGGGGGAGACGGTTGCCCTGGTCGGCGAGTCCGGTTGCGGCAAGTCCGTGACGGCGCTGTCCATCCTCCGGCTGCTTCCGGATCACGCGTTCCATCCCGCCGGCGGCATCACCTTTGACGGCCGGGAATTGCTGGGACTGTCCGAACCCGACATGGCCCGGATCCGCGGCGACCGCATCGCCATGATTTTCCAGGAACCGATGACCTCGCTGAACCCGGTGATGCGCATCGGACGGCAGGTCATGGAACCGCTCCGGATTCACCGCGGCATGGACGAACGCGCCGCCCTGGCCGAGGCCTTGGCTCTGCTGAAACGCGTCGGCATCCCCGCACCCGAACAGCGGCTTCACGAATACCCGCACCAACTCTCTGGCGGCATGCGCCAGCGCGTCATGATCGCCATGGCCCTGGCCTGCCGGCCGCGGCTCCTCATCGCCGACGAACCGACCACCGCTCTGGATGTGACCATTCAGGCGCAGATCCTCCGTCTCATTCAGGACTTGCAGGTGGAAACCGGCATGGCCGTGCTCTTTATCACCCACGATCTTGGCATCGTCAACCAGGTGGCCGATCGCGTCTGCGTCATGTATGCCGGGCAGGTTGTCGAGGCCGCGCCGCGGGAGGAACTTTTCCGGAACATGGCCTATCCCTACACCCGCGGCCTGTTCCGGTCGCTGCCGCGCGGTTCGGCCCGCGAGGCGCCGCTCCTGCCGATCCCCGGCGCCGTGCCCGCCGCCCTGGCCGACCTGCCGCCGGGCTGCCGGTTCCAGGCGCGGTGCCACGCGGCCTTTTCCCGGTGCGCCCAAGAGGAAAGCGCCTTCCATGCCGTTTCCGGATCGGCCGTCCATGCCGGCCGCTGTCACTGGCTGGAAAATGCCGCCGCGCCGCCGGCGCCCGCGGCCGTCGTTCTCGTCGCGGCCCCCGGCCCCATCGAACTCCCCAGCCAGGGTGGCCCGATCCTGACGCTTGAGGATCTTCGCGCCTGGTTCCCGGTGCGCCAAGGATTTTTCGGCCGGGTGGCGGCCCACGTCAAGGCGGTGGACGGCGTGTCGCTGACCGTGGCCCGCGGTGAAACCATCGCCTTGGTCGGCGAATCCGGCTGCGGCAAGACCACTGTCGGCTTGAGCCTGCTCCGGTTGCTGCGCGAAGCCGAAGGGCGGGTCGTTTTTCAGGGCATCGACGTCATGGGGCTCGGCCGGCGCGAACTCCGCGCGCTCCGCCGCCGCATGCAGGTCGTGTTCCAGGATCCCTTTGCCTCGCTTTCCCCGCGCCTGACCGTCGGTGAGATCGTCGGCGAAGGGTTGCGCATCCATGAGCCGGGGCTGGACGAGGCGGAGCGGCAGCGCCGGATCGGCGCGGCCCTCGCCGAGGTCGGTCTGGACGACGCGGTGCTGTCGCGCTATCCCCACGAATTTTCCGGCGGCCAGCGCCAGCGGATCAGCCTGGCCCGGGCCCTGGTGCTCAATCCCGAATTCCTGGTGCTCGACGAACCGACCAGCGCCCTCGACGTCTCCGTCCAGGCCCAGATCCTCAATCTGCTGGCCCATCTGCGGGACTCCCGGCGCATGACCTGTCTGCTCATCACCCACAATCTGGCCGTGGTCGGGTACCTGGCCGACAGCGTGGCCGTCATGTATCTCGGCCGGATCGTCGAACAGGGGCCGGCCCGGGAACTCCTGCGCGATCCGCGGCATCCCTATACCCGGACGCTTCTGGCCGCCGTGCCCGACACCGCGGAACGCCGGCCGCTGCCCCGGTTCGAAGGCGAAGTGCCATCTCCCCTGCACCCGCCCGATGGCTGTCATTTCCATCCGCGCTGCCCCCTCCTGGCCGCCGCCCCGGAAGGCAGCCTTCTGCGCCAAACCTGCCCGGTCCGCTATCCCGGCCTAGACCCCGCCGGCCCCCACCGCACCGTCGCCTGCCACGCCGTCACTCACCTGCCCGCAGACGGGAAAATGACGTAGCCGACTGATGTCTGGGAGGAAGAGTCAGGGGATGGCATCCTTCCATCCCCCGACACCCCCTGGAGGCATGCGCGTAAACTTAAGAACCCTAATCTTCTGGAAAACAACTAAATGCGAACGTCGAACATCGAACGTTGAACGTTCAACGTCGAATC
>CAITSE010000365.1 GCA_903894975.1 uncultured Lentisphaerota bacterium
CGAGCTTCTGTTCAAAAAACTGTTGTCCGGTTCAGTATTGGGCGATGAAGGCCAGCAGTTCCAACGGTTCGGCGCCGGTATTGGCAATGCTGTGACCGGCGCCGTTGCCGGTGAGCACGCTGTCGCCGGCAGTTACCGGATGTTTTTCGCCATTCTCCTCAACCACGCCTTCGCCGCGGAGGATGAAATAGATTTCCTCCTCCTCTTTGTGCTCATGAAAGCCGATACTGCAGCCGGGATCCAGGACGAGCTTGGCACAGAGCCGGGTTTTGGCCTTCAGTTCGCCGCCCGGCTCCCAGAAATGCTCGATCTTGACGTGGCCGGTGCCGCCACGCATTTTCTCGCGGACTTCCGTCTTGAATTGTCCTTTGCGCCGGATCATGGGTCACCTCGCTCCGATGGGTGATTGAGGTTTCAGGGAATGGGTCGGGCTTTCAGCCCTCTGCGGGGGTTCGCGTCAATTTAAGAACCATAACATCTTGGATGCTAACGTCGAACATTGAACGTTGAACATCCAACGTCGAATTAGGTTTAAGCTCCATACTTCAGACTTCATCTTTCAGGCTTTTCCCCCGGCTTCACCCGTTGTAATTCCCAGAGCTTGGCTTGCTTGATAAACACGTAGAACATGGTGTTGACGGCGATGATGAACCCGGGCAGGCCGTCGAGGAAGCCGCGCTTGAGGATGTAATCGCGCAGGAAGCGGAACGGCGGTTCGACGAGCATTTTCAGCAGGGAGAAGCGTTTGCCGTGGCGCTGGTTGTCGCCGGCGGCGACGGTGGAGTAGGAATCGGTCTTGCGGATCTGGTCGGCGAGTTCGGCAAAGGAATAATGATTGTAGAGGAAGCGGAGGGTGGCGATGCGGCCGGTGAGGCAGCGGGTGGTGGCGTGCAGGTCGCCGAGCCATTGGCAGTGGGTGCGGTGGCAGAGGCGGATTTCGCGGTCGGAGGCGGGGCTCCAACTGCCGTGCAGGATCCAACGGCCGAGGAACCAGGTGCGGCGGTGCGCGTACCAGGCGCGGACCTGTTCCGGCTCCGGCCGGGCGGCGTTGGCGGCCAGGGCGGCCCGCATCTCGCCGGCCAGCTCGGGCATCAGTTCCTCATCGGCGTCGAGATAAAAGCACCAGTCATGGGCGCATTGATCCATGGCGAACTGGTACTGTTCGCGGAAGGTAGTCCAGGCGCGGGGGACGATGCGGGCGCCGTATTTTTTCGCGAGTTCGAGGGTGTTGTCGGTACTACCGGAATCCACGACGATAATTTCGTCCGCCCAGGTCATGCAACGCAGCGCTTTTTCGACCGTGCGCCCATTGTTGCAGGTCAGCATGTAGGCAGAAAGCGGAATGCGGGGGGTGTCGTCAGCCATTTCCCAAGAATGTAAGCGGATTTTCCCTCGCCGCCATTCTCTCCCGGAAGCGCTGACGCCGAAAGAAAACATGGCTTCCTGATTGACGGCGCCGGCGTGAGGCGCTATGATGGGGGTGGAGATTCAGGCGGCCGGCACTGCCGGCCCGTGGCAATCCCCATCCTGCCCGCAGCTCCCTTATAAGCCGCGGCAATTCATGGAGGAACCGGTCATGGATAACGTCACCCGCACCAGCAACGAGAAAATCTCGGACGCTCTCAAGCTTCTGGATGAGGCCGCCCGGGAACGCAAGGACGAAGTCAAGAACCTGCTCCTCGGCAAGTTCGAGCACCTGAAGGATGCCGTGGTCACCGAAGAGGCCCGTCTCAAGGACGCCCTGACCGCCGCCGGCAAACGCGCCGCGGAAACCGCCCGTCACCTCAAGGATGTTTCCGAGGAAAAGGCCAAGGAAATCGCCACGGCCGTCGACGAGAGCGTCCACAAGAATCCCTGGCCCTACATTGGCGGTGCGGCTCTCGGCGCCCTGGTCCTGGGCTACTTCATGGGCCGCCGCAAATGAAACGACTGCTGTCGCTCCTTTTGGACAACGTGCTTGAACGGGTGCTAGTCCTGGCCGGACGGAATCTTCTGGATTCCGCCCGGATCGAAGCGTTCAAGGCGTATCTCCACGGCGTGGCCATGGTTCGGCGACTGTTCCTGAACGTCCTTTGCGTTCTCGCCGGGTTGCTGCTCTTGATCTTCGGCGTCATTCTGATCCATGTCGGCGTGTGGTTCCTGCTGCCCTGGACGGCGGAAGTCAAAGCCTTGGTTTTCACCGGGCTCGGCCTTCTTTACATGCTGGGCGGCGGCGGCATGCTTCGGCATTTCTGCAGTGAGCGGAAATGGCTGGAGGTCTCTGGCGCCGCGACTAGGCTCCAAGCCATTCAGGACCGGCTGCGTTCCCGACTCTGACGGATTATCCGACAGTAGCCCGGGCAATCCGGCACAAGGGTGGCATAGCACCGCAAGCGTGGTTCCGGCTTGGTCGGGCTAGGGTTGACAACCTGCCGGGGTACGCTACACTGTCTGGGTGAAATATTTCACACCCGGGAAACGGGTGTTCACCGGGAGGCGGTTGTGCATGGCTCAGGATGATCACGGCAGTGGCGCGACGACGCGGAAAATCGCCTGGCCAACGGCCCAGCGGCTGTCTGAATATTTGATCGTCCTGGAAGAGCTTAAGGCGCGCAACACCGCCGTAGTCTCCAGCCGGGAACTGGCCGGAATCTACGGCAACAACGCCAACCAGGTGCGGCAGGATCTGTCTTGTTTGGGGCACACGGGGCGGGTCGGTCAGGGTTATGCCGTACGCGACCTGGAGCAGATGATTCGTGCGGCGCTGGGATTGACCGTGCGCCGGAAAATGGCTTTGGTCGGTTGCGGCCGCCTGGGCACGACGCTGGCGATGCACATCCCGCTGGCGAACTACGGCATGGATTTGGTTGCCGCCTTTGACGTCGCCCACCACATTGTCGGCACCCATATCGGCCCCATGCTGGTGGAACCGTCGGCGCGGATCACCGAGGTCTGCCGGGAGCGCGGGGTGAAGCTGGCCGTGCTCACCGTCCCGAAAAGCACCGCTCAGGAAGCCGCCGATCAACTGGTGGCCGGCGGCGTCGAGGGAATCCTAAATTACACCCGGTTGCGGCTGCGGCTGCCGCCCCATGTGGTGGTGCAGAACCGGCAGATCGTCTGCGCCTTCCTTCAGCTCAACTACGCCACTTTCAATCAGGCGGCGCTGACCGTGGAACCCAACGGCGAAGCCTCCCCGGAACCTGCCGCGGACTGAATCCGCCCTCCCTGGACGCGGAGAGGCGGCGCGGGCGCCACAAATTTTCCGTTCGAGTGCCATCGACATCCATCGAGAGCCCTCGATGGTACTCGACGGCCCTCGATGGCTCTCGAAATCCGGCGGCCTTTGCGGCTTCGGGAACAGTGGATATTCCCCGGGCTGGATTCATATTTCTTTTTTTGCCGAACCGGAGCCGGAATGTCATGAAATATCCCTTTGTTCAGGACGTGCAGATCATGCTGGCGGAGCGCCACGGCGGCATCCGTGCAGAGATCACCGTCGAACAGCCGCCGCCGGAGATGAAGGCGGATCTGACCATCAACGCCTTCAAGCTCGCCAAGCCCTATCGCGTGGCGCCGCCGGTGCTGGCCGCGGAGATCACCGAATTCCTGCAGGGGCATGCCGACGTCGAGGCGGCGGAACTGGCCAAGGCCTTTGTCAACGTCCGGCTCAAGCCCGGCGCCCTTTTTCGCGACAGTGTCGGGGACGCGGCGGCGCTGCTCGGGGGCGCCCTGCTGCCGGCGGAACAGCGGCGGCGCGTCCTGGTGGAATTTTCCGCGCCGAACACCAACAAGCCGCAGCACCTCGGCCACGTCCGCAACAACACCCTTGGCCAGGCACTCACGGCGCTGCTGCGCGCCGCCGGGCATGACGTGGTGGCCGTGAACCTCATCAACGACCGCGGCATCCATATCTGCAAATCCATGATCACCTACCAGCGTTTCGGCAATGGCGAGACGCCGGAAAGCGCCGGGAAAAAGGGCGACCATCTCGTCGGCGACTATTACGTCAAGTTCGACCAGGAATTCCGGCGCCAGCTCGCGGCCCTCAAGGCGGCGCGCCCGGAACTGGCGGAGAAGGACGGCGACGAACTGTTTCTGGAAACCGAGATCGGCCGCGCCACCCAGGATATGCTCCTGGCCTGGGAGCAGGGCGATCCCGCGGTGCGCGCCCTCTGGCAGACCATGAACGGCTGGGTCATCGCCGGGTTCAACCAGACCTATGCCCGGATGGGGATCGTCTTCGACAAACTCTATCTCGAAAGCAACACCTACACCCTGGGCCGGGACCTCATCCAGGACGGCCTGACCCGCGGCGTCTTCCAGAAACGCGCCGACGGCGCGGTGTTCATCGACCTCGAGTCCGACAAGCTCGGCCAGAAGGTCGTGCTCCGCAGCGATGGCACCAGCGTCTACATCACCCAGGACATCGGCACCACCCTGCTCAAGCAGAACGACCTCCGTCCCGACCGCCAGATCTGGGTCGTCGGCGACGAGCAGATCCACCATTTCAAGCAGCTCTTCGCCATCCTCCGCAAGCTCGGCCATGCCTGGGCTGCGGACTGCCACCACCTGGCCTACGGCATGGTCAACCTGCCCACCGGCAAAATGAAGAGCCGCGAGGGCACCGTGGTGGACGCCGACGATCTCTTCGATGAAATGGAACAACTCGCCCGCGAAGAATGCCAGAAGCGCGCCGGCGACGCAGCGGTCGCCAACCTGGGCGAACGCGGCCGAGTCCTCGGCATGGGCGCCCTCAAGTTCATGCTGCTCAAGGTCAATGCCAAGACCACCATGATGTTCGATCCGAACGCCTCGATCCAGTTCGAGGGCGACACCGGACCGTACGTCCAGTATGCCTATGCCCGGATCTCTTCCATTTTACGCAAGGCCGGGCCGGACGACTTTGCCGGAATTGCGGACTGGAGTGTGCTTGGCGCACCGGAAGAAAAGGCGCTTGCCCTGGGTCTGGCCAAGTTCGGGCAGACGGTCCAAGATGCCGGCGCGGTCTTGGAGCCCAGCCTGTTGGCCAATTACCTACTGGACGTGGCGCGGGCTTTCAGCCGGTTTTTCACTGAGTGCCCGGTACTTAAGGCCCCGACCCCGGCGCAGAAACGGGCCCGGCTGGAACTGTGCGTCCGCACCCGGCAGGTTCTCAAAGCTGGCCTGGACGCCCTGACCATCGGCACGTTGGACGCGATGTAACTCCGCCGCCCCACCGGCGTCAGTTATGCGGTTCTGCGCGCACAGAAACCCCTTGTGGCATGCGCGTCAACTTAAGGAAAAAATCGAACGTCGAACATTCAACATTGAACGTTGAACGTCGAAGGAAAACCCGGTCGGTTTGAGCTTAGATTTATCGCATGACTTCCAATTCGACGTTGGAC
>CAITSE010000366.1 GCA_903894975.1 uncultured Lentisphaerota bacterium
GACGACTTCGCTCCGCTCCGCGACAAGATCGTCGAAGCTGATGCCTACGTGCTCGGTGGGGTGAACTACTTTTCCACGCTTAATGCCGTCATGCACGCTTTCCTCGAACGGTGGTACCAGTTCCGTCACCGTGAAGCCGACATCCTGTGGGGCAAGCTCGCGGTGACCGTCGGGCTCGGCGGCCTGATGCCAAAGCCGCCGGCCGACATGATGAACTCCTTCTGCGCTTACAATCTCGTGAAGGTCGTTGCTACCGTACACGCGACCGGCGCCCTGGGGTGCTGCTACTGCGGCTATGGTGAGACCTGCAAAGTCGGCGGCCACTACGCGATCCACGGGCCCGGCGTGCCAATCACTCCCGAGTCAATTCCCGATGTGATGAAAAACCCGTGTGCCCTGGACGCCGGAGCCAAAGCGGGCAAGACGTTGGGCGAGGCCCTGCGGAATGGCTACGACCGTATGAAAATCGCCCAGGAAATGCAGGCCGAGATGAGGAAACGCCACCAAGCCATGCGTGATGCTTAACCTGCGGGAGTCATCACAAAGAAGTGGACTATGCTCACGGCAACTTCCGGACTGCAAACGGGTGAAGATTGAAGCTGAGGAGCATGAAATCGCCAACACGGCGTACAGGCGCGCGTGGGCGGGAACGTTGGAAGGAAAAGAAGGGGCGGACCTCCGCCCCTTTTTGCTGCCTGTCTCACGCCGCCAGTTCCAGCCGGTAATGGCAGCGGGTCTGGGTGCGGTGCCAGGCCTGGCAGGCCATGCCGTAGGGACAGTCACCGCAGGCGAACCCCTGGTCATTGGGCAGGAACTGCTCGGCGCGGACCATCTGTTCGATGACCCGCACCGTCTCCGTCAGCCGCGTGAAGCAGTCGTCGTCCCGGACGGTCTCGTAGTGCTCGACCGTCGGGTTCTTGGCCTTGGTGATGACGTCGAACCGGAACCGGTCCGTCTCCCGGCCGCCACCATGCCGGTGGGCGTACAGGTAGCAGGTTGGCTGTAGATCCAGCCGGACCTTTGCCTCCGGCCACTTCCGGGCTGCCGTCTTCCAGTCCACGATGAACCGCTGCCCGCCGACCTCGACCATGCAGTCGAACTCGCCGATGAGCGGGCGGTCCAGTTCCTCGCCAGCCGCGTCCACCAACGGCACGGAGAACGCCTGGGACACGGCCACGACTGTCTCCGCCGGATCCACGCCGGCCAGGTAGATCGCCAGCATGCCGGTGCCGAGATTGTGGAAGGCATTGGCGTTGAAGTCCGGCTCGAACCGCATCGCCGGCTGGGTGATCTTGCAGGCCTGGGACCAGAGGTCGCCGAAGAGCTGCCGCAGTTCCGCTGTAGGAACCGGTTTCCCGGCCTGCCGCAGGCGTGAGGCGAACTCCAGGCTGCGATGGAACACCGTGCCGAAGACCAGATTGACCGGGGTGGTCAACGGCTCCTCGTGGTAGACGTGCCGGTACGCCCACTGGAGGGAACAGACGTTGAGGAACTGGTTGATGGACGAGTACGACCAGTGCGGCTTCTGCCGGAGCTCGGCCAGCGTGGGCGCCTTCATCAGGCAGCCCTCGCCAGCTCGGCGGTGATGTCATCGAAGTGGTCGATGAATTCCGAGGCCTGCTTCCGGGTGAGATCGGAGAGCGTGCCGACCCGGAACCGGCTCTGGACCACCGGCTCCAGGGCGCGGGGGCTGAGTTTCCGGCGCAGGGCCAGGTCCGTGATGAACCCGAGCTGCCTGGCGGACGCCTTGGCGCCGTTGGTCGGCTGCTGCCGCGACTGACTGGCCGGGACCGGCGCGGTGGACGCCGCAGGCGATGCCGGAACCGGGGCCGAAGTGGCAACGTTGCCACCCTGAAGCTCGGATTCGACGCTGTGGCGGACCAGATCGAACGTCTCGTGAATGCGCTGCCGGAGCTGTTCCGGGCTGAGACCGTCGGGGAGTTCGACCTCCACGGCGGCATGATAGGACTGGGACGAGAAATCGGCGCCGGCGACCGGCACCTTCTTGCTGAAGGACGAGGTGAGTTTGAGCACAAAAACCTCCAAAATATGCACAGCTGTGCAGTTTTATACTAACAGATATTAGCATCCGGCCAGCCATCCGAAAACGGTCTGGCCGGGGCATTATTTGGAACGGACAGGCGACGCCGGTCAGAAACCGACGGCTTTCTGGAACTTGGCGATGAGCTGGCTTTTGCTTTCGATCTCGCGGGCACGGCTCTTGTAGAACCGTTCCACGTTGCGCGCCTTCTGCCGGAGCGTCTTCAACCGGTTCAGCAGGTCGGCGGCGTTGTCCTGGATCGTGTTCAGCTCCGTCAGCAGGTCCTGCACCGGGTCTTCCGACGGCACGAAGACCAGGCCGTTGCCGGCGGTGCGCGCCGTGCCGGCGGAGGGGATGACGGCCGACTCGGGCGTCGCCGGGGTGCCGGACTCGGGGTTGCTGGCCGGGGCCGCCGTGGCCGGCGCGGTCGCGGGATTCTGGGTTTCGAGGGACTGGGACTTGGTTTTCATGGTCTGATTCTCCTGGGGTTGGGTCTCGTTGGTGGGGACGGGAACGATGGAACTGGCGGGCGCGGCGTTGTACGTCAGCGTCATGAACTCGCGGATCTGCGCCAGCGCGTCGCCTTCAACCCGGTAGGGCATGATGACACAGACGTCATCCGGGCTGCCGTTCTCCGGGGTCAGCCGCATGGGCATGTACGGGTCGGTCGGGAACTGGATGCAGTTGAACCCGGCATCCAGCGCGTCCAGCAGGAACCGGCTGTCGAACGCGATCAGCACCGGGGCCTTGCCGTCGTACTTGGCGTTGGCCAGGGCGAGGTGCGGACGCTGGACGCCCGGTTCCAGCTTCGTCGCATTGAGCACGGCGACACCCTGCGGGGACGCGAAGACCGCCACGGCGGTGTGGTTCGCCGTGACGAGCTGGTTCATCGCTGACTTCAGCGCCTGGGCCTCGGCGGCGGGAATGACGAGGGAGCCATCCTGCATCGCCGACACCGTCGGAATGGCCTGCCGGTAGTTCGGGTAGTTGCCGTCCAGGCAATGAAGCTGGTAGCTCCAGGCGCCGGCTTGGATCTTCAGCCAGTGCTGACCGGCTGGGGTGGACAGACAGCCCAGCATGCCGGTCTCGGCGTCCAGGAGCCCGTTCTGCAGAATCTTCGACGGCGGAATGATCACGCTTTCCGTCAGCGGGAACGGCTCCAGGTGGAGCAGCATCAGCCGCCGGCCGTCCGTGCCGGCCACGTTGCCGTTGGTGCTGTCCGCGAACACCGCGTTCAGCATCCGCCGGTTCTGGTCCGGAGACGTAGCCCGGACGATCCGGCGATAGGCCGTCAGGAACGCCCCAAGGGTATTACAGGACTCCAGCGTGACGGTCTCCGTGACCGCCGGGAACTCCTCTGCCGGCAGCGTGCCGACCTCACGGTAGACCAGGCGACCGTCCACCGTCACGGTGGTCAGCACGTCCTGATCCAGGCGCGGGGTCAGCGTCAAGGTATCGTTCCGCTTCAGGTTGTCGGCGAACTCCCGAAGCACCGACACCGGGAACAGGAACTTGGTGATGCCATCGGTGGCGGTCGCCGGCTGCGGGTCCGGGAGCGTGTAGGCCAGCGTCTCGTTCAAGTTCGTGACCGTGGCGGTGATGCTGTCGGGGCTGGACTGCTCGAACAGCGCATGACCGAGGACCGGCAGCGTGTTCTTCTTGGTGAGAATTTTGCCGAAGCCGTTGAGCATGGATTTCAGGGTCTTGGTGGGGATCGTGACGTTCATGGGGCACTTCCTTCTCGTTTGTTCAGGGTTGGGGATCATGGGGCAGGAAACAACAGGTTGGCTTCGCGGAAGCTGAGCCAGAACACCGGCCGGGTTGGGGTGCGCTCGCCGACGATGATGTGGTCGATCACATCGATGCCGATCAGCTTGCCGGCGCCGACCAGGCCGCGGGTGCATTCGATGTCCTGCGGTGAGGGCATGGGATCTCCACTTGGGTGGTTGTGGCAGAGGATGACGCGGCAGGCGTTCTCACGAATAGCGCTCCGGAACACTTCCCGGGCGTGAATCTGGCTGCGGTCCGCCAGGCCGATGGTGACGCACTCGTCCCGGATCAGGTTGTGGCGCGGGTCGAGCAGCAGGACGTGGAATTCCTCCTTCTCTTTCTGGAAAAACACCGGGCGCATGAACGCCGCCACATCGCCCGGGGCTTCCAGCCGCATACGCTCCCGGCCGGGAGTCCGGTTCAGGCGTGTGGCCAGGGACAGCGCCGCATGGATGAGCCGGGCACCGGTGGGGCCGATGCCCTGATACTGGGCCAGGCCGGCAACCCCGGCCCGGTACAGTCCTGGCAGGCCGCCAAGTTCAGCAAGCATTCTCCGGGCGGAGGCCAAGGCGATCTCCGGCGACTGCCGCGGCATGACCAGCGCCAGTAGCTCGCTGTCCGCCAGGTACTCAGCGGGGCACTCCATCAGCCGGCGTTCCGGCAGTTCGGCCACCGGAAGCGCCTGTTCCGGGGCAGAGACATTAAGGCCGGGTAAGCCGGCGTCAGAGCCGTGATCATTCATCGGCAGAACCCTTCTGGGGTTGAAAAATGGGGACAAAAAAGCCGGCAAGATGACCCGAGGTGGGGCCAGCCATGCCGGCGGGCGGGTTAGAGCTGTCCTTCAGCCCAGGAAACAGACCAGGATCCCGATTACGACCATGATGATTAGAAAGCCGGACAGCGAAGACGCCATGCAATTAAACAGGAAAAACCCGATCACCAGCATGGCGATAAACCCGAAGACGCCCATGCCGCCACCACCACCTCCTCCGCCGCCGCCACCACCGCCGCCGGAAGATGTTCCCGGCCGCGGATGCACATGCACAACTTCGCCGCTGCTTGCCCACACATGCTTGCTCATACTGACACCTCTTTCCTTGTGGCTGCGGATTGATGCAGCCGATCTACCGGGTGTTGAGAACGGGTGCATTCCCGGCGGCGCCCGCCGGAAAGCAAAAACGCCCCCTTGGCCGGAACCAAGGGGGCACTCTCAGGATATTATGCCAGAAAACGGGCGGGGATTTAAGCCGGCATCTGGCCTGATTATCAGGCGTCGTGGAAGACGACGGGGATGACGCGAAGACTGTGGGGAGGGCTACTCTTTGACTCGGAGGAGCTGAAGCACCTTGTCCCGGACATCCATCCAGTTTGATTCAGTCATGGATGAAACCGTTGTCTCGATTGCTTTCAACGTGGTCGTGGCGTCGTTTGAGGCTGCCGTGGCCGCATCTGTCGGGGACTCTGGCGCAGGTGGAGACTCGACATCAATCACGGTTTTGGGAAAGGTAATAATGCCAGAGGGCAGAGATTCAACCACGCGTCGCCCTGTTTCCATGCCCCAGTGTGTGTATATCTCTCGGGTGAGTTGGACGTTGTGCCCCAGCAAAGCCGCTATAGCTTCGGCGTTGGCACCGGCATTCATTGCGGCCGACGCCAGGCCGTGCCGGAGAGAATGAAATCCTCTTAACGTCGTGGCGCGCTTGGCACCGGGGCGCTTTTCCTGAGTGACCACGTCGCAGGCTTTGAAATGAAGCCGGATGAGCTTGGAAATGGCAGGGGGGTCCCTCAAGTATTTTTTTGCCATATCCGGGAGGAGGAACCCTGTGCGGGAGGGCAGGGGAGTCTCTTCTAGAATTCGTCGGAGGTCTGGATGCAATGGGATTACCGACAGCTTGGAGGTTTTTGCGGCTTTCTTTTTGATTGCGTGGGTTGTCATGTCGATGTCTGTCCACTGTAGGGTAGAAGCATCTCCAAGGCGAAGCCCGGTAAAAAGGCCGATGGCCAGCAGTGTGCGCAGCTCTCCCGTTGCGGCTCTGCAAACTTTCATTAACTCCGGTGTGGAAAGCATCTCGCGGCTTCGGGACTCATGGGCATACCGGGGAACATTCTGGAAAGGGTCTGTCCTTCCTGCCCGCCGGAACACGATGGATACCACCTGGACAATAATGTTGTGCCGGTGCCCACTTAGCTTTTTCGCTTCAATAAGGTGCTTGGAGAATTCAGCACTGATTGCCGGCGTCACGTCTTCCAAGTGCTCTGCCTGAGGGTGATGTTCCTGCATCCAACGGGTGAATTTTTTCCAGCAGAGTCGGTTTTTGTCGACATTGTAGGGAGAAAGAGGGTGAACTTTTCGCCCCTTGCCCCGGACGCTTATGTCATAGGGATATTGGTTCCATGCATCTGCCAAGAGCAGTTTGTTTCTGGCGGCTTCCGCATCCTTGGCCACATCTTCAGCGGTGCGGAGCGCAGCCACCGCTTCCATGCGCCGGCCGAGTTCTGTGCGGGCGGTCAAGGGGCGAAGCATGTCTTCGGCCTTGGCCTTCGCCTTTTTCCGGCTTCCGGTTTCCAAGCTCTCACGGACCCGGCGCCCATTCGCATTATATTCTAGCCACCAAACGTCGCCACGCTTGTAGAGGTGTCCCTTGATAGGTCTGCCCATGGTCAAAATCCTCGAAGTCCCGGATGGAGAAGAACCGACAACTATGGTCAACTATACCTGCAATTAAAAATTATAAAACCCACAAAAATACCACAAAATGATGACTTTGAGCTCAAAAAAAGGGACTCATAATCCTTTGGTCGAAGGTTCAATCCCTTCCGGGCCCACCATCTTTTAAGCTCAATAAGCCGTCATCAGGGGTAACCAACCCCCATGAGTGGCAACAAATAGGAGCCACAAAAGAGCCACAATCGCCCGGCGAGCTTGGACAAGCTCAAGCCGGGCTTTTGGTTTTGGCAATGCATGAGCAGCGACACAGAACGCACCCAAACACCATCTTCCCCATGCGCCAACCGCGGCGTCCCCGGCGTTGTTCTTCCCGGCCGGCAGGAAAAAACGCCGCCGCAGAAAATGAAAAGGCCACAGAAAAGGCCACAATCGCCGGCAAGTATCACGCCAAACGGGTGCTGCTGTTCGGCGCCAGCCTCGCGTCCGGCAAGGATTTTGCTCGCCTCGAAAGCGAAATCAACGCCACCATGCACTGACAACCCCGTACCGGCGCGTGCCGGTTTGGCAGCCAAGATCAACCCGGCGTGATGCGGGGTTCCCCCAGATTGCCTATTGGGCGGCGATGACTTTCGTGCATTCCTCCCCGAACTGGCTGACGAGGCGGACGGCGAGGCGGTGATCCTTGTCTTTGACGGCAACGGGGTGCGAAAGGTGCCCGTAGAGTCGGGCGAAGGCCTCATAGTCAATCTCGACACGCAGGGTTTTCTCCGCCTTGCGTTTGGTGTCCTGGGTGAAGGGCAACAACCCTTTGTTCCAGTCGGAAAACTCGTCTTTGTCCTCGCTGCCGCAAAAGAAGATTTGCCGGGGAATGAAGTTGCTGCCGTCGTAATCGTCATCGAGCATCCAATAGGCGATGTCGGCAAGCTCGCGGGCTTTGACTTCATCTTTCACCGGGTCGTAGATGTCGAGCCCGCGGATTTCGACTTGGACGGTACCGGCCTTCTTGTCGCGCCGCAGATGGATGTCCGGTTCGCCGATGGTGACGAACGCGGCGGCCTTCTTGTCGCGTTTGAGTAGGCCTTCCTGCATCAGATCGTCGTGCATACGGGCCTTGGTGACCATGAAACCGCCGAGGTCGCGGTTTTCGATGTCGCTCTCGAAGCTGAAACCGAGGATGACCAGCCAGTTGGCATCTCCCTTGGTGCGACACTCCTTAATCGCCTCGTTGACGGCGCGTTTGCTGACCGTGCCGAACTTCGGGCCAATGTGCAGGTACGCTTTACCCTCACCGTTTTCAGTCTTGTAGAACCCTTCGGCGTGCAGCCAGCCGCTGGCGAGCCGATCCACACGACTGAAGATGGCGTTTTCCTTCTTGTCGCCGTTTTTGATTCCGGCGGTCTTGAGCATCTCGAAGATGGTACGCTCGAAACGGGCGGCGTCCTC
>CAITSE010000367.1 GCA_903894975.1 uncultured Lentisphaerota bacterium
CAAGTCTGAAAGGTTCAACTTGAGAAGGACTTACACCTCCTTACATGAGTGCGCCCACTGGCGCACTAGCCTCGGGCGTACCGCCCGTGTTCCCACGCGCCGCAATCAGCCCTGACACACGCAATCCCCGCGGAAAACGTTTTTCTCACGGAGGCACGGGGGCACGGAGAGGCCAACCGCGTTCCCCCTCCGTGATCTCCGTGCCTCCGTGAGAAACACTCTTCCTCTTGTTTGTTGAACGCCCGCTCTGGCAAATTGCACCGGCATGCGGGATATTGAAGTCCGGCTGAATCTTATGAAACCCACCTCTTCCCATCCAACTCAGGCCCGACCGCTGCCCATGACCCGGGCGGAGATGACGGGACGCGGCTGGGCGGAGCTGGACGTGCTGCTGGTGACCGGCGACGCGTACGTGGATCACCCGTCGTTCGGCACGGCCATGATCGGCCGGGTGCTGGAGGCGGACGGCTGGCGCGTCGGCATCCTGGCGCAACCGGACTGGCGAAACCCGGAGGCGCTCGCGGCCCTGGGCCGGCCCCGGCTCTTCTGCGGCGTCAGCGCCGGCAACCTGGACTCCATGCTCTCCAATCACACCGCGGCGCGGCACCGGCGCAAGGACGACGACTTCTCGCCCGGCGGCCGGCCGGGATTGCGTCCGGATCACGCCTGCGCCGTGTATGCCCAGTTGGCGCGCCGGGCTTTTCCCGGCCTGCCCGTGGTGCTGGGCGGGATCGAGGCCAGTCTCCGCCGCGTCGCGCATTACGACTACTGGGAGGACAAGCTCCGCCCCTCGATTCTGGCCGACAGCAAGGCGGACATCCTGGTCTACGGCATGGGCGAGAGCGCCATCCGCGAGATTGCGCGGCGCCTGGGTGCGCCGGCGGGGCGCGAAACTGAAAACTTGAAACTGGAAACTGGGAAGATGGCTCCCGCTCCCCCCGAACCCGCAACCCGCAACCCACAACCCGCAACGCTCCTTCCCCCCACAGACCACAGACCACAGACCACGGGCCTCCTCCGCGGCATTCCCGGCACCGCCGTGCTCTTGGGCGCGGCGGAGTCCGCGGGGTGGCGCAGGGACCAAGGGACGAGGGAAGAGACACCAGGGACTCAAGGGACTCCAGGGACAGCGGGAGATGATCGCTCGCAGAAGCTTGCTGGCAGCCTTGGCGTGCCCCCGCCTTCCCCCACAGACCACAGACCACAGGCCACAGACATCCTCCTCCCATCTTGGGAGAAACTGAAGGCCGATCCGAAACTGCTGCTGGAACAGACCCGCCGGGTCGAGGCCGAGCAGAACCCGTTCTGCGGCCGGCGGCTGGTGCAGTTCCACGGCGCCCGCGCCCTGTTGATCGAACCGCCGGCCCCGCCGCTGCCGGTAAGGGAACTGGACCGAGTCTACGCCCTGCCCTTCACACGCCGGCCCCATCCTTTATATAATAAGGAAATGATCCCGGCGTTCGCCATGATCCGGGATTCGGTGACCGTAGTCCGGGGCTGCCCCGGCGGCTGCACCTTCTGCGGGCTCGGCCTGCACCAAGGCAAGTTCCTGGGGAGCCGGTCGCAGGACTCGATCCTCCGCGAACTCCGCACACTGGCGGCGGACCCGGAGTTTCGCGGCACCGTGACCGACCTCGGCGGGCCGTCGGCCAATCTTTACGGGTGCGGCAACGGCGCGACGGATGCCTGCCGGGTCTGCCGGCGACCGAGCTGCCTGTTCCCCGAGATCTGCCCGCAGTTCCGGCTCGTCGAGGCGGCGGGGTTGGCCCTGCTGCGCGCGGCGCGAACGCTGCCGGGGCTGAAACACGTCTTTGTCCAGTCCGGCATCCGCATGGACGCGGCGCTGCGGCAGCCCGCCTGGCTGCGGGAAGTGATCCGGCACCATGTCTCCGGACACCTGAAGGTCGCCCCGGAACATCTTCACCCGGAGGTGCTCCGGCGGATGCGCAAGCCGGGGCCGGCGGTATTCGACCAGTTTTTGGAACTGTTCCGGAAAGAGACTGCCGCCGCCGCCAAAGAACAGTACCTGGTGCCGTACTTCATCTCCAGTTTTCCCGGCTGCACCGAGGCGCACATGCGGACGGTGGAGGATTTCCTGCGACGCGCCCGGTGGAACCTGCAGCAAGTGCAGGATTTCATTCCCCTGCCCATGACCCCGGCCGCGGCGATGTATGTGACCGGGCTGGACTACGCCACCGGCGAGCCCATTTCCGTGGCCCGCGGCACCGCCGCCCGACAGCGCCAGCTCGGCAGTTTGCTGGGGCCCAAGCGGTAAGCGGGTCTGTGGCCTGTGGGGAAGACCAGAAAACAGGTCCCACTGCATCTATAGATCCTATTTTTCTGCCGCCACAGACCACAGACCTACAGCCCACAGGCACTTCCCCCCACACCGGTTGCGCCGGGGCTATCCCGCGCTACAGTGATCCTTCCGCATGCCCGGCAAGGGGATGCGGCAGGATTAAGCAGGCATGGCGGAGTTTCCGGAAAAAAAGTGGCTGCAACGGTGGACAGATCCGTTTTCGTCCATTATGGTATGCGTTCTGTGTTTCGTCGTACTTTCGGGTGCGGCGGAGACGGGCACGGCTGAACCATCCGATGCGAACGCGAAACTTCGGGAAACCGAAATGGCGCGGGCGGCGGCAGAACAGCAGTGCGCTGAGCTGAGTCTGGCTCTGGTGCGGACCGAGCGCGAACTGGAACGGCAACGGGCGAAAAGCTCAGAGCTGTTACTGAAGTGCAAGGGGCTGCAGGATGAGTTAGACGGGCTGCAAGGGCGAGTGGCGCCCCTGCTGCTTGAGGAGTCGAAAGGCTCTTCCGGCGAGGCGATGGCGGCAGTGCTGGCCGGCCTGGAAGAACGCCAGGCAGAGACGCGGCGGTTGACAACAGCCGTTCGCGACTTTGGCAAGTATCTGCCGCCGATCCTGGAGACCCTGCCGGTGAGTGAAGCTCTCCGGCGGGAGATTCAGGGACGGGTCACGGAACTGGCCCGGGCTTGTGACCGGTTGGAAGCGTTGCCGCCGTTAGTCGCCAGGCGAGGTGGCAGTGAAGGCGCTCCGACCGATTGCCGGGTCCTCTCCGTGAACTTGGAACTCGGTGTGGTGGCGCTAGATGCCGGCGCTTCCACCGGGATGCGAGCCGGAACGGTTTGGCAGGTGCTGGATCGGGAAAAACCGGCGGCCCGGATTCAGATCATTGAGGTCAGATCCGGAATCAGTGCGGCACAGGTGCTTGAAGGATCCGTCACACGGCTCGCGCCGGGAATGAAGGTGCGAGTGGTGGAAGCGGCCGGAGAAACCGGCAGCCGGCGGAATCCGTAACCCATACGACGAAACGTTTTGAAGACACGCAGAAACGGCCGAGCCGACGCCACCGGAGACGGGGCAGGCAAAGCCGAAGCAGCAGCAGAAGAGGCTCAGGGATGCAAGCAAAAGCCATAACCAAGGACGTGCGCATTTCGGCGTTTAAAGCGCGCGAGGTGACGCGGCTGATCCAGGGCAAACCGGCGCAACAGGCGCTGGAAACCGTGCAGTTGATGCCGCGCAAGGCGGCTCGCATGGTTGCCAAAACCCTGAAGTCCGCCATCAGCAATGCGGAGACCAACAACCGCACGGACCCCGCAACGCTGACCGTTAAAGAAGCGGTGGTGGGCGAGGCTAAAACCCTGCGCCGCTTCCGTCCGAAAGCGCGCGGCATGGCCGGGCGCATTCGCAAGCGCAGCAGTCACATCCGCATCGTTGTGTCGGATGAAAAATAACATCAGGGAGTGAAACTGTGGGCCAGAAAGTCAATCCCATCGGGTTCCGGATCCCCATCACGCGAGCCTGGCAGTCCCGCTGGTTTGCGCGCAAGCCGGAGTTCGGCAGCCTTCTGCACGAGGACCTCAAGGTCCGCGAGTACGTAAAGGAACGGCTTGCCCAGGCGGCCGTCTCCAAGGTCACCATCGAACGCTTTGCCAACCGCGTCCGCGTCACCGTGCATTCCGGCCGTCCCGGCCTGGTCATCGGCCGCAAGGGCGCCGAGATCGATCTGCTGAAGGCGGATGTGGCGAAGCTGACGGGCGGCAAAGAAGTGTATCTGGACATCAAGGAAGTGAGCCAGCCGGAGACAGATGCCCAGCTGGTGGCCGAAAACATTTCCCAGCAGTTGGTGCGCCGCATCGGCTTCAAGCGCGCCATGAAGCGAGCCATCAGCACGGCCCTGGACATGGGCGCGCTGGGGGCGAAGATCCGGTGCTCAGGCCGGCTCGGCGGCGCCGAATTGGCGCGTACCGAAGAGTTCCATGAGGGCAAAGTGCCGTTGCACACCCTCAAGGCGAATGTCGATTATGGTTTCGCCGAAGCCCGGACAGTGGCCGGTGCGATCGGTGTGAAAGTGTGGATCTGCAAACCCGAAGCCTCGGAGGACGACACCAATGGCCATGATGCCAAAGCGCGTAAAGCACAGAAAGGTCCAAAAGGGCGCCCGCGCGGGAAACGCAACCCGAAACAACAAGCTTGATTTCGGCGAGTTTGGCCTGCAAACCTTGGACCGTGGCTGGCTGACAGCCCAACAACTGGAAGCGGCGCGTGTCGCGGTGACTCGTCACCTCAACCGTCGCGGCCAGGTCTGGATGAGAGTTTTCCCCGACAAACCGTATACGGCAAAACCGCTCGAAACCCGCATGGGCAAGGGCAAAGGCAATCCAGAGGGCTGGGTCGCCGTGGTGAAACCCGGTAACATGATTCTCGAAATCAGTGGCATCCCCGAGGATTTGGCGCGTGGCGCCTTTTCCCGCGCAGCGAGCAAGCTGCCCCTGCGCTGCAAGATGCTGAGCCGCCACGTAGCCGTCTGAGGCGTGTGACGGGCAAGGTTCCAGGAGTGACGAAGCGATGAAACCCAAACAAATCCGCGAGATGACCGACGAAGAGCTGGAGCGGCAGGCCCGCGAGCTCCGGCGCGAGGGATTCAACCTCCGCATGCAGCAGACCACCGGCCAGCTGGCCAATCCGGCCCGCATGAACCAGGCGCGTCGGGATACGGCCCGCCTGCTGACCGAGCAGACCGCGCGCCGGCAGAAGGCTGCGGCCACCACGGACGGGAAATAAGCCATGACCACCGAAGCGACCGACATCAAAGACGAGCGCGGCCACCGCAAGGTGCGCACCGGCACCGTGATCAGCAGCAAGATGGCCAAGACCATCGTGGTGCGCGTGCAGCGCCGGTTTCCGCACCCGCAGTTCAAGAAGATTGTCACCGATTACAAGAAATTTTACGCCCACGACGAAAAG
>CAITSE010000368.1 GCA_903894975.1 uncultured Lentisphaerota bacterium
AAACCTACGCCAAAACCTCTCTGGATTTATGACCGCCCTGTGGCGCGGGCACCGGGGATGCATTATCTTCTGCCTGTAACCGAACCCGGACTGGGGAAGTCGCCCCGGATTCGGGGCCGGAGGAGATCACACCATGTTCGGAGCGCTGGGAATCATGTTAATTCTGCTGACCGTGTTTGTTCTAGGCACCGTGTTTCTTTTCATGGCGGGCGTCAGCATCTACAACCGGCTGGTAGTGAACCGGCGGCAGGCGGACAATGCCTGGAGCCAGATCGACGTCCAGCTCAAGCGCCGGTGTGATCTCATCCCCAACCTGGTCGAATCGGTCAAGGGTTATGCGGCCCATGAAAAAGGACTGTTCGAAAACGTCACCAAGGCCCGGGCCGGCGCCCTGAACGCGGCCGCCTCCGGAAATCAGGGCGAGCGCATCCAGGCGGAAACCCAGCTTTCCGGCGCTGTGCGCGGATTCATGCTCCAGGTCGAGCAGTACCCGGACCTGAAGGCGAACCAGAATTTCATGGCGCTCCAGCAGGAACTGGCTGAGACCGAGAACCGGCTTTCCTCCGCCCGCCAGGACTACAACAACGTTGCCACCGTCTACAACACCAGTCGCGAACAATTCCCCGCCAACCTCATAGCCGGATTCTTCACCTTCCCGGCAAAAGACTTGTGGAATATCACCGACGCCGCCGAGCGCGAGACACCCAAGGTGAAGTTCTGATTACGGGCGGTAGTTGACGTCCAGCACGTCCAGCCGGCGGAGGTGCTCCGGCAGGCGCCGGAGGAAGTCCGCGTAGTCCTTGCCGGCGGCCGGCGACCACACCGCTTCCGCGAGCGCAGTCAACCGCGGGAAAGCCATGTATTCTACAGCCTTAGGCGTTTCCATGTATTCGGTCCAAAGCTGTCCCTGGGCGCCAAGGACATGTCCGGCCAGGCTGGACGGGAGGGTTTCGGGCACGGGTTCGTACCCATAAACCTTTTCCAGCGGCAGGAAGCCGCCGATGGTCAGGGGCTCGGTTTCCCGGCTGGTGGCCTGGCTATGGTCGAAATAGGTGTGGCTGTTCGGGGCAAACACCGTGTCATGCCCGGCCTGGATGGCCTTGATACCGCCTTCCGTACCGCGCCAGGACATCACGGTGGCTCCGGGCGGAAGGCCGCCTTCGAGGATTTCGTCCCAGCCGATGAGCCGGCGACCGTGTTGGGTCAGGAACTCGCCGATCTGGCGGATGAACCAGCTCTGCAATTCATGGGTGTCCTTGAGCCCCTCGGCCTTGATGCGCGCCTGGCACTTGGGGCATTTCTCCCAGCGGGTCTTCAGGCATTCATCCCCGCCGATGTGAATGAACGGACTGGGGAACAGCTCCAAAACGTCTTTCAGCACGGCCTTGAGAAAGGTCAGGCTGGCATCGTTACCGGCACAGAAAACGTCTTCAGAAATGGCCCAGACGGTGCGGACATGATAGGGGCCGCCGGTACACCCGAGTTCGGGATAAGCGGCAAGCACGGCCTGGGAATGCCCGGGCATCTCAATTTCCGGCACGACCGTGATGTGGCGGCGGGCCGCGTACGCCACGATTTCCCGGACATCGTCCTGGGTGTAGAACCCGCCGTGGCGGGTGTCGTCGAAGCGGCGGGGCCGGTTGTCATGATGACCCACGACGGTTTTCTCGCGCCAGGCACTAACCTCTGTCAGCTTGGGCAGACTCTTGATCTCGATCCGCCAGCCCTGATCCTCGGTCAGGTGCCAGTGGAACACGTTCATTTTGTGCAGCGCTAGGAGGTCGAGGAATTTCTTGATGAATTCTTTGGGCATGAAATGACGCGCACAGTCCAGGTGCATGCCGCGCCAGCCGAAGCGCGGCTGATCGGCGATGCGCACGGCGGGGACGATCCAGGGCCCGGCAGTTTCCGCGGCACGGAAAATGGCCGGAGGCAGGAGCTGTAACAAGGTCTGAATGCCGTAGAAGACGCCCGCCGGCGTGGCGGCGCGGATTTCCAACGCTTCCGGAGTGGCTTCCAGGACATGTCCATCGGCATGGACCGCCGCGGCCGGGTCCAGGTTCAGCCGGATCCCGCCGGCGCCAGTTTCCAACGCGGCCAACGGCAGGTCGAAACCCGTGGCAGGGCGCAGCGCCGCGGCAAGAAACTGGGCCTCGGCCAGAAGCGCCGCCGGGGCGCGCACGACGGTCGCCGCCGTGATCGGATACGCGCCGGCGGAGGCCTGGACGGAGATCGGACGCGGAATGACGGAGACATGACACATTCGCAACCCTTTCGGATGAAAAGCGAACGTCGAACATTCAACATTGAACGTTCAACCTCGAACGAAAGCTCCAGGCAGAAGCGGATCCATCATGAAAGCATATTGGAGTGCAACGGATTTCTATTCAACGTTCAACGTTCGATGTTGAATGTTCGACGTTCGTATTACCGGTACACAACCGGCAGGGTCTTGGCGAGCTTGGCCTTGACTTGGTCGTGGGCCTGGTTGCCCTCGTCGTCGGTCAGGGTGCGGTCGGCGCGGCGGTAGGTCAGGGACACGGCCAGGCTTTTTTTGCCGGGACCGAGCGCCTTTTCGTCGCGGAAAAGGTCGAAGATCTCGACCTTTTCAAGCCAGGGGCACTTGGCCGAGCGGATGGCATCCAGGATCTGACCGGCGGTGACGTCCTCGGGGGCGACCATGGAAATGTCGCGCGCCGTGGCGGGAAACTGCGGCAGGGGCTGGTACTTGGCCGGCGGCGTTGCCAGCGCGGTGAGGGTATCGACTTCGACCAGCGCGGCGAAGAGCGGCGTCTTCAGTCGCATACCCTTGGTCAGTTCCGACTTGATCTCGCCGAAGACGGCCAGTGCCTTACCGCCGGCCAGGGCACTGGCGCAGCCGCCGGGGACGAAAGCCGGGTGTTCCGCGGCTTCAAAGACGGCCGGAACGCGGCGGCTGGCGAACCAGCCTTCCAGCAATCCCTTGAGATCATAGAAATCGGCCAGTTCCGCGCGTTCGGCGCCGAACCGTTCCGGATGCCGCCGGCCGGTCAGCGCCAGGCAGCCCTGCCAGCGTTCTTCGGGCAAGTTTGCGGACTTCGCAAAGACGCGGCCGATCTCGAACAATCCCAAGTCCGGGTTGCCGTGGGCCAGGTTGTGCCCCACGCTCTGGAGCATGAATGGCAGCAGGGACGGCCGCATGCAGGCGGATTCGGCGCTGATGGGGTTGGTCAGCTTGATCAATTCTTCGGCGGCCACACCGGTGCCGGTGGTGGCGACCAGGGCGGACATCATGGAATAGTGCATGACCTCGTCCAATCCCAGAGCCAGCAACTGCCGGCGCGCCTCTTCCTGGGGGACGTACTTGTCATTACGGATGCTGCCGCCGGAGCGGGCGATGGCCGCGGCCTCGGGCACATTGTGCAGGCCGTGGATGCGCACGACTTCCTCGACCAAATCGATTTCCGCTTTGAGATCCAGGCGCCAGTGTGGCACGGTCACCTGAAGCGTGCCGGTGCCAGCCGCGGCCACGGTGCAGCCCAGCCGTTCCAGACAATTGATGACCTGCGCTTCGGACAGGTCCAGGCCGAGAATGCGGTTGACCCGGGCGGGGCGGCAGGGAATGACGGCGGCGGCCACCAGACCGGCGGTGACGTCCAGGGCGCCGTCGAGCACTTCGCCGCCGGCCAGTTCGCAAAGCAAGGCAGCGGCGCGCCGGCTGGCGGCCTCGACGGTCGCGAAGGTGACGCCGCGCTCGAAACGATACGAGCTGTCCGTGCTGATGCCGAGCTTGCGCGAGGTAGCGCGGATGTTGGCGGGCAGGAACAACGCGCTCTCGAGCAGCACCGTCGTGGTTTCATCGCGGATGCCGCTGTTCTGGCCGCCCATGACGCCGGCCAGGGCCACGCCGCGGGCGCCGTCACAGATGAGCAGGTTTTCGGACGTGAGCTTGAACTCTTTGCCGTCCAGGGTGGTGATGGTCTCGCCGGCCGCGGCGCGGCGGACGACGATCTTGCGGCCTTCCAGCAGAGCCAGGTCAAAGGCGTGCAGGGGCTGGCCATACTCGAGCATGACGAAATTGGTGATGTCCACCACATTGTTGATCGGGCGCAGGCCGACGGCTTCCAGGGCGCGGCACAGCCATTCCGGGCTGGGGCCGATCTTGACGTTGCGGATGACCCGGGCGATGTAGCGCGGGCAGAGGTCGGGCGCGACCACCTCGACGGCGGCAGCGGACGCCACCGGCACGCCGGCGACGGTCTTCAGTTCCGCCGCGGGCAGGCGCACGCCGGCCTGGCCGGCGCCGATGACCGCGGCAATCTCGCGGGCAATGCCGATATGCGAAGTCCAGTCAGGCCGGTTCGGGGTGACTTCCCAGTCGATCACGGCGTCGGTCTGGATCAATTCCTTGACCGGCTGGCCCAGAGGCGTTTCCGGCGGCAGGATCAGCAGGCCGCCGTGGTCCTCGGAAAGCGACAATTCCCTGGCCGAACACATCATGCCGTTGGACTCGACGCCGCGGAGCTTGGCTTTCTTGATCTTGAAGTCGGCGAACGCCGTACCGATGGTCGCCAGCGGCACACGCCGGCCGGCGTCGCAGTTCGGCGCGCCGCAGACGATCTGCAGCGGTTCGCCCGTTCCCGTGGTGACCTGGCAGACGCTGAGGGTGTCGGCATTGGGATGTTTTTCGCGCGACAGGATTTCGGCCACGACCACGCCGTCCGGGATCATCCCAAGCTGGTCGATCCCTTCGACTTCCAACCCGGCCAGGGTCAGGTTCCGCGCCAGTTCCCGCGGCTCCCACGGGATGTCCACATACTTTTTCAGCCATGTCACGGACGTTTTCATCGCGCTCTCCGAAAGCCGGCTTTGCGCCGGCCCAAATTAAAAGACAAGCAGATAATATCCCTCATGAAAGGATCGAAGCCAATCGCAGGCAGCGGCCGGGAGGCAATCCCTCAGTCTCACGGCAGGACCGGCGGCGGTGCGCCGCGGCTGGCGCTAGGGAAACGCCCGGTAAGACGCTTGAACGTCCGGGAAAAGTGAAAGGCGTCATGGAACCCGGTCTCCCGGGCGACCGCCTCCAGTTTGACGCCGGTGTCCTGCAGCAAGACCCGGGCGCGCTCCACCCGGCAGCGCGTCACATACTGCGCCGGGCTCAAGCCGCACAACGCCCGGAAACGGACGGAAAAATAGCTGCGTTCCAGCCCCGCCGCCGCCGCCAGTTCCGCCACGGAAAGACGCCGGGAAAACTGCCTCCTGACCAACTCAAAAACCGCCTGAAAGCGCCGCCATTCGTCCCGGCGCCCGACCGGCGCTTCCGCTTCCCGGCCGGGAGGATAGAACAGCCCGAGCAGTTCCAGGAACAATCCCTTGGCCGCCAGTTCCGACCCGACCCCGGACTGCGCCCGCGCCACCAGAAGGCGATCCAGTATCCTGGCGGCGGCCAAACCGGACGGCGGTCCAATCTCAAACTCCGGCGGCAGCACGGAAAATACCCCGGCAACGCCCGCCAGAGTGACCTCCGCATGCACCCACCAGATGGTCACCGCGTCCGGCGTCCCGAGATCCAGATTGGCATAAGGGGGGATCAGGTAGGCGTGCCCCGGGCGGAGATGAAATTCCCGCCCGTGATGCCGTACAAACCCGCTTCCGTCCGTGACGCAATAGAGGCGCGCGAACGGGTCGTTGAGCCCCCTGCCCCGCCAATGGTCATGGCGGTACACGCCCTTCTCGCCCATCAGAACGGCCGCCTGCAAAGTATCCAAAAGAAGCGTCATGCCAACAACTATACATGAAAAACCATCAAAGAAACATGTAATCATACATGTAAGAGGCCTACAGTACAGATAAGTAGAGATTCTGAATCAATTGCAAGAATCGTGAATTCGTTGAACAGAAGCTCACAAAGGCCACGAAGGACGGAGGGTATAAAACTTCGTGTTCTTTGTGAGCTTCTGTTCAAAACGACCGGAGACTGACCATGTTGAACCAGCAGGATGTCGTCCTTGTCCGGAAACTGGCCGCGGCCGTGGCGGAAATCGCCGCGCTGCCGGTGCAGGAGGAGAAGCGGGCGCTGTGGCGCAAGCTCAATGCGCGGAAGCCGACGCGCCCCATGGTCATGATGGATCAGGTCTGCTGGAACGAAATGAACGCCGGCGGCGAGCTGACCCTGCAGTGTACGGATCAGGATTGCCGCGGGTACGAAGACTTCCTCCGGAAAACGCTGTACCAGTGGAAGCATTTCCCGGTGGACATGGTGGTGGAACCGTTCATCAAGGTATACAAGGCGATCCACAACACCGGATTCGGCATCAAGGTGCATGAGGAAACCGCCGTGGGCGACCCGACCAATGCGGTGGTGGGGCACAAGTACGGGAACCAGTTTCAAACCGAAGACGATCTGGAGAAAATCCGCACGCCCCAAGTCAGCCACGATGCGGCCGAGACCAACCGTCGCCTGACCGTGGCCCATGAACTCTTCGGCGGCCTGCTGGAAGCGCGGCCGTGGGGCGCCGAGCCGTATCTGTCGCTGTGGGACCCCATTTCCACCTGGATGAGTGTGGAAGACGCCCTGTATACCCTGGCGGACCGCCCGGAATACATGCACCGCCTGCTGGCCCGCATGACCGACGGCTACCTGAGCCTGCTCGACCAGTTGGAGGCGCAGGGGCTGCTGGCCGCGCCACAGAGCCTGATCCACTGCACGGGCGCCTACACCGACGAACTGCCCGCGCCCGGCTACAACCCGGAGAAACCGCGCACCCGGGACGTCTGGATGTTCGGGCTGGCCCAGATGTTTGCCACCGTCTCCCCGGACATGTTCAAGGAATTCGAGGTGGACTACGCCAGCCGCATCTGTGCGCGTTTCGGGCTGGTCTACTACGGCTGCTGCGATCCGCTCGACGGCAAGATGGCCGAGGTGCGCCTGCTCCCGAACGTGCGCAAAGTTTCCATGAGCCCCTGGGTTGATCAGGAACGCGGCGCCCGGGAGATCGGCGGCGACTACGTTTTTTCCCGCAAACCGAGCCCCGCTCTGGTGGCGACGGAGCGTTTCCATCCGGACCAGGTTCGGGCGGATCTGGAGGCGACCCGGACGGCCTGCGACAAACACGGGTGCCCGCTGGAGTTCATCCTGAAGGACATCAGCACGGTGTGCTACGAGCCCGAACGCCTGGAGGAATGGGCCCGCATCGCCATGCAGGTGGCCGGCGCCTGATCCCGCCGGCGGCGGGCACCCTTGCCACCCTTGGGAGAATCAGGCACGCAACGACTAAAGCCAAGGGATGAATGTAAAATCGCATGAACCTGATTCCTGATGAGCTTTGGCATGGTGCAAAATAGCACAAAATCGACGGACAAGAGGCCCGCCAGGCGCTTTTGCCGGACGTGGACACCCGCCTCCTCCCGGACAACGAGGGCAGAATACTCCTCTCCCAGGCGAGCCGGTTGCGCGGTCCGGGGGCGGTGCCATATTCTCCGCACGGCTTCCGCATGGACGCCGGTCTAATCCAAACCGTACCCGACAAGGAGCCTGCCGCATGAAATCGGACCTGGAGATCGCTCGCGGCGTCACCCCCAAGCCCGTCATCGAACTTGCCTCCGCCTGGGGCCTGCGGCTGGATGAAATTGAACCGTACGGTTGGACCAAGGCCAAGGTCCTGGCCCCCCGCGTCCTGGCCCGCCTCCCCGACAAGCCGGACTCCAAGTACATCGTCGTCACCGCCGTCACCCCCACGCCGCTCGGCGAAGGCAAAACGGTCACCACCATCGGCCTGACCCAGGCACTGAACCGGACCGGCCGCCGCGCCATCGTCTGCATCCGTCAGCCCTCCCTGGGTCCGGTGTTCGGCATCAAGGGCGGCGCCGCCGGCGGCGGCTTGAGCCAGGTCATTCCAATGGAAGACTTCAACCTCCACCTCACCGGCGACATCCACGCCATCAGCGTCGCCCACAATCTGCTCTGCGCTGCGGCCGACACCTCGCTGCTTTTGGGCAATCCGCTGGACATCGATCCGCAGGCCATCGCCGTCCGTCGCGTCGTCGACATGAACGACCGCGCCCTCCGCCACATCGTCACCGGCCTGGGCGGCAAGGAAAACGGCGTGCCACGGGAGACTGGCTTTGACATCGCCGTGGCCAGCGAAGTCATGGCCATCCTCGCCCTGGCCGAGGACTTGGCCGACCTGCGCAAGCGCCTAGGGCGCATGATCTTCGCCTATGACCGTAAGGGCCGGCCACTCACCGCCGACACCCTCGGCTGCGCCGGGGCCATGGCCGTCCTGCTCAAGGACGCCCTGCATCCGAACCTGCTCCAAACCCTCGAAGGCACCCCGGCCTTCGTCCACTGCGGCCCCTTCGCCAACATCGCCCATGGCAACAGTTCCATCGTCGCCGACCGCCTCGCGCTGCGCCTGGCCGACTATGTGATTACCGAGGCCGGATTCGGGGCCGACATGGGCTTCGAGAAGTTTGTCGACATCAAATGTCATGCCTCCGGCCTGCGTCCCCATGCCGCCGTGGTCGTCGCCACCGTGCGCGCACTGAAGATGCATTCCGGCCGCTTCCGCATCGTCCCCGGAAAACCCATGCCGCCAGGACTGGTGGAGAAAGATCTGGCCGCGCTCGAACAGGGACTTTGCAATCTGGAGGCGCACCTGGCCAATGTCCGCCGCACCGGCATTCCCGCAGTCGTCGCCATCAACCGCTTCGACACCGATCATCCCGAAGAGCTCGAAATGATCCGCGAACGCGCCCTGGCCGCCGGCGCCGCCGCGGCCTGCGTCAGCGAACTCTGGGGCAAAGGCGGCGATGGCGGCCGTGAACTTGCCGACGCCGTGGCCGCCGCCGCCGCGACCCCCTCGGAGTTCAAACCGTTCTATGACGCCGCCGCGCCGCTCAAGGCCAAGATTGAAACCCTCTGCCGCACCGTCTACGGCGCCTCCAGTGTCTCCTACCAGCCGGCGGCCGAGAAAGCGCTGAAGCGCCTGGAAGAACTCGGGTTCGGCGCCCTGCCCGTGTGCATGGCCAAGACCCACCTCTCCCTCTCCCACGATTCCGCGCTCAAGGGCCGGCCCACCGGCTACACCTTCCCCATCACCGACGCCCGCGTCTCCGCCGGCGCCGGCTTCGTCTATGTGCTTGCCGGTGAAATGAAAACCATGCCCGGCCTCGGCTCCGATCCCGCCTACCGCCGCATCGACCTTGATGCCGACGGCCAGATCAACGGGTTGTCCTGAAGTAGTCGCGCATAACCCTATTATGTCAGAACCGCGCGCGTCAGTAAGCGGAC
>CAITSE010000369.1 GCA_903894975.1 uncultured Lentisphaerota bacterium
CAATATCCATAGGAATATCCCTCATAAAGCAACGGATTCTGTAATCCCCCAGACGTGGGAATATACTCCGCGGCGGCACCTTAGCGCAAGCCGGGGGGCGGGGCGCAGAGAAGGTCTGTGGCTTGTGGGTCTGTGGTCTGTGGGGGAAAGGCGGATCGCATCCCGGGAACGCCGATCTCCCGATCGGCTGGTTTCCCGGTTCCCGCGCGGCGGCCGCGCCATGGAGTGCGGCGAGGATCGCTGCCGTTTCGATGCCGGCGGAGCCGGCTTCGGGGCTGACGGTCCGCGGGTTGAGGGACGGGAGGGACAAGAGGATGGACGCCATGGATTTAATGGACTAAATGGACAAGGCTCCCGGCATCCTGGTCTCACCCGCGGCCGTTCTTTCTGTCCCTTTGTCCCTCGGAGTTTTGCCTTCAGACGGTGCCGATTTCATGTTTCGACGCTTGTAGTAACGCGGTTGCACCACGTTTCCCGCGGCGTTGCCGGAAGCCGCGACGCAGAACGTTCCCGCATTCGTCGGGGCGCGTGCCGGCATCACGGATCTTGGCGGCGTGAGGGAACACGGGCGGCACGCACGTGCCTACAGCATAACCAGCTTCCTCTGATGGCGATGGGCCCGTTTTTCCCCGCCAACAGACCCACGGGCCACAGACCACAGGCCAACTTCAAAGCTCCATCATGAACCCGTAGGCGGTGTCCCAGAAACCGGGGATGCCTTCGTGCCCGAAGTCCGGGTAGATGGCCAGCTCCTTGGACGAGCGGATCTTGTTGTAGGCGGCGAACTGGCTGGAGGGCGGGCAGATGGTGTCCATCAGTCCTACGCCCATGAGCACCGTCGCCTTGATCCGGTCGGCCAGGTGCTGGATGTCGATGTAGCCGAGGCGGGTGAAGATTTCGTCCTCGCGTTCATGGCGCGGATCGAACTGCCGGAAGAAGGTGCGCAGTTCGTTGTAGGCGTCCTTGGCCAGGTCCATTTCCCAGACCCGGCGGTAATCGGAGAGGAAAGGGAAGAGCGGGGCGGCGCGGGCGATGCGGGGTTCGAGCGCGGCGCAGGCCAGGGTCAGGCCGCCGCCCTGGGAACCGCCGAGGGCGCCGACGCGTTTGGGATCGACCTCGGGCATGTCCATGACCAGGCCGGCGAGCTGCGCAGTGTCCAGGAAAATGTCGCGGAACAGAAGACGCTCGGGGCTGTCGTCCAGGCCGCGGATGATGTGGCCGTTGTGGGTGTTGCCCTTGACGCTGCCGGCGTCCTCGGAGAGTCCGCCTTGACCGCGGCAGTCGAGGGCGGCGACGGAATAGCCGGCAGCCACATAATTCAGCTTGTCCGCCCAGTCGCCGGCATTGCCGGTGTAGCCGTGGAACTGGACGACGGCCGGATGCTTCTTCTCCGCCTTTTTGGGGCGCAGGTACTTGGCGTGAATCCTGGCACCGTGCACACCGGTGAAGTAGAGGTCGAAACATTCCGCCGCCGGCGGGGCCTTGAAGGAGGAGCGGACCAGCTTCACTTCGGGATCGATGGCGCGCATTTCTTTCAGCGCCCGGGTCCAGTAGGCCTTGTGATCGGCGGGTTTCGGATTCAGCCCCTGATAGGTCTGGAGCTTGGCGAGCGGCATGTCAACGAGCGGCATGGGATGGGATCCTTGGGTTTGGTTCCGGCCGCGGCCGGCGGACTAAAACGCATAAGATACCATTGTTTTGCCACAAAAGAACCAGCGCAAGACAGTCAGATCCGTCCGATCTGACGGATCTGACGGATCTTTTGACCCCCGGGGCGCTTTCTTGCGGCGGGCGCGGCGGCCGGTATAGTTTCCGGAAATGGCCACGGCAGGAGAACCGGCGATGAATCTCTTTGGCAGAAATGGGATGATGATGGCGGCGGCGTTGCTGTTCGCCGGCGCCGGCATGCTGGGATGGAGCGGGTGTGTGGCCGTGGTTGAGGAGGGAACCCCGTTTCAAAGTTACCGGAAGAACGTTGAGTTCGACAAGCAGGCGGACCGGCAGCTGATTCAATTCATGCAGCAGATCGGGTTCAAGCTGAATGTCCAGAAAATCATGGCTGCCGATGCCACCTCGTTTCAGTTTGTCGGGGTCGGGCCGCGGGAGCCGATCTCGCTGCAGGTCAACCTGATCTACAGCAAGACCAAGCGAATTTTGATTTACGACGTTTCCTGGAAAATCGAGGAGTCGCGTTTCCTGGGATTCTCAAAAACCTCGGACGATGTCAAGATGGAAGCCAAGCGGGCCAACGAAAAGACCTGCGCCTATTTTGAATCGTTGGGTTCGACGCCGGTAAACGTGAAATAAGCGTCCGGGCCGTGGCGCGCCATCCGTGCCGTCTACCGCGGTCTGCGAGCCGGTTCCGGCCCGGAGTGGGGCGGTTGTGCTTTGGCGGCTACAGTATGGAATGTTGCGTAAGGTAAACATGTGGTGGGGAGCGGCGTGTTCCCGCCGGCTCCGGCGGTTGGGGATGGTGTTGTTTCTGCTGGCGGGATTGGCGGTTGCGCTGTGGCCGGTCTATGGGCCGGCGCTGGCGGGAGCGGCGGTCCGGCATGCGCTTGACCGCGCCGGATTTCCCGGTAGCGACTGCCACGTCCTGCGGCTCACTCCATGGACGGCGGAGTTCGGTCCAGTCCGGCTGGGCATGCATCTGGATGCGCCGGCCTGCCGCCAAATCACCGTGACTTTCTCTCCCGGCAGTCTGCTGCGGGGACGCGTGGACAGAGTGGATTTGGACGGGGTGCGAATCCTGCTGCAACGGACGCCGGCGGGAACCCTGGCGTTGGCCGGACTCCCCGCGCCGCCGCGTCCGGTCACGGACGCCGGTACGATCTCCACTGTAGGGTGGAATGGAAAAATCCCGCTGCGGGAGTTTTTTATCCGGAACGTCGTGCTTCGCGTGGAAACAGAACCGGGGCGTTTTCAGGAATGGACGGGGTTGGTGATGGCGGCGGAAGAGCGTCAGCCGGGGCGATTCCGGCTCAAGGGCTGGGTCATGCAGGGTGGGCGCAGTGTCATTGTCCGGTGCGTGGTCACGCTGCCTCAGACAACGGGTTCCGCGCTGGCCGTCACGGGGGATGTGCATCCGGTTCTGCTGCCCGGCGACCTGCCGTCCGGCGTCCAGTTTTCCGGGCCGCTTCCGACCTTGCCGTTCCAGCTCACGCAGAACCTGTCTTCCGCCGCCACTGGCCGGGTGGAGCTGGCACTTCCCCGGATGGCCGTGGCTTTGACGCCGTCCGGCGTCTCTGTTCCCGCCACGCTGTCCGGCGCGGTCACGCTTTCCGCCTCGTGGGATGCCGCGGGCGTCGCGGGCGAATTCCGGCTGAACGCGGCGGAGGCCGCCTTGCCGGCGGCGGAGTTCGCCGTGCGCGGGTTGGCCTTCCGGCAGCCGTTCACGGCGGGCGGTACGGGCGGCTGGAGTTTGGGCACAGGGTCCGGAAGCTGGCAGTCCTGCACCTGGCGCGGCCTGGATCTGGCCTGCCGCGAATTCCGTTCGGAACCGGCGCCGGCCGGGGCGGCGCTGGTGCTGAAAGTTCAGCCGCAGGGCAGCGTGGCGGCGCCGGCGGTCCGGGCGGTTTTCCGGCGCGATGCGGAGTCCGCAGGTGTGACGGCGACGGTTGTCGCGGAACTTCCGGACACGATTTTTCTGGAAGGCGATGCGTTGACGACCGCGTTGCTCCGGGACGCGGGCGGCTGGGTTTTTTCCGGGACGGTCGGGGGCCGGGCAGAGGGCGAATGGCGGCCGGGGCAGCCGGTGACGTCGCACGGCGAAGTCCGGTTGGCCGGCGCGCAGGCGCGGAACGACGGAAAGGCGGTGAGCATCAGCGGGATCGACACCAGCGTGACGTTGCTTTCACTGTTGCCCGTGCGAAGCGCCCCGGCGCAGACGGTGCGGTTCCGGGAGGTGCGCCTGGAAAAGCCGGGAAAAGTGCAGCTCGGCCCGGGCGAACTCATTGGGCAGGCGGAGCTGCCGGACCGGTTCTTCCTGGAACGCGGCGAGGTCGGGTGGAGCGGCGGGAAGCTGCGGACTTATGCATTGCACATCAACCGGTTGCGTCCGGAAGGCCAGGCGCTGCTCTATGCCGAGAACATTGACATCGGCGGCGTCCTCGGGCTGTTCCGCGGTTTCACCGGGAAGGGCGCGGGACGTCTGTTCGGGCGCATTCCCTTGCAGTTCTCGCCGAACTCCATCCGGCTTGAGGATGCTTATCTGTATGTGCCGCCGGGTCAGGGGGGCACGCTGGAACTGAACCAGACCGGCTGGATGAAGGATACGCTGAGTGCGTCCGGGGCGTCTGCGGGTACGGTCAGCAGCGTGCAGAAGGCCCTGGCGGATTTTAAATTCAATGTGTTCCGGGTGGATTTGGAAGGTGCCGCGTCCGGAGAGGCCGTGCTGCGTCTGCAACTGAAAGGCCGGGCCCGGCAGGACGAAGACCTGCCGCCAGTGGATCTTAATCTCAACATCCACGCCCCGTTCCAAGCCCTTTTCGATCTGGGCATGCAACTGGCCCCGGCCGCCGGCCGGTAACGCACTTGGGGAGATGGGAGGATGCCATCCCTTGATTCTTCATCTTTGGGTTTTGTGAATGGCATATCGGAGAAATCCCGATGGATCGCCCCTTCAGGGCTCAACCGGTGATGAACGCAATCCTAGGGCGACGCTACGCTCTGCCCTAGGCTGTTATGGTGCGCCCCCTTGGGCATGCGCGTCAACTTAAGGAAAAAAATCGAACGTCGAACATTCAACATTGAACGTTGAACGTCGAAGGAAAACCCGGTCGGTTTGAGCTTAGATTTATCGCATGACTTCCAATTCG
>CAITSE010000370.1 GCA_903894975.1 uncultured Lentisphaerota bacterium
CAAGGCCTTCAGCCTTGATGGCGTTTTCCCCGTTTTACCTGGGGCGTTGCCCCAGGCTAGGTTGGAATGCCCCCTTAGTGCGGTCCGGACTGTCCGATGGCTGTCGCCCCAAAGGGGCAGCATCAACGTAGCCTGGGGCAACGCCCCAGGTTAAGGCAACAAAACCCGTCAAGGCTGAAAGCCTTGTTCAACCAGCATTCGCGATCGTCTCTGGGAAGGTTCTCAGGCCGCCGCGGCGGACGACAGCCGACCATAACACAAACCTAACCGAAAACGGTAAGCGACCCAGAGGGTCGGGGTATTGACCCCCACTAGGAATAAAAACCGCGCCGCCCGGTCCGCCGGGCGGCGTGTTTTTTTCAGGCGCCCTTCTTGAGTTGCATCAGGCGGGTTTCCAGTTCCATGACGCGGCGCATCACGTCCTCGGCAGACTTCGCCTTGAGCAAGTCCTCGGCCAACCCTTTTTCCTGCAGCAGCCGGGCCAGGGCGCCCATCAGGTGCAGGTGTAATTCGATGTTCTGACAGACCAGGAGAAAGAACAGGTGTACCGGCTTCTTGTCCACCGCCCCGAAATCAACCCCGGCAGGGTGACGGCCGAAGATCAGGACGGCGGGTTCGCGCAAAGTCGTCACCGGATCGCGGGGATGGGGAATGGCAATGCCGCCGCCAATGCCAGTGCTGAGCAGCTTCTCCCGGGCCGCCAGCCGGTTCTTAAGATCATGCACATCCAGCAGCAGCATCTTCCGGCCGATGGGCTCGCTCAATTCATTGATCACCCCGTCCATGTCCTTAGCCTTCATGTCCAGGACAATGCGGTCTTCCTTAAGCAGCCGGCTCACCGGCACCGCCAGATTCGTCTGGGCAAACTCGTTCAGCGGCACGGCATCGGGCCCGCTGGGCTGGTTCTGGGGAAAAAACATCTGGTCAATCTGACTGCCGTTGAAACGCCACTGGCCGCCAATCTTCACGCCTTGGATCTGGCCTGACTTGAGCATGCGCAAGATGGTGCGTTCATTGACCCGCAGATAATCCGCCAATTCCTTCAATGTCAGAATCATGATATGACCCTTTCGGTCTTTTGGCGTTCGTGTCGTCTTCTGTCTTCAGTTGACAAAAAAATAAGGCCTCTTGCCGGATTTGACAAGAGGCGACCGAAAACTTTTTGCGTCTTCCGCCTGAAACAAGCTGACGCCGAAGTTATTTTTCCCCTTTGGCCCCACCCTGGCGCAGCCGTTCCCGGCAACGTTGGAGATGGTCGCCGATGGCTTCCTGACAGCGCAGGAGATGGGTTTTCATGGCTTCCAGGATCTTGAGCAGCTTGGGTTTTTCCTGGGCCAGCCTGGCGATGTGGCCGATGGCGGCGTTGAGCTGGCCGAGACTGCGCTTGCCCAGGGAGACGCTGGCGGCGGGTTGCTCAAACATCCCGTCCCCAATGCTATAGGCGAGGTTGGCCAGGGAACGGCCGATATGGAACAGGACGCGCAGGCCGGCGGGCCGCGCATCGGCGGGCAGGATCGCCGCATAAATGTTGCACCAGCCCAGAGCGGTCTGGCGAAGCATGACAAAAGCAGAATCGGTCTCGTAGAACAGCGCATCCCCGGGTTCGGGCGGGCCGGCGGACGGCAGTTCCTCGCCGTCCCCGTCCTCCCACTCCTCGTCCTCCGGCGGATAGTCCGCCGCGCCGGCATCTTCGGGACCGGAATCGTCCCAACTGCTGAACTCACACTCGAGCCGGCTCTCGCAGTTCTCGCAGTCAAAACCACAATTGAGCAGTTTGCCTTTGAACTCGCGCCCGAGCTTCTGGTTGATCAGGGCCCGGCCGCCAGGCAAGTCGGAAAAGCGTTTCAGAAGCTCGAAAAACTGGGCCGCGTACCGGTCGCTCTCACGCAGGTACTGCTCCCAGTCGAACTCGCTCCATTGGGTCGTGTCAGGGGGATTTGGCATGGAATAAAATGGCTACCCCGCTAGGATTCGAACCTAGACAAAGAGAATCAAAATCTCTTGTGCTGCCATTACACTACGGGGTATGCAACGGTGAAGGATTGCGCGGGGATTTACTATACCCCGCCCCACCGGATTTGCCGCCGGCACCCGGCAGGCGCGGAAGCGGCCAGCGCGGGAGCAAGGCTCCGGAGCGATAGATCCGACCGATCCGTCAGATCGGACTGATCGGAACTTGCAATATTAATACTTCATGATATTATAATATTATGAAACAAAAACCCCCAACCCTGAACCCAGCGCAGCGAGAACGCGCGGCGCGGGTGCTCCAGGCCCTGGCCCATCCCCTGCGCCTGCAAGTTCTGGAACAGCTCGCCGCCCGCGGCGAACTGGCCTGCCACGAGCTCCAGACCGCCACCGGCGCCGGCCAGTCCGGGCTTTCCCAGCAGCTCAAGTTGCTGGAGACCCAGGGCCTGGTAGCCTGCCGCAAAGACGGCGCCACCAAGTACAGCCGCATCCGCAACCCGGAAATCCTGAACCTCTTCTCCTGCATGCAGCATCATCTGGAACTGCTGGGGAAAGAATAACCGCCCGCTCCGGCCACATCCTGCCGGAAAAAAGGGTTCAGGGTTCGGGGCGAGGGACACCGTAAGAAGACAACGGTCGTCAAGCCACAGATCCTGAACCCTGACACCCTGAACCCCTGCCACACTTCTGTAACCTCTCCCATTTTTCATTCATCCGAGAACCCCTTCCATGAAACTGCTTATCATCGGCGGCGTGGCGGCCGGCGCCAGCGCGGCGGCCCGGGCCCGGCGGCTGGACGAAACCGCCGAAATCATCCTGTTCGAACGCGGCGAGCACATCTCCTTTGCCAACTGCGGCCTGCCCTATCATGTGGGCGGAGTCATTCCCCGGCGCGAAAGCCTGCTGGTCATGACGCCGGAGCGCTTTGAAGCGCGCAACCGCATCGATGTCCGCACCCGGCAGGAAGTGGTCGCGATCGACCCCGCCGCCCGCACCGTGGCGGTGAAAAACCTGGCCACCGGCGAAAGCTACACCGAAGGATACGACAAACTCATTCTCGCCACCGGTTCCAGCCCGGTCCGGCCGGACCTGCCGGGGTTGGATGATCCCGCGGTCCTGACGTTGTGGACGATCCCGGACATGGACCGGATCAACCAGCGCCTCACCGCCGGCGCGCGCCGGGCCGTGGTCGTGGGCGGCGGGTTCATCGGCCTGGAAGTGGCGGAAAATCTGCGTCACCGCGGCCTGGACGTGGCGCTCGTGGAAATGCTGCCGCAGGTGCTGCCGCCGCTGGATCCGGAGATGGCCGGGCCGCTGGCCGCCGAATTGGAGAAAAACGGGGTCCGCCTGTTCCTGAACCGGGCCGTGGCCGGATTCCGGCGCACCACCCTGACGGATGATTCGCAGACCCAGGAACTGCAGGTCGAGCTCAAGGACGGCACCGTGCTCCCCGCCGATCTGGTCATTCTTTCCATCGGCGTGCGCCCGAACTCCGAACTGGCCCGGAACGCCGGCCTGACCCTCGGCCCGCGCGGCGGCGTCGTGGTCGACGCCGGCCTGCGAACGAGCCACCCCGACATCTACGCCGTGGGCGACGTCATCCAGGTGACCGATCCCGTGCTCGGCGGATCGACCATGGTCCCGCTGGCCGGACCGGCCAACCGCCAGGGCCGCATCGCCGCCGACAACATCTTCGGCGCCGACGAGAAATACCGCGGCACCCTGGGCACCGCCGTGGTAAAGGTGTTCGACCTCACCGCCGCCTCCGCCGGGGCCTCCGAAAAGACCCTAAAGCGGGCCGGGGTCGCCTATGAGAAGATCTACCTCCACCCCTTCTCCCACGCCACCTATTATCCCGGCGCGGAGATGATGCATCTCAAGCTCCTCTTCAACCGCGAAGGCCGCATCCTCGGCGCCCAGGCCGTGGGCCGCGACGGCGTGGACAAGCGCCTGGACGTCATCGCCACCGCCATCAAGGCCGGCCTGACCGTCCGCGACCTTGCCGAACTCGAACTCACCTACGCCCCGCCCTACGGCTCCGCCAAGGATCCGGTCAACTTCGCCGGCATGGTCGCCACCAACCTGCTCGAAGGCAAGACCGCCGTGGTCCACGCCGACACCCTGCCGCCGGAAGCGTTCCGGCTGGACGTGCGCGAGCCTGCGGAATTTGCCGCCGGGGCGCTTCCCGGGGCGGTGCTGATCCCTCTGGGGCAGTTGCGCCAGCGGCTAAGCGAACTGCCGAAGGACCGCGAGATCGTGGTCTACTGCGCCGTCGGCATCCGCGGCTACGTCGCCGAGTGCCTCCTGCGCCGGAACGGTTTCACGGCCCGCAACCTCAGCGGCGGCTACACCACCTGGAAACTGTTCCACCCGCCGCCGTCCCGCCCCGAACCCTCTTCTCCCAACCCGGAATCTCCCATGCCCAACCCGCAACCCGCAACTCGCAACCCGCAACCCGTTCCCTGCGGCTGCAGCGCCCCCGCCGACGACCAGGCCCCGGCTTGCATCCCCGCTTTCCCCCACGGGCCACAGACCACAGACCACAAGCCTTCCGTCCTCGACGTCCGCGGCCGGCAATGCCCCGGCCCCATCGTCGCGGTGAAGCAGGCCCTGGACGGCCTGCCTCCCGGCGCCCGTCTTTCCGTGCTCGCCAGCGACCGGGGGTTTCTCAAGGATCTGCCCAGCTTCTGCGAATCCACCGGGCACACCCTGCTGGAACTCAAGGAAACGCCGGAAGGCCTTGCCGCCGTGATCGTCAAGGGCATGCCGCAGACGGCGGTGCCGGCCGGCGCCGGCGGCACGGTCAAGCGCACCACCCTGGTCCTGTTCAGCAACGATCTCGACCGCACCCTGGCCGCGCTGATCATCGCCAACGGCTTTGCCGCGCTCGGCCACCAGGTCACGCTCTTCTGCACCTTCTGGGGGCTGACCGTGCTGCGCCGGGAACAGCCGCCGCCGGTGAAGAAAGACCTGCTCAGCCGCATGTTCGGCTTCATGCTCCCCTCCGGCCCGCACCAGCTCGCCCTGTCCAAGCTCCACATGCTCGGCGCCGGCACGGCCATGATGAAGTACGTCATGCGCAGCAAGAACGTGCCGTCCGTGCCCGAGCTGATCGCCCAGGCCAAGCAGCAGGGCGTGCAGTTCCTGGCCTGCGAGATGGCCATGAACGTCATGGGCATTTCGCGTGAAGAACTGATGGACGGCGTCGAAAGCGCCGGCGTCGCCAACTTCGCCGCCCTGGCTGAAAAAGGCGGTCCGGTCCTGTTCATCTGAGTTGAAGTTATTGAACAGAAGGTCGCGAAGGGCAAGAAGGGGTTCCGATCGCCTAACGTGAAACCGGCAATCCCGCCTGTGGCCCAACGTAGGGCAGACACTCCTGTCTGCCTTTCTCCCACGCGCAGGCCCGGAAATCACGGTTGGGCATGCGGCCGCAGGGGTGAACGTTCCGAGCCTCGTCGGGGGTTTCTGCCAATGCCGGGTCTATGCAGCGCGCGGGAACACGGGCGGCACGCCCGTGGCTACAGTTGGCTCCGGAGCCTCCTTTTTCACTCTTCGCGAGTGCCGCGCGTTGGCGCGGGAGGGAGGGCAGGCAGGATTGCCTGCCGTACGCTGGGCACAGACAGGATGGTCGGTTTCACGTTGGTGCGCCGCTCAGTTCAGGAGCGGGTTTGCGGGGAGGACACTTTACGCCGGCGCCTGAGCAGCAGGCCGGCCACGCTCAGGGCGAACAATCCCGCCGTGCCCGGTTCGGGGATGACGCTGAACAGGCTGTTGTGGTTCACCACCGCCCAGACCAGGCGCCCGTCGGCATCCACCCCCCAGGTGCCCAGCTCCATCGGGCTCCCGGCCGCCAGCCAGCTGCCCTGGAAATTCGCCGTGCCCGTGTTGGTGCCGATATTACCGGCCACGGCGTTCACCCACCGGTTGTTTTCGTTGAGCCAGCCCAGGCAGATGCCGTCCACTCCTGACGCCAGCTGGGCCGGATCGTAGCTCATCTGCAAGACAAAGGAGTTGAGCACGCCCGTGCCCGTATGCAGGTCCATCACGTCGGCCGCCAAAAGGGCGGTTTCGCTGGCCATCCGCGTCCGCCAGGCCATGCTCACGGTGCCGGTGGTCGCGCCAAAGGTGCCGGCCAGAAGACTGGCGGTCGTGCCCACCGCCTGGGCGTCGGCGGGGATCCAGGAGGACAATCCGGCCAGGCTTGAGGAAGCCGTCAGCCGGGCCTCCAGAGGCGCCCCGAATGCAGACGGCACCCCGCTCGTATCAGCCGTGGCATTGCCAACCACGGTGGCCGTGTAGACGACCACGACATCGCCGTACGAGCCTTCGCCGGTCAGTCCTTCGCCGGTCACCGCACAGGAGGCGATGCGGCCGCTGGCGGCAATTCTGCCGCTGCCGGTGACCAGCGCGGAATTCGCCTGTGTCGAATTGAACAGATTCCCGGCCACGGTCACGCGGGTGTAGGCGCTGTCCGCCCCCACGCTCCGCAGGACAATCGTCTGAGCCCCAATTTCTTCCAGCCTGGATCCGGAGAGGTAGTTGCCGCTGAGGACAAGATTGTCGGCGGTAACCGTGCGTTTGGACAGTAGCGTCGCCGAGTACGGAACCGCCACGTCGCCATAACTGCCCTCGCCGGTCAGTCCCTCGGCCGTGACGGCGTAGGACTTGAACGTACCGCTGGCGGCGATGGCCCCGCTCCCCGTGGCCGCGACATTGGCGCTCTCGGTGCTGTTGAACAAATTGCCGCCTACGGTCACGCGGGTATAGCTGGTGTCAGTCCCCGTGCTGCTGAGCGTCACGGTCTTGCTGCCCAGCGTTGAGAGGGCAATCCCCGATATTTGCCGGCCCAGCGCCAGGGTGTTGCCGGTGACCGTGCGCTCGGTGACAACGGCCACGGAAGAGGTGAGGCTGTAGCTGTCGCTCGTGTTGCTGTAGGCGTTGGTGCTCGTGATCGTGATCGTCTTGCCGGCGCCGTTTTTCAAGCCCAGGGTGGAGGTGTCCACATTCACATAGGCTGTGGCGGAAGATTGACCGGCAAGGTTCGATCCGCTCGTGGAGCTGAGACTCAAGCCGGTTCCCGTTCCGCCCAGACCCATGGTGTAGTTCAGCCCTTCGGTGGCCACGGTACCCGCGGTCAGGGAATTGTTGGTCACGTTCAGCGTCCAGCGGACATTGGCGGTATCCTGCATCACGCGGCTGGCCGGACTGTCCGACACGGACGAAGAAAGATTTGCCCGCGCCTGCGTGTCGCCAACGAGGGAGACGCTCGCAAGCGCAAGAACCCCGAGATTAGTCGAGGCCATGCAGTAGATGCGGAACTCCGTGGCGCTGGTCAGGTTTGTGTAATTAAGGGTGACACTGGCGTTTCCGGATGTTCCCCCGGCCCCGCCTGCGGCGGCGGCGAGCAACGAGGACAGGTCCCCGCTGAAGCCTTTCACGCTGGACTCCAGCCCCCAGTCAACCCACGCCAGTTGAGAATAGGTGAATTTAAGAGAATCAAGGTCGTACCGGTATCCGGTCGTGGGGGTGATGGTGAAGCCGACGTAATTGCTGTCAGTATACGCATTGGCAAGCGCGCGGCCGTCCGAAAAATTGGAGACCTGAAGAGAGGGGCTGAGCGTAGCGGACATGGAACTGTTGACAAAAAACGAATTAAAACTCACCCCTTTGTTTACGGACGAAGCCGTGGCGGTTCCGATCAACGTATATCCACCCAGCGCCGCGGCCCGGATTGAACCGCTCATCGCCAGAACCACCCCTCCGGCCAGCAGTCGGGCCATGACCAGAATACGCATTTTCATAACACCTCCTTGCAATCCACCGCACTGCATCGTCCCGACGACTTTTCATCCACCCGGCGGCGGCGCAGGAGGGTCAGGCCGCCGAGGGCGAGCAGGGCCGGGACCGCCGGTTCGGGCACGACCGCCACGGCGAACTCGCTGTTGTGGTTGATCACGGCCCAGACCACGCCGTTCGCCGCGTCCACGCCCCAACTGCCCAGGCTGAACATCGTGCCCTGATTAAAGGCGGTGGTGTAGCTGGCGCCGAGGGTTCCGGTGCCGCCATCATTGCCGAGCACGGCATTGACCCACTGGTTGGTGCCGGGGTTGTACCAGGCCAGACACGCGTCAGCGACAACCCCCGTGCTGCTCATCTGGAGCACAAACAGGTCATTGCCCGTGCCGTTCAGGGTAAGCACATCGCTCTTGACGCCGGCATTCCCGTGAGCGTCGCTGCTCCAGGAACTGGTGACGCTGCGGGCGCCGCCGGCATTGCCGGCCAGCAGGCTCGCCGTGCTGGTGCCGATGAGGCCGGTGCTGACGCGCTCCACTCCCTTGTACTGACTGCCGCTACCGAGGTTTGCCGCCAGCGCCATGGTCGATGTCGCCATCAGGATCGTGCCGCCGTTGTTGTTGATGGTATTGAGAATTTCAATGTCCCCCAGGGCGAGCGTGCCGCCGGTCAGCGTGACACTGCCCAGGCCGAACGCGGAGGAATTGCCCGCCGTCAGGGTGCCGGCGCTGAGGGTTGTCCCCCCGGTGTACAGGTTTGATCCGGTGAGCGTCAACATGCCGCTGCCGGCTTGAATCACGCTGCCGCCGCCGGAGATGACTCCGGAAAGCGTCTGATCCATGGTGCTGTTGTAGCGCAACGTGCCGGAAGAGAGGAGGAGGTTGCCCGCGTAGTTGCCAGAGCCGAGACGGCCGGCACCGGTGACTGAGAGTGTGCCGCCGTTGACCGTCGTATCCCCGCCGTAGGTGTTGGCCCCGGTGAGCGTGGTGGTGCCCGTGTTGCTGATGGTCAAGCCTCCGTGAGCCGCGCCCACGCCGCCGCTGTAGTCCTGAATCGTGTTGCGGATGAGCGTGTTGCCCGTGCCGGCCAGGGTGAGCATGCGGCCGATTGTGCCGCTCTCCGAAAGATTGACTTTCCCCGCCAGGGTCAGCGTGTTGCCGCCGGTGATGCTGCTAGTCAATGTGCGGTTGTTGTTGACGTTGGTGAAGGCGCCGTTCAAGGTGATGCTGTTGGCGCCGGAAACCGTGCTGCCGTCCGTTAAGGAGACCGAGTTCGAGAGCGCCTGTGAGGGCAGCAGGGATTGGAGCGTGCCGCCGCTCAAGGTCAAGGTGCCGGTGGCCAGACCGCCGTTGGCGGCATTGTTGAGCTGCGAGGTGCCGCCGGACAGCGTCGTGGCCCCGCCCGAATTGTTGCGGCCGGCCAGGATCAGCGTGCCCCTGCTGACCTCGGTCAGGCCGCCGTAGGTGTTCGCCCCGGCGAGGGTGACCGTGCCGGTGCTGATGCTGATAATGACCAAGCCTCCGTGCGCCGTGCCCACGCCGCCGCTGTAGTCCCGAATCGTGCCGGTGATGAGCGTGTTGCCCGAGCCGTTCAGGTAGAGGGTGCGGCCGGTACTGCCGATTTCGGAAAGATTGACGTTCCCCGCCAGAGTCAGCGTGTTGCCGCCGGTGATGTTGTTGATCAATTGGTAGCCGCCGAAGTTGGTGACGTCGCCGTTAAAGGTGATGCTGTTGGCGCCGGAAATCGTGTCAAAGCCCGTTAAGGAGACCGGGTTCGAGATCGCCTGTGAGGGCAGCAGGGATTGAAGCGCGCCGCCGTTCAAGGCCAAGGTGCCGGTGGCCAGACCGCCGTTGGCGGCATTGTTGAGCTGCAGGGTGCCGGATGTCAGCGTCGTGGCCCCGCCCGAATTGTTGCTGCCGGCCAGGATCAGGGTGCCCGCTTCCGAGTTAAGCGTGGTCAGGCCGCCGTAGGTGTTCGCCCCGGCGAGGGTGAGGGTGACCGTGCCGAAGCCGCTGATGGTCAAGCCTCCGTGCGCCGTGCCCACGCCGCCGCTGTAGTCCTGAATCGTGCCGCTGATGCGCGTGTTGCCCGTGCCGGCCAGGTAGAGGGTGCGGCCGGTGGTGCCGATTTCGGAAAGATTGACGTTCCCCGCCAGGGTCAGCGTGTTGCCGCCAGTGATGCTGCTGGTCAAGGTGCGGTTGCTGCCGGAGTTGGTGAAGGCGCCGTTGAACGTGATGCTGTTGGTGCCGGAAACATTGACGAGCGACGTTAAGGTAACCGAGTTCGAGATCGCCTGTGAGGGCAGCAGGGATTGGAGGGTGCCGCCGCTCAAGCTCAAGGGGCCGGTGGCCAGGCCGCCGTTGGCGGCGTTGTTGAGCTGCAGGGTGCCGCCGGTCAGCGTCGTGCCCCCGCCCGAATTGTTGCTGCCGGCCAAGATCAGGGTGCCCGCTTCCGAGTTAAGCGTGGTCAGGCCGCCGTAGGTGTTCGCCCCGG
>CAITSE010000371.1 GCA_903894975.1 uncultured Lentisphaerota bacterium
TTGAACCGCTAATGAACGCCAATGAACGCGAATAGTATCTCAGTTGCACAGGAATTTGTCATGTCTTATCGATTCGCGAAATCCGTGGTTATTCCAGCCTTGATTCTCCTGGTTGTCGCCGGGGTGCGCCCCGGTTGGGCGGAGGACGCGCCGGGAACTACGCCGCCGGCCCTCGTCCCGGCTCCGGCCCCGGCATCGGTTCCCCCCTCGACTCCACCGGTGGTGGCGGCGGCCCCAACGGCGGCTCCCGTTTCGGCCCCGACGCCGGTTGTCGTGGGGCCCTCGCCGACCGTGACGCCGACGGACCTGGCCGGGCTGCCGCCGGAACTGCATGTCGTCGGCAACCAGCTCAAGACGGCGGCGGGCAAGGGGATCTGGCTCCAGGGGGTTTCCATCGACAGCACGCAATGGACGGCGAAGGGAGAAAATACGCTGAAATCCGTCGAAGCCGGGGTCGGTCAATGGCAGGCCAATGTCATCCGGCTGCCGGTTACTGAGGCGTTCTGGTTCGGTCGCGGCAAGGGGCAGGCGGCGGACGGTGGTCTGGCCTATCGCAAGCTGGTGGATGACGCCGTCGCGGCCGCGGCCGCCCGGGGCGCCTATGTGGTGCTCGACCTGCATCGGTTCCACGCGCCCATGCCGGAGCATGTGGAGTTCTGGAAGGACGCCGCCACGCGGTACAAGAACCACCCCGCCGTCCTCTTCGAACTGTTCAATGAGCCCCACGGCATCTCCTGGGAAATCTGGCGCAACGGCGGCCGGCTCGCCGATCCCAAAAGCAAAAACAAAGACGAGAATGCCGCGGAGAACGCGGAAAAGGCCACCGGGCCGGTGTCCTCCGGCATGCAGGCCTTGGTGGAAGCCGTGCGCGCCACCGGCGCCCGGAATGTGGTGATGGCAGGGGGATTGGACTGGGGCTATGACCTTACGGGGGTGGTGAACGGCTTCGCCCTGGACGACCGCCAGGGCAACGGCGTCATGTACGTCTCCCACATCTATCCATGGAAGGGTAAATGGCAGGACAAGGTGATCGTGGCCGCGGACAAGGTGCCGATCATGATCACCGAAGTCGGTTGTTCAACCAAGCCCATGCCCTGGCAGAAAAGCACCGAAAAACCCGCCACCTGGGCGCCGGACGTCATCGGGCTGATCCAGAAGTACAAGCTGAACTGGACCGCCTTCAGTTTCCACCCGAAGTGCGCCCCCGTCATGATCACCGACTGGAACTACACCCCCAGTCCCGACTGGGGCGTGTATGTGAAAGCCGCGCTTTCCGGCAAGCAGTTCGAAATGAAAAAGATGCGGTGATGATGATTTGAGTTTTCCGGTGCCGCGGCGCAGCCGCTTTGGAGTGCCTGCGGCTTGACGCGGCTTTCCCCGGCGGCGGAGCCGCCCCCGGGAACGCCGATCTCCCGATCGGCTCTTTCGTACAGGAATGAGAAGCGACAAACAGGAGGCCGGTTCCACCGGCGGGAAAAAGCGGCGTCAGCCGAGCGAAGCGAGACTGGCGGCAAAGCCGCAGCGACCTTATAGGGATCGACAACCCGCCGCACTCCAAAGCGGCGAACAACGCCGCAATCAACACTCAAGGAAATCCCCATGCACACCCCCGAAACCTCCCGCCTATTCACGCCCTGGCGCAATCCGGCCAACGGCGTTGAAAGCCTGATCCTGACCGGGCATCTGGCCCCGGTCCAGCAGTCGTTCTACTACACCAATCCGAGCTTCACGGCGGACGGCCGCTTCCTCTGGCTGCGCTGCGGCTTTCCTCCGGAAGGGGGAAAGCATGCGGCGCAGGTGCTCGGCGTCGTGGATTTCGAGCGCGACGAAATGCGGGTCTATCACGAGACCCAGTTTCCGACGGGGGCGCCCGTGGTGGACCCGGCCACCGGCGAAGTCTACTGGGGCAGCGAACTCGACGTCTGGAAGCGCGGGCCGCAGGCCGAGGACAAGCCGGTGCTGGTCAACCGCTTCCCCCGTGAACTGGCGAAGGGGCGGCCCGAGCGCATCGCCACGCACCTGACCTTTTCGGCGGACCGCAAGTCCCTGAACCTCGACGCGCGCTTTGTGAACACGGGCTCCGGCCAGCAGTTTTTCATCGGCGACCTGCCGTTGGACGGCTCGCCGTTCCGACTCTGGCAGCGGATCGACGGCATGTTTCACGACCACGCCCTGTTCAGTCCCACCGATCCGGATGTGCAGATGTTTGCGTATGAATACTGGCAGGATCACACCCACGAACCCTTCAATGGCTCCACCCCGTATCACCGGCTTTGGCTGATCCGGCGCGGAGGGAAAGCGGAACCCATTCTTCGTCAGTCGGTTTCACACAGCGGCCACGAGTGGTGGGACGCGGCCGGCAAGAGCCTCTGGTACGTTCACTACGGCGTGGGCGCGAAAAAGGTCGATCTCCGGACGCGCGAGGAACAGAACCTCTGGCCGGGGCACCTGGCCCACGCCCATTGCGACCGCACCGGCACTTACCTGGTGGCGGACATGATGGGCGACCCGGGGGTTTGCGACTGCCACGTGGGGTTTCGTAATCTGGAGACCGGGCGCGAAGTCGAGATCGTCAACCGCCCGCCGCTGCCGGCCGGGGTGACCCAGTGCCTTCATCTCCACCCGCACCCGCAGTTCTGTCTGGGCGACAAGTACATCTGCCACACCACGACGGTACGCGGACGCGTCGACGTGGCCCTGGTCCCGGTCGCCGACCTGATCGCCAGAACCCGGTGATTCGGGAGACCCGCCCGGTGGATTTGCCGCAAAAGAACGCAAAGAACGCAAAAAAAACGGGATTCCCCCAGCCTTTGTGTTCTTTGTGAATGGTCAGAACCGCGCGGGTAACCAAGCGGGCTCTTCTTGATCTTGAATCTTGCGACCGGGAAAGTTTGCTTACTCACCCCTGGGCGCGTTCCGGGGCCGGCCCGGCCGCCGTACCGGGACAGGTCCACGGGGTGACCCCTGACCCATCGGGGCATGCGCGTCAAGTCAAGTACCACCGGCTGAGCCGGTGGCTTGTTGGACGCTTCGCTTGGACCGATCGAAGCGGTTATTCGCTGAGGTTTTGCCGTCTACGGACGGCGTTGGCTAATCGCACCCAGGCAACGTCAGTTGCTGGTCTGCGCGCTTGTCATTCGTTTCTTGGTGCTTGATGTACTCTCTGATGGACTTCTCGTCACGGCCCACTGTGGACACATAGTATCCCCTGGCCCAAAAGGTGACACCGGTGAAGTTTCTCTTTACATTTCCAAATTCTCTCGCGAGCTGGATCGCGCTTTTCCCCTTGATATACCCGACCACTTGGGACACCGAGCATTTCGGGGGAACGCTCAGCAGCATATGCACATGGTCAGTGCATAGATTGCCTTCCTCAATTTTGCACTCTTTGTGGGAGGCAAGCTCGCGAAAGACCGGACCAAGGAACCTGCGCACCTGCCGGTACAACACCTTCCGCCGGAACTTGGGAATAAAGACGACATGGTACTTGCACTCCCACCTTGTGTGGGCTAGACTTTCTTCTGCCATTGGGTACTTCCTTTGCGTTCTGAGCTTTGCACGGCCCAAGCGAAGGAAGTACCCTATCCTCCTACTCCCGCAAATGTCAAACTTTGGGAGTCTCCCCGGCTAAGCCGGGGGTTTACCTGTTTTAATTAACGATCTCTCTATCCAGGTCGGCCTCCTGTCGCTCAAGCTGGACAATCTGATCAAGGTTGACACGCGAGTAAGTTCTCTGGGCAGGAGAAA
>CAITSE010000372.1 GCA_903894975.1 uncultured Lentisphaerota bacterium
GTGTTCCCCGATCCCGTCTCCGCCCGCAACGGATTTCTTCGCCACTGCGAGCGGCGACGATGGATTTGCCCGGGGTCGCCTTCTCGCCCGACTCCAAGTCGGTTCGTTGCCCGAAGCTGGAAGCGGTGCCGTCGCCTCCTTATTCAAGGGCGGCACCCGCTGGCGGGAACGCCCGAAATGTGACATAATAGAGGTACAGCGGCATCGGTAGCTCAATTGGATAGAGCTTCTGACTTCGGATCAGAAGGTTGCAGGTTCAAGTCCTGCCGGACGCGCCATTTTGTAAGTTGTTGAAAATAAACAATCTGCGGCTTGGAAAGAAGACCGATCCAAGAGCGCAAAAAAACCTCTCTCCGCCAGTTCTCCGCCAGTTTTGAAATGAGCTTTGCCCCGTCTGGGCCTGGGTCTGCCATGCCTGGGGCGCGGCTTCCTATACGCCCGCCTGGGGCGTCGGGGTTCTCCACCGTCTGGACGCCTTGCCCAGCGGCGTCTCGCCTCAGGGCGGGCCATTTGCGGAAGCCGGTTCTTCAGAATCCCGCCTTCCCGCCGTGCCATCGGCGATCTTGACCGGGAAAAGTGGCGGAGAAAGTGGCGGAGAATGACCGGGGCCACGTCGAGGGGCGCGGGCCTTGTTGTGGTGGCCCTCCGGCCATTCACGGGCCAGTAAAGCTTGTTAGCCTTCAGCCCCAATCCACTGAGCCCGACAAGGCTATTCATGCAAAACGCTTCTCCACCGCTCGGGAGAGAGTTGGCGAAGTTGGCGGCCGTTACCGCGGAAAGCACGTCGAGGAGCAGGCATCGCATCAAACCCGAAGACGTGGCAACCGGTTGCAGGTTGCGGGCCGAAAGCAAAGCAACAAATTCAACGGCGTTCAAGTTTCCTCCCTCCCCATCGCGGCTTCGGCCGCTTCGGCCTGCCGGCGTCGGCGGCGCAAAAACAGAGCCGGCGGAAGCCCCGGCCGCCAGCCCCGGCGCAACAAAATTTCGATTTTCGTGGCCCCGGAGCCGCTCAGCTTTGCCCAGCGAAGGAACGTCTTCATCAATTCAGCCCCTCCGCTTGAATTCGCGCCAGTTCGCCGGCCGTGATGCGCCAAGCCCGGCCAAGCCGGACGGCCCGAATCCGCCCAGCCCGGAGGGCGCGGCGGACGCTTTCCGGGTGCCATTGGACGGCCCCGGCGAAGTCTTCGGGCGTCAGCATCGGGACTGGCCCGGCCACCGGAGCCCGGCCACCGGAGTTTGGTTGCGTTTCGCGCGTGGGGTTTTCCCCTGACGCGGCCTGAATTTTTGAATTGCGTGCCATACGCCCGGATTTTGCCAGAGGGCAAAGAAAGGCGTTGGCAGGCGGTTGAATGCGGAACGGCAGTTTTCGAGGCGCGCGGGCGTCCAAAAAGCGGAAATCCGCCCAGATTGCATGAACCTGGGCGGACTAACGATGCGGAAAGGCAGTTCCGCCGGTGCGGAATCGCAGTTTTAGCGGGCGAATTCTATGTCAAGTCTTCCGCCGCCTCAATCGCTGAGCGCAGCTTCGGGGTAACGGCCTCCTGCCGCCGCTTCTGAGCCCATTTGGCGCTGGCGGCGTGTCGGGCGCTTTCGACGGGTTGCTTGACCAGCCATCTCTTAAAAGCCGCGACAAGGGTTTCACGGAAAGGCTCGGGAATTCCTTTCGTGCGATGGCGCTCAATAATACTCTCGATTTCCTCAAACGATGGCGCGGGTTTGCCTTCGAGGTTATTGATCTCGGGCACGTACCACCTAAGGAACTTGCGATATTTCGCGCGACGGTCGCCCACGGATTTTCCGCCGACAACCAGGCGCAGCATTTCATCCAACCTGACGGGAATAGCGTTGGCCGGTTCTGGCGGTTCGCAAGTCGGCAAGCCCGCCTTGTAGCTGGCGCGTTGCTCGGCTCGAATGGCCAGTGCGGCTTCGCACGCTTCCAGTAAATCAAGCGCTTCGCTGGCGGCGTGGGCGGCCGGGGTGCCGTGCTTGGCCAGCAGGGCGGCCACGCCAGCCAGTTCAAGCGCGCTCGGGTAGGATTTCAGGTAATCGGCGCGCATGGCGGCGGGGGCCTGGGCGGCCGGGGTGGGGGGTGTGGTCGTATTCATGGTTACGCGACTTTCGTTGA
>CAITSE010000373.1 GCA_903894975.1 uncultured Lentisphaerota bacterium
CCCCGGAGCTACCGCTGCCGGAACCGCCAGTGGTGGGCGGCGGGATCCCGGGCGGCGGGGTCACGGGCGGCGGGGTCACGGGCGGCGGGGTCACGGGCGGCGGGGTCACGGGCGGCGGGGGCGGGTCCGCAGGCAACGGCGGAGACGAGTGGATGCCATATCCATCACAGCCGGTCAGCATCAGGCCGGCACCGGCCAGGGTCACGGCCACCAAGGCGGTCCGGACCAGGCGGCTGACCGCGTTACGCCGCGGCATGGAGATCCTCTGGATTTTCATGTTGCGCCGTTCTTTCTGATGTAGATCGGGATGACGATTCGTGTTTCTATAAGCACACTTGCGAACAATGGGAGATAACGCCTCACCGGACCCCGGAGCTGCCGTTGCCGGAACCGCCAGTGGTGGGCGGCGGGATCACGGGCGGCGGGGTCACGGGCGGCGGGGTCACGGGCGGCGGGGGCGGGGGCGGGGGAGTCGGGTCGTTGGAAAATACATACCCGTCTCCACAACCGACCAAAACCAGTCCGGTCCCGGCCAAGGTCACGGCCACCAACGCGGTCCGGACCAGACGGCCGACCGCGTTACGCCGCGGCATGGGGATCATCGGGATTTTCATGCTGCACCATCCATTCTCAGTTCGTTACCTGCTCCAATCCACAAACGCCGGATACCGCGAATATTTTGCCGAGGTCGGGCCGCCGACCGGGCCGGACGTAACCGTAACCGTGTACTTCTTAACCACGCCCTTGTCATCGGTCGTGGTGTCAGCAACGGGCGCCACAGCGGGGGGCGGAGCAACCGGCAGGGTCACCGGCCCTTTGTCGTCCGTGGCGGTGTCGACAACCGGCGCGGGACCGTCGCTCTTGGGCCGGGACCGACTCGCCGCCCAGCCCGCAGCCGGCGCGACCAAGCACGCCAGCAGGCAGACGGCGGCCAGGACGCGGACGGACGTCCGCAGGCGGTGCGGCGTATCTTGTTGGTTTGGGGTGGGTTTCATGTGCCGTCTCCCGGCGTGAAAATTCAAAAGACTAATGCATCAATCTCGCTTCGAGCCCGTTCCAGTCGGGGTTTCCGCCGAACATGCCCGGCGGGCCGGTTACGGTGGTGGGCGGCGGGGTGCCGTCCAGCGATTCCCAGCTTGCCGCGGAAAACAGCCGGCTCAGCACGCCCGGCTGCCGTGCGCCATAATTGCCGTTGACGGCGTCGGACCAGGCCTGGCCGACCGGGATGAGCATGGCGTCCCAGTCACTGAACTTCAGGTTAAAATTCGTCCAATTCCCGATCTTCGGATGCACCCAACTAGTCGCATACAGCCCCGGCGTCACCGTGTTTTCCTTCACCGGCGGCGAATTGTACGACCACGGATTCTGCTGGGACTGGACATGATAGCCGGCGCGCGCCGCCGACACCGCGAACATCAGCCGGTTGTCGTTGTTGACCGTGAAGAAATTGAAGACCCCGCGGGTGCCCGGAGCCTGGCCGGATTTCATCATGATTTGCAGTGGATTGTTCATGCGCCGGCCGACAGCCACCACCAGCGATCCGCCCCGGCCGAAAAAGCCGGGCTTGAGCCGGTACGGTTTAGCCTGGGCCGACACATACCGGTCATCCCAGTACTCCTGGGCCGTGGTCGCATTCCGGAATTGCCCGAGGGCGCCCATGGCCTGGCAGGAGCCAGGCCAGCCCGTCCAATGCCATTGCCGGGCGTAATACCACCACTCGGCCACCAGCACGTTGGCCAGTTGCCGGTACTGCCGCTGGAAGCCTTCCGCCACGCCGCTTTTCACATACCACACATCCACCCCGGTCTGGAATTCCGTAGCCGCCGGCGGCAGGTCGGCGAACTGCATGAACGCATCTTCTTCTCCGGGCTTCATGATTTCAAAGCAGGCGTCGGCAAAACCCGCGCCGGTGGGAGAATTGTTCAGCAGAAACTGCCAGCACAGGCCCGCGCCGTTGGGCGACTTCTTGTCGGGCAGCGAAGCGCCGAGATTCTGGGTGATGATGCGCCGGGCGGTGTTACGCATCCGGTTGGGAAATTGGGTGAGCAGATCCGCCTCGGCCTGGTTCATAGCCCCGATCATGACCTTGGCCTGGTCGATCTTCGGCCCGAGCGCCTGGTAGGACTTGCCGGCGGCCGCGGCGGAACTGTGCTCCGCCCGGATCGTGCTGGCCGCCTGCCACTGGGTGTAATTCAGGTGCAGGTGTTCGCGCAGACCGTAGCCCTGGCCGCAATACCAGTCATTCGGTCCGCTGTAACCGCCCACGGCGCAGGTGCTACCGGCGGCAAAAAGCACGGCCTGGGTCCGGTTCGGCTGCCAACGGTACTCGACCGTGTTGTACAGCCATTTGTCAACGATGTAGTCCATCTCCATCTTGCACATCTCGGCATAGGTCCAGGCCATGGCCCGGTTGATGGTGGCGATCCGGCTGATGCCGTCGGCCTGGACCACAGACGCGGAATAGGCGCCGGCGTCCGCGGCGTTCTGCAGCTCGATCTTCCATCGGATATTCTCGCCCAGCGCATACACCGCACAGGCCATCACAAACAGGGTGAGAAAGACCACCACGGTCAGCGCCAGCACGACGCCGCTGTCGTCTTTCGCCAGCCGCTTCACCGGCCCCACCCAAGATGTCTGTTCACACGGCATTCCGCCTCGTTTTCTGGCTTTCGCCCCGCCCGAGTCACAAATTCAGCCTGCATTCTTCACAAGAAAAATCGACACCTTTTAACAGAAGGACGCGAAGGTCACGAAGATTTGGTTTTGAAAACTCCTTTGTGTTCTTCGCGAACTTCTGTTCCAAAAAACCGGACTGGACCGCGGCTTTCCGTGAATCAGTTCGGTACCATCAGGTCATCCCGGGCCAGCCACGGCTTCGGTATCGCCGCCGTCTCGCGGAGCGTGATCGTGGGAATCGTATTGCCGCCGGTGTATTTGGCATCCCCCGGCTGCCGCCAGAACAGGTAGGCCCCCTTCATCATCGGCCCCACGATCGGCACCACCAACGGGAACTCGTGTTCCACATACACGAAATTGTACCGCGGATCGTTGGTATAAGTAAAATTGGTCTTGTGGGCATTGTGAAAATTGACGGTGAGGTTGCCCCACCCGGGAATGTCCTGGGCCGTGGCCCCCGTGCCGTCCAGGGCGAGCACGAACGGAATGCACCGATCCGGACTGCGCGGCGTGGCGAAAGTCATATTGACGGGGTAGACCAGGGTGGAGCGCGCGGCGCAGAACGCGGCATAGTGAAGCAGCATCCGCCCCATCTGCAGGTGCGCAAGCTGGATGCAGGCCAGGATAAGCGTCAGCACGACGGGAAAGGCGATGACGGTCTCCATCATCACGCTGCCACGCTCGCCCCGCAACTTTGCCAAGCGGCGCCAAATCCTGAATTTTGCGGCGGCGTCCTTCATCACCGGCTCCGGTTATCAGCCATAGGTCCCATACGTCCTATAGGTCCCATACGTCTCATTTTTCGATTTTTAATGCGGCGGCAGCGCCAACACCAGCAACAGTCCCGAGCCGATGGCCAGCCCGAACGGCACCCGCACCTTTTCAGCCTCTTTGGGCGGCAGATTAGCGGCGCCGGCCTGGCGGTCATAGCGCCAGTCGAAAAGAGTCCGGACGTAATGTTTCAGTCTGGCCCCGTCAAGCCGCCCGGCCGCCAGCATGGTCAGGCCGAGGATCAATCCCATCAGCGAGGCATACCAGAGCAAGAGCAGCAGCGGCCGGCCCAAACCCACGATACAGCCTGCGGCGAACAGCATTTTCACATCGCCGCCGCCGGCCCCTTTGAGCAGGAACGGGATCAGGAAAAAAGCCCCGGCCAGCAACCCTCCGGCAAGGGCGTTGCCGAACTCGGGAAGCCCGCCGCCGGCCAACTTCCACATCAGGGCGGCGCCAGCGCCGCCGAGAGTCAAGAGGTTGGGCAGCCGCCGGTGACGCCAGTCCTGCCACCCAAGAATCGCCGTCCAGAGAGCGACAGCGCCGAAAAG
>CAITSE010000374.1 GCA_903894975.1 uncultured Lentisphaerota bacterium
CCGGACCCAGCGCGTTGGGGAGCATGTGCCGGAACATCAGCCGCGCCGGCGACGCGCCCAGCGCCCGGGCCGACAGCACAAAATCCTGCTCGCCCAATTTCAGGAATTCTCCGCGCACCAGCCGCGCCACGCCCGTCCAGCCGGTGATGCCGATGATGAGCATGATGTGGAAGATGCTGCGCTTCTCGGGTTCGATGAACGCCACGATGGTCAGGATCAGGAAGAACGTCGGGAAGCAGATGACGATTTCGATGAAGCGCGAGATCGCGATGTCCACCCAGCCGCGGTAATAGCCGGCCAGCGCGCCGAAGAAAATCCCCAGCAGCACCGCGATGCTTTCGGCGACGAAACCCACGGAGAGCGACACGCGCGCGCCGTTGAGCATGCGGGCGAGCACGTCGCGGCCGTCCTTGTCGGTGCCGAGCAGGTTGTCGCGGTCGGGCGCCTTCAGGTAATTCACCGTCGGCGTGATGGGATCGTGCGCCACCGGCGGGAAAAGCGCGTAGTCGCCGTGCGCACGGTCGAGTTCCTTGGCCGCCGCCGGGTAATCCATCGCATCGAGACGCCACGTGCGGAAGCCGTGGGTGAGACTCACGAACGGCAGCAGTGCCGCGACCAGGCCGGCCAAGAGCAGCGTCCAGAACCAGTGGCGGAACCGGTTGCGCCCCGCGCCTGGAATGGAGGCACGGGCGCCCTCGCCCGTGCAGGATTGAGCGGGCGAGACGCCCGCCCCTCCCCGCAGCGCCATCCACCCGGCCGCCAGCACCAGCGGCGTAATCAACGTCGCAAAGAGCAGATAGTCGAAGATGTAATCTACGCTGAAGCTTTGCGTCGGCGCCACGAGGTATTGAAAGAGCGGGTACGTCGTGACGCCGTTCTTGTGCCAGATGAACGGCTTGCCGTTGGCCAGCACCGGCGCCCACGCGGCAATCAGCAGCAACAGGACGATGGTCGCCAGGCACAGATACGCGATGCGGTTTTTCTTGAACTGGAGCCAGACGAGGTCCCAGTAGCCTTTCGGCACGATGTCTTCGCTGGGCGCGCCCGGCGGGACGGCCGCGAGCGGTTCGCCGGGCGGTTCCGGGAACGGCGTGGTGGTGCCAGCCTGGATGTGGTCGTCAGGCATGGGCGAAAAGCTCACCACGGAGACACGGAGACACGGAGAAAAGCATTATAGAACTCTCCTGACGATGCCGTCCTTCAGAACTGGAACACAGAAGTTAATCAGCAGGCCAAGCGGGGCGTTGATCAAGCGCATATAACTAAGCAGTTGAGCCTTGTGGATGGGGAGGACTAGTTCGACCGCTTTTAGTTCCACGACCAAACAGTCCTCAACCAGCAGATCGAGCCGCAAAGATTCTTCGAATTGGATACCTTTGTATTTCACCTGGACCGGAGCTTGGGTGGTCGCCCGGATATTCCGGAGTTCCAGTTCTCGGATCAGGCATTTTTCATAGATCGATTCGAGTAGGCCGGGGCCGAGGCACTTATGTACTTCAATGGCGGCGGCAAGCAGGTGGGAACTCCATTCATTGGCCCGTTTGTAGTTCGGATGCATTTTCCTCCCATCCTTTGTGAACTTTGCGACCTTCTGTTCAAAAGTTTTTTTTCAGCCGTCCTCGCCTTCGATGACGGCGGGGACTTTGATGAACTGGTCGTCGAGCACGGCGGGGGCGTTGGCCAGGACGGCGGCGCGGTCCAGGCAGCGTTCCGGCTGCACCTTGTCCTCGCGCAGGACATTGACCAGGCGCGTGGCGTGGGCGGTCGGTTCGACGCCGGCGACATCCGCCTCCAGGAGCTGTTCCACATGATGCAGGATGACGCCGAGCTGGGCCTGGTACTTCGCCGTTTCCTCGGCGGTCAGTTCCAAACGGGCCAGGTCGGCCACATAGCGGACGTCGATGGCATGGGGGGCGGTGGGGGATGGCATACGATCACCTCGGCCTCGGGGCGGCGCTGTGCTGCATGGGGAAAATCCCAATGTATTCCGGCCGCAGAGATTTCAACCCGGAAACCCCGTTGCCAGCCGCTTGCACAAAGCGCTATCTTGATTCGCGTTCATTGGCGTTCATTCGCGGTTCATTTTTGCCGCCCCCTTTCCGGCCTTGCTGAATTCCGGATCATGCGTTATGGTTGATCAGCCTTGGCGGCAATCTGGCAATATTTGGGAGAGGGCGCCTGAACGTGACGACCGGAATAAACAAGATCCCATGAACGCCCTCTGGTTCCAATCCCAACTGGATTTTTCCATCGCCCTGCACGGGTTGGTGTTCGTCCTGCTGGGGGCGGTCTGTTTTGCCCGGCCCCGGAACCGGACTTCAGCTCCGGCCGGGTTGTGGCTCGGGCTTTTCGCCGTCACCCACGCCGCGGCGATCTGGCTGGACCTGGTCGCGCTGAGCGTGTTTGAGGCGAGCCCGACTTTCGGCTGGATCCGGTACGGCGCCTGGTCGGCCTCCTACCTCCTCCTGATTCAATTTACCCTGGCGCAGTCCCGGCCATTCCGGGGCCGGCGCGTTTGGGGGGGCATCCTTCTCTTGCTCCTGGCAGCGGGCGTACTGATTTCAGGCGTTTGGGCCGGACCCGTGGCGCGGGATGGATTCACCTGTCACTTTCTGGCCCTGCCAGCCGGCCTGGGCGCGGCCTGGGTGATGTGGCGCGTGGCCCGTGAATCCGAGGTGCGTGCCCGGCGCCTGCTGCGGCTTGCCGCCCTGGCCATGGGCGCATATGCCCTGGTCCTGGTCGTTCCGGATCTTGCCGTCACCCTGTCCCAGCCCGCGGCCATGTCCCGGCCGGCGTTTTTGCTTACCCCGCTGGATATCGGGAACCATGTCTGCCGCATTCTTTCGGCCTTGATCCTGGCCGGGGCGTTCTGGCGTCTGGCCCGGTTTGATTCGTCCCAGCACCTCTTGTCCCGCGTCCTGCCGCGGTTGCAGGTCACGCCGTCGTTCTGGTTGCCCCTGGCGTTGATCGTCTTGGTGGCGTTGGGCTGGATGATGGCCCGGTTCGCGGGCGAACAGGCGAAGCGTATGCTTGAAACCCTTCTGCTCCGGGAAACTCGCCTTGCCGCCGTATCCCTTGACGTCCGTCAGATGGCCGACCTCACTGGCACGGCCGCCGATTTGGACAAGCCGTCGTACCAGGAACTGCGCCGCGTCGCCACCCGCCTGAGACAGACCAATCCCATCATCCGCAACGTCTACCTGTACGGGCTCCGGGGAAAAAACTCCATCAACTATGTCTGTTCGGAAAATGAAAAACCCGGCATGGAGGACGTCCTTCCGGGTACCGCGTTCAATGAAACCGAAAGCGATGAGATTGAAGTTTTCAGCGGTCAGTGCGCGGAACGGATCTATGAACCTTATCAAGACCGCTGGGGCACCTGGGTATCCGCCGCTGTGCCGGTACTGAAAAATCCCGACGGCACCGTCCGTCTGGTCGCCGGGATGGACATTTCCGCCCGGGACTGGGCCGACAGCATCGGCGAACACCGCCTTCCCGCCATCCTGGTCATGCTGATCCTGGCGCTGCTGCTCCTGATGTTCTTTATTTTTCAGCAGCGCGTCCTGGAGATCGCCTCGCGCCTGGCCGAGTCCGAACGCCAGTACCGCATGCTCTTCAACGAAATGCAGGACGGGTTTGTCCTGAACGAAGTTCTCCCCCGCGGCGGCCCGCCGGAGGATTTCCGGATCGTCACCGTGAATCCGGCCTTTGAGCGGATAATCGGGAGTCCTCTGGATTCCCTGGCCGGCCGGCGCCTTCATGAAGTTTCCGGTCGCCGCCCCTCTCCCGCCATTCTCTCGGCGATGCTGGCCGCCGTCGGCACCGGGGAGCCGGCCGTCCTGGTCGTGGAGGATGTGCCCGTGGGCAATATCCTGGCCGTCCACCTGTTCACGCCGCAGCCGGGTTTTCTCGCCTGTCTGCTGCGGGACATCACGCCCCAGCGCCGGGCCGAAGCGGCGCTCCGCCTCAGCGAAGAACGGTTCCGCCTGGCCATGGAAGGAGTCGACGATGCGCTCTGGGACTGGAACCTGGCTACCGGCGCCTGCTATTTCAGCCCCCGGTTCTACACCATGCTGGGCTATGCCGCCGGAGAATTCCCCGCCACGCTGGAAGCTTGGAACCAGCTGATCCATCCCGAGGACCGGGAGCGGGTCAGTGAGTATTTCCAGCGGACCACGGCCACCGGCGAACGTTCCATGGAAGTCGAATTCCGCATGCAGACCAAGGCCGGGGGCTGGTGCTGGATTTTTGGCCGCGGCAGTGTCGTTGAGCAACGCCCCGACGGTTCCCCCCTGCGTCTGGTCGGAACCAGTCGCGACATCACCGCCCGGAAATTTGCCGAAGAGTCCCTGCGCGAACAGGAAAATCTCCGCCGGGCAACCGCGGAAATCCAGAAAAGTCTGGATCGGGAGCGCGAGGTCAGCGACATGAAGACCCGCTTTATCTCCATGGTCTCCCACGAGTTCCGCACCCCGCTCACCGTCATCCGCAGTTCCCAGCAGATGCTCCAGGACTACGCCGACCGTCTGAGTCCAGACGATATCCGCAAGTACCACAACTTCATCTTCAATGCCATCCGCAACATGACCGTGCTGTTGGATGAGATCCTGATCATCAGCCGTTCCGAGGCCGGGCGCCTCGCCTTCAGGCCCGTGCCCGTGGTCGCCGGGGATTTCTTCCACCACCTCTGCGACATGCAGCGCAGCTATGCGCCGGACCGCGACCTCCGCCTGGAGCTGGATCCGTCTGCCGCCGGCGAATTTCTCCTGGACGAGCGTCTGGTCCACCAGGCCGTGGAAAACCTGCTTTCCAACGCCCTCAAATACTCGCCCGCCGGCAGTCCGGTCATCTGTGCCGTCCGCCTCCTGGCCGGAGCCGCGGCGACGGAGGGTGGGGGGCATCTCGAAATCCAGGTTGTCGATCATGGCATCGGCATTCCCGCCTCAGACCAAGCCCGTCTCTTTGAAGCCTTCCACCGTGGCGGCAACATCGGCAGCGTCCCCGGCAACGGCCTCGGCCTTAACATCGTCAAACGTTGCGCCGAACGCCACGGCGGCAGCGTCGCCTTTGCCAGTTGCGAAGACGTGGGCAGCACGTTCACCGTCATGATCCCTGCCGTCCGGCCCGCCGCCGTCCCCCCCGGCCCGGGCTCGGCCCGCAAAGTCGAGGTGCGGTCATGAACCTGATTATCGTCATCGAGGATGATCCGGCCATTCGTGACACCATTCTCACCCTCCTCAAACTTAACGGCTACCAGGCCGAGGGCGCGGACAACGGGCGCACCGGCCTGAAACTGGTCCGCGAACGCATGCCCGATCTCGTGCTTTGCGACATCATGATGCCCGAACTTGACGGGTACGGCGTCTACCACGCCCTCCGCGCCAATCCGGCCACCGCCGTCATTCCCTTCATCTTCCTCTCCGCCCGGGCCAGCACCACCGATGTGCGCCACGGCATGGGCATCGGCGCCGACGACTACATCACCAAGCCCTTCGACCATCATGAACTGCTGAACTCCGTCGCGGCCCGCATCCGCCGCCGCGAAGCCGCCGTCCAAACCGTGCGCAGCATCCAGGACAGTATCGCCCATTCCATTCCTCACGCGTTCCGCAACCCCCTCAACGGCATTCTCGGCTTTACCGCCATCCTGCTCGAAGACGCCAAGGCCGGCGGACACCTGGACCGGGAACTCGTCGAAGAATACGCCGGGCATATTCAGCAGGCCGGCGAGGCACTGCTCCGCGCCATCCTTCGCCAGGAAAAATATGCCGAGCTGCGCCTGATCGTTGAAACCCCCGCCGCCGCTGCTGAAGCCCGCGCTGTCGTTTGTGAAGGCTGGGCCGGCGCCGTCCAGAAACTGCTTGCGGGCTCCCAGCGCGCCGCCGGCCGCGAAGAACTTTTGTACCTGAATATCGCACTGGAGACAAGCGTTCACATCCGGCAGGAACATCTTCTCCTGGCTTTGGAGGAGTTGTGGGACAATGCCCTGAAGTTCAGCCCGCCCGGGACGTGCCCCGGGTTGCATGTCGACCGGGAAGAGAGCCTGCTCCGTTTTGCCGTCATCGATGCGGCACCGGCCTTTTCCGCCGCCGAGTTGACTCAGTTCGGCGCCGGCGCCCACCCCGGCATCTCCTTCCATTCCGCCAGCGGCACCGGCCTGGGCCTGGCCATGGTCCGGGAAATCTCCCGGCTCTACGGCGGCCGTCTGGAAATCGAAGCCATTCCGGCCGGTGGCAACCGCGTCTCCCTGCTCCTGCCCGCGGCGGTTTGAAACTGCCTGGCGTCGGGGGGCGTCGGGGGGGGCGAGAGCCGTCGGGGGCTGTCGAGAGCTCTCGATCCTCCCCGATGGCACTCGATGGCTCTCGACAGCCCTCGCCGGCTCTCGAAGAAAACCGCGCCTCCCCATCCGCCCCCGGCGGGCGCTTGCATTCCCTTATGCTGGCGGGTACACTATATTTGCCTTTTTGCCCGTACTGAGGATGCTTCACCCATTGCCTGAGGCCGGTAGTGTCCCCTTTGCCATCCCTCATAACCGCCACCGCCCCGCCGCCGGGGCCGCAGGGTTTTTCCTTCACGTTCCGGGCCCGGCGCATGGTCTGGATCGTGTTCGTGGGCGGTCTGATGATTACCGCCCTGGCCACCCTTTCTATGAAATCCAGCGTGGAACGGATTGCCGAGCAGGAATTCGTCTCTCTCTGCACGGATGTGAAACAGCAGATTTCCCGGCGGCTTGACGATCATGCCCGCATTCTGCTGAGTGGCGCCGCGCTTTTCAATGCCTCCGAAGTCGTCACCCGCGAAGAATGGCGGTGTTTCACCCAATACCAGAAGGTCGAAAAACAACTCCCCGGGATTCAGGGGATTGGGTTCGCGCTGCTGATCCCGCGTGCGGAACTGACCCGGCACATTCAGGAAATCCGCAGTGAAGGATTCCCGGAGTACAAGGTCAAGCCGGAAGGGGATCGGGAGTTTTACACCTCTATCATTTATCTGGAGCCATTTGCCGATCGCAACCTGCGCGCCTTTGGCTATGACATGTTTTCAGATCCGGTGCGCCGGGCCGCCATGGAACAGGCGCGGGACACGGATTCCGCGGCGCTTTCCGGCAAGGTTGTCCTGGTTCAGGAGACCGGCCGGACGGTGCAGGCCGGCACGTTGATGTACGTCCCGGTGTACCGCAAGGGCATGCCCACGGAGTCCGTGGCCCAGCGCCGCGCCGCCCTCTACGGTTGGGTCTACAGCCCCTACCGGATGAACGACTTGATCCGGGGAGTCCTGGGTACCCGCAACTTGGAGAAGGAGTTTCACTTCCGCCTGCAGATTTTTGACGGCAAACGATCCTGGCAGCAGAACCTGCTCTACGGGGACGAATCCGCGAATCGCGGGGGCCTCCCGCCGAAGGAAGACCTTTCCTGGCACAGCCTGATCGAGTTTAACGGCCAGCGCTGGACCCTTCGGTTCACCCGGGAGGACGTGGGAGTTTTCACGGCGGATTACCTCCGGGTCTGGCTCACCCTGGTCGGCGGCACGCTCATCACGCTGCTGCTGTCCACCCTGATCCTGGTCCTGCTGAACACCCGCGCTGAAGCGCAGAGAATCGCGCAGGAGCTGACCGCGGGCCTGCAGAAGAGCGAGGACTCGTTGCGACAGGTCACGGAACGGCTGTCCATAGCCGCGCGGGCCGGCGGCGTGGGGATCTGGGATTACGACGTGATCCATAACCGGCTGGTCTGGGACGACCAGATGTTCCACCTGTACGGGATCACGCGGGATCAGTTCTGTGGCGCATACGAGGCCTGGCAGGCGGGCCTTCACCCGGAGGACCGGCAGCGGGGCGACGAAGAGATCCAGCAGGCGTTGCAGGGGAAGAAAGACTTCGATATTGAGTTCCGTGTGCTGTGGCCGGACGGGACGGTTCGCCACATCCGCGGTTTCGCCTCCGTGCACCGCGACGCCTCCGGCCGACCCCTGCGCATGATCGGCACGAACTGGGACATCACCGCGCAGACGCAGGCCGGGGAAAATATCAAGCAGCAGGCCAGCCTGATCAAGTCCCTGCTTGACTCCATCCCTGACATCATTTTCTTCAAAGATGTCAACGGCGTGTACCTGGGCTGCAACCCGCCGTTTGCCGAGTTTGTCGGCCGGCCGCGGGATGCGATTATTGGCAAGACCGACAACGATCTCTTTGGCACGGAGGTCGCGGTCGCCTTCCGGGAAAACGACCGGCGCATGCTGGAATTGCGCGAATCGCGGCACAACGAGGAATGGATCACGTATCCCGATGGCCGCAAGATCCTGCTCGACACTCTCAAGACGCCGTATTTGGGACCGGATGGCAAGCTGATCGGCATCCTCGGCATCAGCCGCGACATCACGGCGCGCCAGCAGGCGGAGGAAGCGTTGCGGGAGAGCGAAGTCAATTTCCGCACCTTTTTCGAGACCATGACGGACATGATCATGGTGGGTACGCCGGACGGGCAGGTGCTCTTCACCAATGCCGCCGTCACGCGAACGCTGGGATACACTCCGGACGAGATGAAGGAAATGCATTTGCTGGAGGTGCATCCGGCGGACAAGCGCGGGGAAGCCGGGGAGATTTTCGCCGCCATGTTCCGGGGCGAGCGCGAAAGCTGTCCCCTGCCGCTGGCGCGCAAGGACGGCGGCCTGGTTCCGGCGGAGACCCGCGTCTGGTTCGGCAAGTGGAACGGCGCGGAGTGTCTCTTCGGCATCAGCAAGAACTTGAGTGTGGAGCAGGAGGCGACGCACCGGTTCGAACGCCTGTTCCGCAGCAATCCCTCCCTGATCGCCCTTTCCACCCTGCCGGAACGACAGTTCTCCGATGTCAACGACGCCTTTCTGGACACGCTCGGCTATTCCAGGGAAGAAATCCTCGGCAAAACCACCGCCGAACTCGGGTGGTTTTTGCATCCGGAGCAGCAGGCTGCGAGGGCGGAAAAACTGCTGGCCGACGGGCATATCGACGGCTTCGAAATGCAGGTTCGGCGCAAGGACGGCGCGATCCTCGACGGTCTTTTCTCGGGCGAAGTGATCAGCAGCCAGGGCCGGGACTACCTCCTGACCGTGATGGTCGACATCACCGAGCGCAAGTGTGCCGAGGCGGAACTGGCCCGGCTTTCGGTGATCCAGCACGCGCTGACCCGCCTGGCCACGGAATTCGTCAACGTGCCGCTGGAGATGCAGGATGCGGCGATCCACCAGTCTCTGGCGACCATGGGCCGGCTCATCCAGGCGGACCGTGCCTACCTGTTCGCGTACGACTTCGCCGCCGGGACCATGTCCAACACCCACGAGTGGTGCGGGCCCGGCATCATGCCGGAGATCGGCAACCTGCAGGCGGTGCCCAACGTCATGCTCCCGGACTGGGTGACGGCGCACCGACGCGGCAATCCGGTGCACATCCCCAGCGTGGCGGCTCTGCCGGCAGACCTGCCTCTGCGGCAACTGCTTGAGCCGCAAGGGATACGCTCTCTCATCACCCTGCCGCTGATGCAGGGCGTGACCTGTCTGGGATTTGTTGGTTTCGACGCCGTGCGGGAAGATCGGACTTGGCGGGAGGACGATGTGGCCCTCCTGCGGGTGCTGGCGGAACTGTACGCGCATTTCGAAGCCCGACGCGCCCTGGAACGCGCCACCCGTGAGCTTCAGAAAGAGCTGATCCAGGCCCGGGACGCGGCGCAGGCGGCGGCCCTGGCCAAAAGCCTGTTCCTGGCCAACATGTCCCACGAAATCCGCACGCCGCTCAATGCCATCCTCGGCTATGCCCAGATCATGGAGCGCGAATGCCGGCTCTGTCCGACCGGGATGCGGCTGAAGGCGATCTCCCGGAGCGGCGAACATCTCCTGGAGCTGATCACGGACCTGCTGGAACTGGTGCGCAGCGATGCCCGGACGATCACGCTCGCGCCGGGCACTTTTGATTTCTATCAGACGCTGGAAGATGTCCGCCTCATGTTTGCCCGGCGCCCGGAAACGCAGGCCCTGGCCCTGACGACGTCCCATGCCCCGGATGTCCCGCGTTTCCTCTACACGGATCAGGGTAAGATCCGGCAGGTCCTCGTGAACCTGGTCAGCAATGCGGTGAAGTTCACCGCCAAGGGCGGCGTGACCCTGTCGGCCTCCCTCCTGACGGGTGGCGCCACGCCGGAGGGGCTCACCCTGGTTGTCGAGGTCGTGGATACGGGCTGCGGCATCCGGGAGAATGAACAGGGCCATATTTTCGAGCTCTTTTATCTGGCGGAGCACAGCCGCAACACCGGCAAGGGCACGGGGCTGGGGTTGCCCCTGAGCCGCCGTTATGCCCAGGCGCTGGGCGGCGACGTCACCGTGACCAGCCGTCCCGGGGAGGGCAGTTGTTTCCGGTTCACCTTCCATGCCCGGGCGGCGGATGCCGCCGCCATCGCGCCGCCCCGCCGGGGAAATGTGAGTCGGCTCGCTGCGGATCAGAGCGTATGCCGGATTCTGGCGGTGGATGATGATGCCGCCAGCCGCGATATGATTGCCGCCATGCTGACCACGGTGGGATTTGCCGTGGAAACGGCGGACAGCGCGGAACAGGCACTGAACCGCTTGCGCCAGGGCGGGAAGCTTGACCTGGTCCTGATTGACAAACAGATGCCGGGGATGAATGGCTACGAGGCCATCGGACGGATGCGTGAGCTTCCCGGCGGCCGCGAACTCGCGGTGCTGGCCGTGACGGCTTCCGGTTTTGCCGATGAACAGAATCTGGCGCTGGCCGCCGGCGCGAACGGGTATGTCTCCAAACCCGTGCGGCAGGAGCCGCTTCTGGAAGAGATCAGCCGCGTCACCGGCGTCCGGTACGACTATGAACCGGCGCCGTCCGTCAACGCGGCCGTTCCCGAACCCGTTGCTCTCGATCCCCGGGCGCTGGCGAAACTGCCGGCGGAGCCGTTGGGTCGGCTCGACCAGGCCCTGCATCGCGGCGACATCCGGCAGTTGCGCGACATCGTCGGGGAGATTGCGCGGGATCAGGCCGGACTGGCGGCCGGAATCCGCATGCTGGTCGACGCCTATGACTATGACCGTCTGCGGATCCTGCTGGACGCCGCGAAAGGGAATGCGTCATGAATTCCGCTGCCGTTCCGGCCACCATCATGATTGTCGATGACGAGCCGGAAAACCTGAACGTGCTCGGAGAGGTGCTCCGCCAGGAAGGCTGGGGGGTGCGGGCCTTCCCGCGCGGCGAAATGGCTCTGGCCGGCGCCGCCGATGAACCGCCCGACCTGGTGCTGCTGGACATCCGGATGCCGGGCATGGACGGATACGAAGTCTGCCGCCGTTTCAAGGCGGATGAGCGGCTTCGCGACATCCCCATTATTTTCCTGAGCGCCTTCTCGGATCCGGCCGACAAGGTGAGCGCCTTCGAGGCCGGGGGCGTGGATTATGTGACCAAGCC
>CAITSE010000375.1 GCA_903894975.1 uncultured Lentisphaerota bacterium
CCTGCATGGCGGTATAGGTTGCGGCGGGTCGGGCGCGGCCCACCAGCCCGGCGGCGGTGCCGGCGGGGTCGTAGGTGCCAGAGTGCGCGTGGTTTCCGGCCGCGACCTGGCCAGCGCCGGTGCCGAAAACGGAGCCCAGCGATACCAGTTTCTTCCAAAGTCCGACGTAATTCATGTGTGCGTCTCCAGGTGCTTATCCGTCCTCTTGGCCTGGGGCTCCGGCATTTGCCGGAGGCGCAGGTCAAAAGGGCGGGACCGGACTGGGGAGGAGTCCCGGAAGGACCCCAGCCCGGTACCGCCGCAAAGTTCAGGACGAAGCCACGCCGGTGACGGTGGGGATCTTCCGCGCCACCAGGATGGTGAATTCATCGCCGGTGGCAAACCCGGTGCCGCCTTCGGCAATCACAAGGTTGTTGCCGACGACGGACGCGCCGCAATCCGCGGACTTGGCCGCGCCGTTGGACGCCTTGATGTTGACGAGGGTGAACTCGTTGTCCTGGATCTCGGTTTCGGCAAAGCCGAAATCCCTGAGATCGGTGGTGAGCGTGTTCTCGGTGGTGAGCGTGGGCGCCTTCACCCGGATGACTTGCAGTTGCTGGTTCATGACTGTCTCTCCCGTTCTGGATTCTCAAACCGTGTGGCGGGTTCTTTCCGCTCTGATATTACACAATTACCCGTTGGTTCTCATGCCGTACAAGTGGCGCCGCTGACAAAGGGCCGCGGGCCATACCGAATCAGGCGGGCCGCCCCCTCGGATTCGCGGCGCGCATCTTCGCACATCTTTTTCAGGTTCTCATCCACCCGGCATTTCCGGCTGGCATTGGCCGCCATCATGGCGCGCAACCGATCCGGGCCGTCGATCTGGTTGTCCATGGACGCCAGGATCCGGCCCAGCTCCGCCTCGGACAGGTCATTCATGGCCGGTTCTCCGTCATGGTGCGTCCAGCGGTAGATCCGCCGTCCGTGCCAGAAGAAGTACCAGCCCACCGCCGCCGCGGAAACCACAGGCTCCTGAACCCATTTCAATTCCAGAGTCGGGTCATAAGCCCGCAGGGCCTTCTGGATGTTGGCTGGAGCTTCACGGTTCGGCATGGGCGGCGCGTCCTGTCTCAGGTTGATGAAGGGGATCCGGCCGGCCGGAATTGCTCCCGGCCGGCCGGAGGTCGGTTACTCCGCGGTGGGCAGAGTGATGTCCTTGAGGTAGCCGGTGTTGGAGAGGTCTTCGGCCAGGAGCAGGCCCCAGTAGACCATGTCATGTTCGATGACGGTGCGGCGGGCGGCCTGCTGCCAGCCCTTGCCAAACGGGTCTTTCAGCCCGCCCAGGTCCGCGATCCGCATTTTGCCGTCCTCGCCGAGGCGGGGGCACAGGACCTTGTCGCGGTCACAGGAATCGTCGCCGATCAGGCGGGTGCCGTCGATCACGACGTACTGGAACCCGTCCTCGAAGGTCGCGGTGGGCGTGTAGCGCACGTTCGCGGCGATCTCGCTGTCCCAGTAGGCGCGGACCAGTTCCGGATTCGTGTAGGCTTCCTTCGGGGAGCGGATCCGGGCGAAGAAGTCCGCCAGGAGCCGGTAGTTCAGGGTCTTGCCGCTGGCCGATTCGACACGGCTGCGGAAGGCGATATTCGCCGGCAGCGAACGGTCGATGCCCTGGAACGTGTTCGCGTCGTCCATGGCGTCGAGGATGCCGGGGAACAGCGTGGTGTAGGGGAGCTGCTGTCCGCCGAGGTCGGAGGGCACAGCGAAATCGTTGTCCGCGATCCCGGGATCTTCGTCCAACGTCACCTTGCCTTCGACGTAGTCCACGGCCTGCACGATGACCGGGCTGCCGACCTTCACGGTGGAGCTGCGGTACCACTGGACGACCATGCCCGCGATGAAGAGCTTGGCGCGGTCAGCCGTGACCGTGTGCCAGAGCCCGGCATTGTCGAGGGTGACGGTGGTGCCGCTGATGCTGGCGGCCTTGCCGATGGCCTTCATGCCGGCATTCGAGGAGAACAGCACGGCGTCCATGTAGAACGGGAACGTCTTGGCCATGCTCTCCATGCGAGCATTGATGATGTCCAGCCAGGCATTCGCGTCGGTGGAGCTGTTGACGATCTCGTCGAGGCTGGTGATGACGCTGCTGGCGTGGCAGGAGAGCTGCGCCGTCTGCGTCGCCACATCGAAGGTGCCGCCGGTGGGGAACACGCCCGCCACGGGGTCCAGGGCGCGCCAGGCCCACGGCCAGCGCGTCACGCTCGGGATCTTGACGCGGGTGCCGCGTACCCCGTCGCTGTTGCGCGGAATGGCCGCGGCGAACTTGCTGCGGTCTTTCTGCCAGGCCATGTCGTAGATGCGCGGGAGCCACACGTCCCGGAAGATCGGGCCGGACAGCTCGTTGAAGGAGTTCAGGACTTTTTCGTACATGGAATTCAAGCCTCATGCTGGAATCGGTTTGCAAAACTCCGGCATGCAAGTCAACGGGCGTTTTTACCCGATGGTCATGCCGGTCTTTTTGGCAAACGCGCGGGCAATGTCCATCGCCTTGGAGCGCGCGTCGGCCGTTGATTTCGGACGTTCAACCTGATGGGCCGCGGCCACCGATCCGGGTCCGGGTGGCGCCGGCTCGCGCCGGGTGCTATCTTCGGAAGCGGTCTTCGCCCTGCCCTTTTCCGCCAGCTTTGCCACCAGATAACCCTCAAAGCGCCGCGCTTCTTCCTCGGCGGCCTTGAGAATCGCCTCCCGGGTGCATTGCCCGGGCGGAAGAGCTTTCAGGCGTGACTCCAGAGCTGCGCGAGCGTCGGCGGCCAGCTGGGGATCTTCGGGTGTGGTAAACACCTCCAGACCGCCAATGACCTCTTCAAACTCGCGAGTCAGGGCCCGCCGCTCTTCCTGGTGACGGAGCTTGGCGTCCACCTTGGCATCCACCAGCTTCTCCAGTTCGGCCGGCTCCACTAGGACGTCATCCGGGATCTCCACCTTCGCCGCGGACGGAGATGCCGCCGCTGCGAGTTGCTTGGAAAGATCCCGGACTTTTTCGCGTTCCTGGCGCAGCGCAACCGCGAGATCCCCGCCCTTCTTTTCCGGAGCAGCGCCGGCAGGAGCCGCGCCTTCCTTCTTTTCCGGAGGGGTGGCCTCGGACCCCGGAGCCGCTGCCCCGGGCTGGTTTTCCTGGCTGGTGTGGTTCATGGTGCTGGAACTCCTGATCTGCACTTTCCGCCCTTTCATCTGGAAGGCCGCAGCGGCGGATTAAGCCACGGACTTCGCGCGGATAGTTTTGCGTCCCCGCACCTGGACGAAACGCGCCTGTAACGCCGGCGCGACGCGAAGATTATTTCTTGGCGTTGGCCTTCTCTTTTTCCTCCGCCTTCTTGGCGGCGGCGGCGCGAATGGGCGCCAGATCCGGAGTGCGGCCCTGCATCAGTTCCACGCAGATCGCCGTTACGGCGTCGGCCGGAAGGGTGCGGATAAAGGCCACATCCTCCTCGGTGTACTGGCCCGCCGGGAGCCGCGAAAGCTCCTTCGGGTAAATCTTCTCCATGGCCGCGGCCTGGCTTTCGGCCAGAATCGCATTGCCCTGTTTCGGGATGCGGACCAGCGCGCCGAAGATGAACTCTTCGAGGTTGCGGTCAGAGCGGTTGTACAGCGTGACTTTGGTACTCATTTTCCGGTTCTCCGTGAGACATTTTCTGTCAACACTAAGCTGGACCCGTTGGCCATGGGATTGTCAAACAGATTCACAAAAAAAGGCTACATGACACCGGGATCACCGGATCCCGGAGAAGGAGCGGCGGCGGGAAGCGGAGCTCCGCCATCCATCGGAAGATCCGCCATGAGAGCGCCCAGGCCCGCCACCGGGATCTGATCTGAGTTATCCAAGGCCTGCGGCGCCAGCTGTTCCGTCAGCAGCTTCACATGCTCCTCATGGTGGGCACGGATGGCCGCCTGGCGGGCTTCATCCAAGCGCAGGAACCGCTCCGTGCCCATGAACCGCAAATGCTCCTCCGAATGGATCTGATGATCCTGTTCCGGGATCGGAATCAGCACCCACAACGGAAGTTTGTCCAGCTTCGCGTGGGCGATCATCGCGTTTTCCTGACTCGCCATCAGCTTGCTCTGGTACTCGGGATCAACCGCCTGGTTCATCGTCCCCAGGGCGCTCATCTCCCAATACTTGTCCGTGCGGTTCTTGCCCGTCTTGGCGTCAATGAACGCGCCTCGGGCAAACTTTTCATCCAGCATCGCCTCGCGCAGCGCGTGGTTCCGCGGCATCATGCTGCCCGTCGTCACCCGGATGTCCGTGGTAATGCGCGCATCCATGAAGGCCAGCGCGTGGGCCGTCTTGTCCCGGCCGCAGATCGTAATGACCTGTTCCTGGCTGTACCGCTTCTTGGCAATGGCCAGAAGCAGGCGCGCCGTCATCTCGAAAGCCTTTTCCGCATTCCCCACTTGCACCGACACCGGATCCATCGCCTCCTCCCGGAGAATGTCCAAGTGCATCGCGCTGCGGACCTGCGTTTCGTTCCGGCCACGGATGGCCGGGAGCTGGCCCGTCACCTCGTCAAAGGCGTTATAGGCCTCATTCAATTCCGAAGGCAGCCCGGCCAGAGGCAAGCCCTGGGTGAAATGCGGCTGGATCTTGGCGGAGGCGTCCACCTCAATCAACTCGCCATGCTCATCCGTCCACGCCCCGCGCTTGATCGTTCCGGCCTCGACCACCAGTTTGTTCCGGCCGATACTGCGCCGGTTCGCGCGCTGATCCGTCTTCAATTCGTTGATGGCGTCCTGTGCCGGGCGCCATTGCGTCCCCGGCGGCGGAGGGACCATCACGCCGGGGAAGTCAATCACCACCGTCGCCACGATACCCATGGTCAGGTTGTGGGCGTCTCCCGGGTCGATCTCCCGAGCCTCGTTGACATAGGGCAGCTTGCCGTCATGCACCAGGATTCCGCCGGCCGTCAATACATGCCGGCCATCCGGATATTCCTTGTTCGGGCGCTGCCAATACTGCATGTTCAGATAGCGCTGGCCCTTCTCCTTGTCGGCGGCATCCAGCCCCATCATCTTTCCGGCCTGGCTGTTTTTGAGTCGAAGCACCTTGCGCATGGCGTCGACATTCAGGTCGCCCTCACTCGCCGGCCGCATCTTCTTCGGATCCAAATTCTCATCCACATTGCTCCGCAGGAAATCCAGCGTCTCCAGGGACACATGCAGAACCCCCTCGACCTTGCTCCACTCCTCACAATCCAATGGGAAAAGATAGGTCGTCAGCGGGCAGAGATAGGACACCGCCACATCCCCCTCCCACTCCAACACCTCGGAATCCACCATGAACGTGCGTTTCCCGCGCTTCGTCTTGCGCAGTTCATTCCCCAACTTCCGCACCGTCTTCCTCACCAGCCGGGAATTTTTGCGCCAGTACGGCATGGTGTAGCCGATCCCGGCCGCCCAAAGCCACGCCATTTTCTTGCGGTCCGCCGGCTCCCAACCATTGTTGCTCCGCCAGTAATCGCACAAGGTACTGGCCGCGCTGGCCGATTCAGAATCCGCAATCTCCAGGCCGCCCTCGTGACAGGTGATCGTCGGCTTCGACTTAAAGAAATAATTCATCCAGCGCAAGAACGCCGGAAGCATGCGGTTATCCACCGCCCGATCTTCACCCGTGGCATTTTCCACCGGCGTCAAGCCGGATCCCATCTGCCACATCGACCACTGTTCACCGGCGAGGTAGGCGATATTCAGCTCCGCCTCCGCCACCATGCGCAGATTCGCCTCACGCCCGGCCTGGCGGAGGTATTCCAGCGTCCGCACAACGGGGGGAAGATCCTTTTCGTCAACCGCGCTCATGGGCTATCTCCCAAAACCACTTGACCCGCCATAGACCGCTCCCGGCTGCGCACATCCTGAACCTTCTGTTCCCGGATGATTTCCTTGACCGGAAGGCGCAACGCCTGCAAGCCGCGAAGCTCTCGCATGCAAACCAGAACACGACGCAGCCCTTCCACGAAAACCAGAAAGGCCAGCGCCATCAGAAGCAGCACGATTGCGTTACACAGCATGATGAACCTCACCTAAACCGGACCCGTTGGTCTTCACCCATGCAAACCCTCACCCGTAAAAAACCCGGCCGTGCTGCCGCCGCCGGCCCGGAGTCTCGTTGTAACCAATCAACGCCCTGGCCTTGTCCTGACGCCTCAACAAATCCTCGTCTTCCGGGCTCTTCGGCTCCGGCGGAGGCGGAGGCACAAACTCCGGCGCCTCCGGGCGGCGGCTCAAATACGGATCGTCGATCATGGCCAGCATGTCCAGGCCGTCATCAACCCGGCTGTTCGGATGCTCCAGGAACTCCTTGCGAAGCTCCTCCAGGCCGTTCAGATCCGGATCGAAAAAGATTTCACCGCGCTGCAGCCGCGGCTGCAAAGACGCCGTGATCCGCGCCTTCTTCTCCCGCTTGTGCAAGCTGTAATCGTAAAAAATCAGCTTGTTTTTACCTTCCTCTTCCCGCCTCTTGTTCTCTTCCCGGAAAAAGGACTGCAACGACGTTTCCAGCGCCGTCTTCTGCCGGGCAATACACACCGGGCTCCACCGGTCCCATTGCGCCGAAACCTCCGCGATAAACCGGCTCGGCTCCATCTTCGAACGCACATAGCCAACCAGCGTTTCCCGGCCCTTGCTGTCAATACACAACGTCCCGATGGCCACGTTATCACTCGTGGATTTCCCATCCGCGGCGGCATCCGTCAGCATCACCAGCCGGATCGCCAGCTTCCCCGCCTCCACCTCTTCCCGGATCTCCGACCAGCGCAGATAATGATTCAGCCATTCCGCTTTGAAATTCTGATCTTCCTTCGTCGGGGCCAGCATGATCTGGCAGGAAAACGCATAGATCCCGCCGTCGTCCTCCTTGATCTGCTTGATACAGGTGGAGATCGGCAGACGCTCCGGGAACGTCGGCCGGCCGTTGGGCAGGATCCCGGGGATAATCACCGCATGATGCGAACGCGAAAGCGTTTCCGTGGGATCGTCATGCGCGAACCGCGTACCAACAAAAACAATCCGGCCCTTGGTCTGGTCGATCAACAGATATTTGAGCTGGGCCAGATCCTCAACTACCTTCGCCGTCAGCTCCAGGGACGTCACCGACTTCTGATCCCAGAAATCGTCTCCGATGATGATGTCATAATGCCGGCCCGTCTTCGACGTACCCACACCGCCAGACTCCAGCGTCCCCTCCGTCGTCGCCCGCGTCGCCGCCGGACACCGCCAGAAACTTCCACTCCCGGCGCCCTTGGCGCCGGCCGGAACAAGACTCAACCCAAGCGCCGCCGAGATCTTCCCAAGAGGGCCATTTGAATCAAGAAAATGACCCTTTGTTTCTTCAAGTTTTCGCGCGGCATTCTCATCATTGTTCGACTTAATCAGAATGGCGACATTCGGATTCCGGAGGATCTGTTGAACACAAAACGCAATCGTCCAAATTGTGGACTTGAACCCGCCGCGTTGCGCCTCGCGCAACCCCCGGAAACCCAAAGGCAGATCCTGTTGAACCTCCGCCATGCCCTTGTGCATGTGGAAATTCAGATCCTTGTACCCCAGCACATACTTCGCCAGATAGTACAGATCCGTCTTCGCCAGGTGATAAGTGAACATCGCCAGCGCCCGGGACCGGCCGATACTCGCCTCTTTCAGGCGCAGCCATTCCTGCTGCTTGTCAAGCAACTCCCGCAGATACTTTCTTTCCGCCAAGCGCGAAAGACGATGCAGAACCCGCGTGTCCGCCACTTCCGCCCAATTAACCCGAACCACCCGCTTCTCCGTGCGGAAATTCCATCCCGGATTCCAGTTCGTCGGCCGGGAACGCTTCTTCCACTCCTCGACAAACCGCTCCTCATCATCACCGCCAACAAGGCGCGGACGATGCAAGGCTTCACGAATGTCCAGACGCTTACCCACGTTTTGCCCACTCCACCGTTGATTCATCCACCCCGCCCACACGCGGGCAAATCTCCGCCCCAGCCTGGCCCGCCGTCACCACCGTCTCCTGGCGCCCCGAAGCGCCAGCGCAGGCAGCCCCAGCACCCGCCGCAGGGCCGTCAGAAAGATTCAGCTCCTGCTGTCCCCGGCCCACCCGGGCCGTGAGACGAACCGGGAGAAACGGAAGTCCATTCCTTCCCATCTTCGACTGCCACACTTCAACTTCCCACTCCACCCCATCCAGAAAAATGCGTCCAATGAAAGGTGCTAACCGTGAATCATCATCCACCTTCCGGTTAAAAAAAAGCATGGCATTCACTGGCATGATCAATCTCCCTTGACCGCGCGAAACCAGCTGGAGCAAAGAGTCAGGCGCAACCCCACCCGAGGCTCCTGCGCCACCACCACCCAGCCGGAGGCATGACGCGCGCTGGCCACACACTCCAACACCTCCAGACGCGAATCAATCGGAACCCCCGCCCCGAAAATCGCCGTCACCCGATCCCCGCAAGAAAAAGGCGGCTCCTTCCCGCGCCCCGAAGCGACAGCGCAGGCAGCCGTCACCGCCTGCCGCGCCCGGGCCCGCCCCGCAACATCCGTCCTCACCGGACGCCGCACCGGCATCTTCTTGTGCGATTTCTGCAAGCATGTTCCTACCCGGTTCGCCATACCACACCCATTTTTTTTCAAAATTTTTTCACGACTTTAGAGAACCCAGCTCCAATATTTGACGGCGGCCCAAAACGCCGCGCGGCCCATGACCCCCCACCCCCGCCCCCTTCCAGCCATCCGCCACCGTCACCCCGCCCGAGACCCGAGGAACCGCCTTCACCCCCCGAAAACGCGCCGCGCGCAGGCCCAGCGACCCGGGAAACCGCTGCCGGCATTGATCAAACCGACGGGTTGGCAGGAAATCACGCATTTCCCACCCCTGCGCCACCGCCGGCGGATGCCAGATCCCCGCCGCCCTGGTCCTGGCCGCCGGCCGGCGGCAGCCCGTCCAGCTCCGCCAGGCGCAGCCGCAACCGCTCCCGCTCCGCCTGGACATCAGCCGGCGAGGCTGGAATATCCACAACTCTTTCATTACCAACATTAAGCCTACGTACACCCGTCGCCTTTTCAAGCTCACCGCCCCCGTCCCCCGTCCGCCACACCCCCGGCATCAGCCGAGCAAGCTCCTCCTCAAGCTGACTGACCTCCTCACCACCTACCGCGGCGACCGCTCCGAACTCACTCCCGTCGGCATTTTTCCCGAATGCCGCCGCCACGGCATTGAGTCGGGGAGAGTAAGCTCCCTTCATTTCTAAGGCCAGCTTGAGCAGATCAAACTCCGTCTTGGTCAGATCCCGCGGCCGGCGCCCTTCTCCCGCCTCCTGCATCATCTTGCGCACATAGTAGGTCAGGAGCCCAGGAGCAGCCGCACACCCATCCTTGGCCAGGGAGATATACCCCTCCCGGATGGCCGGCCACACCTTATCCCTCAGCCGATCCATCAACTCATAAAAAGACGAACGCGGAATACCGGCGAACCGTGCCCAGTCCGTCATGCTTGGTTCCTGGCATCCGCATGCGTTCCATGCCTGGAAATGTGCCCTCACCAACTTCTGTACTTCATCTCCGGAATCACAGAAGGTCTTCCCGCTCCGGAGCGAGCTGTCCAGGGCGTCCACCTCGAATAATTGCAGCTGTTGTGCCATGGCCAACGACTACCCGTTGGTCACCTCCTCCGCCACTTCAACAGCACGCATTTACCTATTCTCTTAATGAATTTAATATCTACGGTATAAGAAGAGGGAGAAGATGAATATTCACGTGCGCGCGCGAGACAACTTGCACCCCTCCCTATCCTCCGCGCCCCGCAGCGCCAGCGCCGGCATCCTGCATCTCCCCGCCGAACCGGACGCCAGCCACCCCTCCCTCGATCTTGCCCAAAAGGTCTGTTCACACCGCTTGACCAACGGGTACCGTTGTAGTGCCGTTAAACGTTGCGGCACAACCCAAGCAGGAGAATCCCATGAAGCTCATCACGAAAAAACAGGCATCCCAGACCCTGGCCGCTCTGGACCGGCTTGGCGCGGCCCTGGCCGATCACGACCACGTCTGGACCAAGGCCGAGCGCGCGGGCTACGAAATGGCCGTGCGCCTGATGAAGGTCAAAGAGGTGGATCCGACCGTGGAAGAGGAAATGCTCTTTCTCCGGAACAAGAAAAACTCCCCCAGGCTGAAGTACATCACGCGCAAAGACATCATCATCCCGCGCGGAACCATCCTGACCGACGCCCCGGCCGCGATCATCCACCACGCGCCGCACGCGATGGAGTTCATCGGCTTCGGCCGCGATCACACGGCCAGCTTCATTGTCAGCCAGGATCTGATGGCATCCCATCCCGACACGTTCAGCCCGGTGACCGGCGCGGATCAGCCGAGCGCGGGTAAGTCCGCTCCTCCTGGATCTTCCCGTCCTGCCCATGGATCTTGAGTGACACATCGCCCTGGGCTTTTGCAAACGCCACACTCTGTTTAACCGCTTCTTCTTTGTTGTCGAAAACCTTTGACGCGCGTTCCGCGTGTTCCTGTTCCAGTTTCCACTTGCCAGATCCATCCGGAACCAGGTGATAATTCTTCAGTGTCATTTGATTTCCCTCTTCTCTTTTCCCGCCGGGGTGAATTCCCCGGCATTTACGAACACAACCCCAAGCAGGAGACGACCATGAAAAAGAAAACCGGAATCACCACCGACCAGGCCGCGCAAAAACCCACCGCCGGCTGCAGGGCCAGCGCCGAAGTGCTCAAGGAAGCAAACTTCAGCTATCGCCTGACCATCATGGACATGGCCATCCGGATCGTGAATCCCAAAGGAGATTTTCAAACCACCGAGGTGCTCAAGACGTATAACGAACTGCTCACGGCGCTTTCGCGTCCTCTTTGAGCTTCTTGAGCATTGCGCAAACCACGACTATCTCTGTTCCGTTGTTTTTTGGGCTTCTTCCAATTCTCTTTTCTTCCTGTTTGCTTCGTCAATTGATCTAACATGCTGGATCACACCATGAAAATGAGAAACGTCTTGAGCAATAGAAAGGCCGGGCAAAGCCTCCCCCGTAGCACGGTTGGCTCTATACGCGGTCATGACACCAACAAACTGCACTCCGTCCGCAACGGTACTGTTAATGACGGGGCCACCGCTGACGCCGTTGATGGCCACACCGTCGATGAGGTAGGACTTCAAGTCGTCGCGGCGCGCGCTGACGTTCCCAGAAAAAAAGCACAACGAATAGGGCTCAATCGCGGGGTAGCCAAGCCAGCCAACCTCGGCTCCAATGTTGAGCCGGGATTCTATTTGGCGCAGTTGAATGAGATCGCCCGGAAACTCAAGGATGCCGCTTTCAAACAAAATCACAGCAGAGTCTGTCGCGGGGTTTGTGAGGATTGCCCGCATCGTCGCGCTCAGAAAAACGGTCTTTGAAAAATCATGGCTGTGAATCTTGATCGGTTGCTGCCAGGAATCGGCGTCAGAAACAACATGAAGTGCAGTGGCAATTCCGCACCAGGAATGATCTTCGTTGTAGGCACAAAGAAAGCCCGTGCCACTGCATGACGGAGTCTCAATTTTAACGACATACGGAGCGACGCGCTGCACTACTTCGTCCCAATTCATGGATGATTTCCCTTCCCCTGCCGGGGTGAATTCCCTGGCTGATTTTCAACCCACTCAATCACGGAGCACGAAAATGAAACACTGGAGCGACTGCGCAACACACAACGAGCCGGCCATGCGTAACGGCCCGTGCAACTGCGGCGGGTTCAAACTTCGACATAAATTGTCGAAAATGCTTTGTCGCCGTGTTCGTATCCCTCTCGTTCAGAAAATCTTTGGCCGTTGGTGCAGGAGTGCTTTACTTCATCCACGGTGAAGATTTTCCATTCCTGTATGCTTCCGCGCCGGCTGGAACCACCGGTTTGATAGCCACGGAAAACTTCATGTCCCTTGTGGTTAAGCCCCAGCGTGTGCGGTTCAACAATCCGGTGAAAGCCCTGGTAGTCAAACTCCAGGACCTGCATCTCACGGATGGCGTAGGCAATCGTTTCGTTCATTGAGTTCCCCTTCCATTCTCTCTTCTCCCGCCGGGGTGGATTCCCCGGCGGGTTTTTTATTCTTCCCTTCCCCTCCCCTGGGGCCGCCGGCGGATCACACCGCCAGGCCGCGGGCGAGCAGGACGAAACCGCTACGGATCCGGGCCCTCAGGCTGCTCCGGAACGGACGTGCTTGGCGGACTGGGTCTGCGCATGCGCCGCCAGCTCCTGGTGCATCAGGTCAAACGCAATCCCCTCCAGCTTCGCCTTGCCTTCCGCCCCCAGAAGGTCCAGGATCTGCGCCAGCTTGTGCGCACGCGCCGAGATGTCGGACGGACGGCCGGGAGACGACGCCGGCGCCGCGGAACCATGGTCGCACAAGTACGGACGCAGCTTGTCCGCCGTTGGGCCGCGACGGATGGTGGTGCTCTGTCCGTTTATGTATTTGTATAGCTGACTGTGATTGACCTTAACGTGTTTTGCAAAGGCCAGCATATTCCCATGCTTTTGGGCGGCCTCTCGCAAACGGGTCTTAATAATCTCGTCAACTACTATGTCGGTATTCATTTTAGGATCCTTTATCCCCGTAATCCCAAAATACACTATTTCCAATTAGTTACAATTATTTTCAACTATTTTCAACTAAAACATCTTGACAGAGAACAAAAGGCGCATTATTGTTCTCTCATGAAACAAAAAAGCACATCACTCACAATCGCGAAACACATTCACGAAAAGTTCGCATCAACCTGCGGAAGACTCGGGATTAAGGTTGGCCGAAAGGTAGAGTTTCTCATTGAGGAGTGGCTTGCTTGTGAAGAAAAATGTTCTCCAAAAGAGAATTCCTCTCCAGTCATCAAGACGATTCCCCCACCCGCCTCCGACCTCCCCGGCGCCAGCTCGGCGCTGGTGACCGAGTTGACCGGCCTGGTGGCGACCTGGCAGGAGGAGCTGCCGAAGCTGACGGCCAAGATTCTTTGGGGCGTGCTCTCCACCCCGCCGTTCGCCGAACATCCGGAGGCCTGGCTCCCGGAGATCCGCGCCGGGCTCATGGACCTGGCCGGGCGGGAGAAGCGGCCGCGGTCGCTGACCGCGTTCCTGGTCGAGCGCCTCCGCACCGCCGCCGCCACCGGCCAGGCCGTACCGATCCCAGCCCTGGCCGGCGTCGCCCCGGCCCAGCCCGAGAAGCCCGCCGCCCGTCACGCCTCGCACGGCACCAACCCGGATTTTCTGACCCCCGAGCAGATCACCGGCGTCCTGTCCCATGTCGGCATGATCCCCGAAGAGCAGCGCAAGTTCCGCGAGTACTACATCCTCCCCGACGGCCGCACCTGGCGCAACCGCGACGGCAAGCCCATCGGCAACCTCTACCACGTCGCCAAGGCCTGGGTCAACCGCAGCCAGTCCGTGCCGCCCGCCGGCGCCGCCGGCGCGTTCCACTCATCCCGCCCGGTCGTGCCCTCCATCTCCAAGGCCACCCCCGATAAAAACTATCTCGCCGGCATTCAGCCTCCCCCCGTTGGCCTCCCCCACGCCGACAGCAATTCCAGGAATCCGGAGATATGAGCCAGACCACCCTAGAACCCGTCGGCTTCAGCACCATGCGCGTCTCCATCGTCTGCAAGGACTGTGGGGTCACCTTCGAACAGGACATTCTCGCCGCCTATCCCAACTGGCGTCCGACTTGCTGCCTGGAATGCTCCGACAAGCACATCGAACGCGCTGTCGACCGCGAAACCATCCACCGCTGCTACCAGATCGCCGACGCCAACGGTATCGAAAAGAAGTTCCGCCTCTACAACGGCCGCAAAGACGCTTGCGGCTACCTCCCCTGGATCCGCGCCAACAAAGAACGCTCCATCTACCTGCAGGGCTCCTACCAGACCGGCAAAACCCACGCCGTACTCTACTGCGCCTGGCGCATGCTCCTCAACCACCACAAGAGCATCAGTGTCGCATTCCTCCCGGCCTGGATGCGCCGCCTCTCCACCCTCGCCGGCGACAACGGCCGCGGCGCCCACGACCTCATCTACCAGGTCAGCCGCGTCGACCTCTTCATCCTCGACGACCTCGGCAAGGAACGCCTCAGCGAATACCAGGCCGAAGCCCTCTTCGAGATTCTCGACACCCGCGAACGCCGCGGCCTGCAGACCTGGATCACCAGCAACGCCAGCCTCGCCGAAATCGAGAAACGCCTCGGCCCCGACCGCGGAGCCGCCATCATCTCCCGCATCAACCGCGCCTTTGCCATCTTCGAGCCCCGTCCACCCCCGGCCGACTGGACCCAACCCCAGTCAGACGAAAACTGAACCCCACCAGGAGAAAGACATGCGCACGCACGAAGAATTCACTGCGAAAGAAGCCAGAGAAAAAGCCTTTGTAAATAAAAAACAAAGCGTGGCAAAGAAAGTCCTCACCACGCTGGACGGACTGACCATAGAGGAGGCCAGGCAGGTATTAGAAGCTACCGCTGACCTTATCGATCAGCAGCTGATTACTTCTGGCAAGAATCTTCCCTGACTTCCTTCTTTTCGTCTTTGATTTCTTCGAGCGCGTCAGCAATCCGCTTCGCCTCTCTTACCAAGTTTCTGATTTCCTGAATCAACGTTTGTGAATAGCTCGCATCCATGTCTTTGGTTCCTCGGGGCTCCGGATGCTGATTCATCCGTCCCCGAGGGGCCACTATAGCCGAAACCAGGAGTCCCGCCCATGCCCAAGTCCATCTCCGCCACCCCCGCCCCGACCCTACTCCGCCCCAAAGAACGCGACTGGATCCGCATGCAAGTCGACCGCGAGGCCGGCCTGCTCGCCGGAGAAGTCTTCTCCTCTCTGCTTCCCGAGATTGAGGCCCCCCACGCCTCCGGCCATGCCCGCATGAACCTCCAGGTGGATCTGTACTTCCACGCCGGCAGGATCGAAATCCGCTCCTCCTGCCCCCACACCCTCCTGCAAAAGCGCCAGGCCACCCGCGGCAGCAAGTGCATCGACCTCGCCTCTCCCTCCATCCCCTTCACCGACCTGGAGGAAGTCCCCGGCCACCTCCGCATGCCGGCCGAAGACGCCTCCGACAAGGTCAACCGCCCCCAGACCTTCAAATCCACCGCCGACCTCTGCAAAGCCTGCGGCAAACCCCACATCATCTACACCCCGAACCACAAATTCTGCAAAGCCTGCCAGAACCAGCTCAACGGCTACGCCGGCACCACGCGTCTCCCCCGCATCAACCAAATCCGCGCCGCCAACCATCTCCCGGCTCTCTCCAAACTTCCCTGAATTCACCCGCATCCAAGGAGTCCCCCGACCATGACCACCGAAACCCAAACTCGCGGCGCCGGCTACGTCCGCGTCAGCACCGACCGCCAGGAAACCGACCGCCAGATCGCCGCCATCCGCGCCTACGCCGCCGCCAACGACATCAACCTCACCCGCATCATCGAAGAAGACGGCGGCGCCGGCCAGGGCAAAGGCATCTCCGGCCGCTCCAAGGCCGTCAAGGGCGGACGTCCCGACCTCGCCCTGTCCTACTACGCCGCCCTGGCCTCCGAAAACTTCGGCACCCTCGAACGTTCCGGCTACGCCGACCTCCTCCGCTCCGTCGTCAGCGGCGAAATCACCGTCGTCATCTTCTACGCCCTCGACCGGTTCAGCCGCGACACCATCGAGCTCCTCCTCCTCGAACTCATCCTCCGCAAGTACGGCGTCGCCATCATTGCCCTCAACTCCGGCGCCGCCTGCCGCACCGACACCGCCGCCGGCAAATTCTCCTACCGCCTCATGGCCGCCCTGGCCGAAATGGAATGCGACCAGAGCAGCGAACGCACCTCCGCCACCCTCCGCAACATGGTCTCCCGCGGCGAGAAAGTCGGGCGTCCCCCCGTCGGCTGGCGCGCCATCCTCGACTCCTCCGGCCACAGCACCGGCCAGTTCGAGCACCACCCCGAAGAATGGAAGCTCGTCGAAGAAGCCATCAACATGTCCGACCTCGGCGCCTCCTATGCCGAAATCGGCGCGGCCATCGGCAAACACCCCAGCGGCATCAAACGCTACCTCGATTCCGCCAAGTGGATTCCCCCCGCCGGCCCGGCGCGTCCCGCCGCCCCCGAACTCGACCTCTCCTCCGGCGCGCCCGCGACCGAAGGGAAGCCAGACCCCACCGGAGAATAACCCTATGAAGATGCTCCTCATCATCAACCTATGCGCCATCATCTGCTGCCTCTACCTGGAAGCCGACCACCGCTGGTATCTCCACAGCCGGAGCAAGGGCCAGGCCCGCAGCCGCGCCGCCAAGGCCAACCTTCGCCGGCGGCAGACCCAAGCCTACCTCTCCAACCTCTGCCGCCTGCACATCCGCCGCGGCCCCGATCGCCCCGCCTCCACCCCGCGCCCCGAAGCGCCAGCGCAGGAAGCATGAACCATGCATGACACCACCATCACCATGACCGCGGAAGCCCTGGCCATCCTCCTCGAATCCACCAGGCGATCCACCGCGGAAGAATACATGCTCCCTCTTTCTCTAGTTTCGGATCGGTTTCCCCCCATCATCATCCCGCGCCCCGAAGCGCCAGCGCAGGAAGCTCCCCATCCCGTCCTGACCCCGCCCGACACCACCCCTGAATCCGTCAAGTTCGACCTCGCCACCACGCGCCGCCATTACTTCCGCCTGAAAAAGCTCCTCCACCGCCTCCAGCCCAGCGGCGCCAAGCGCCCCGAAGCGACAGCGCAGGAAGCTCCCACTCCCACCCCGGAGACCACTCCATGACTCCCGCCACCCTCAACATCATCCGCGCCACCCTCGACGCCGAGCCCGGCATGACCTCCACGCGGCGGCAGGAAATCCTCCAGGCCATGGCCGTCGACGTCATCCCCCGCGTCTGGATCTCCGAAGGCGAGGCCTCCGACGTCCTGGGAATCTCCCGCGCCCAGCTCTGCCGCTGGCGCAACCACCAGATCCCCAGCGCCGAACCCTTCCCCTTCAACCTTTGGCAGCCCCCGCTCAACGCCGGCATCAAATACGACCGCGCCGAAGTCGAATCCTACATCCGCGGCCGCCTGGCCCAATCCACCACCCCAAAAACCGAAAGGAATCCCGTCACCGTTCCCGCATAAATCACGTTCAGACATCGAAACGTCACACAAGAAAAAACTCAGGAGTCCAACCGTGTCCAACAAACCCCAATCCACTCCGGCCACCCCGGCCGCTGCCGACGTCGGCCCCAAGAACAACGCCCTGGCCGCCCTGGCCAGACTCGACGACGGCATGTTTGCCTTCAACTTCTCCACCCAGCTCGACGCGCTCATCGCCGCCGTCCAGGAACAGGGAAAGAAAGGCTCCATCACAGTCAAGATCGACGTCGTTCCCCAGCCCAACTTTGCCCCCAACGCCGTCAAGATCATTCACGACGTTGTCCCCAAGCTCCCCCGCCGCACCCCGCCGTTCAGCATGAACTTCATCAAAGACGGCCGTCTGGTGGGCGAAGACCCCCGGCAGCAACCGCTGAATTTCAGCGAAAAAAAGACCGTCGCCATCTCCCCGCCGCCGGTCCAGGAACCCGCTGGCACCCCGGCCACCCCAGCCGCCGGCGCCCAGGCCTGATCCAACCCCACCCGCGCCGGCGCCCCGAAGCGCCGGCGCAAACATCCCATAACCCACGATCTAAAAAAGAAATCACACCATGAGTACCGAAAGCCTTCTCCGCGAAGACCGCCCCGACCTCGCCACCCTGGCCGAGGGCATCCGGCAGCAGACCCGCAGCGAAAAAGCCATGCAGGTCATCACCGTTCCCCGCAACAACTCCGAAGCCAGCCTCATGCTGGTTCCGGAAGGATTCACCCTCCAGCCTCTCGACACCTTCCTTCCCACCATGCCGGCGCGCAAGGTCGAAAAAGTCTCCCTCACCTCCGTCGCCAGCTTCATCGCCTACCTCCAGGAACACAAAACCGAAAACACCCGCATCTTCGCCGAACTCTCCAAGGACCCCTACACCTTCCGCGCCGTGATCGACTACCACGGCGCCGCCGGAAAAGCTGCGGATTGGTGCCAACACCTCTGTGTTCTCACCCTGGCCCACTCCGACCAGTTCAACATCTGGCGCAACAGCTCCAACAAGTTCATGGAACAGGCAGCCTTTGCCGAATTCCTCAAAGACAACCGCATGGACATTGCGTTTCCCGACTCCTCCAGCCTGGCCACCCTCGTCATGCGCCTGGACGTCAACGTCGAGCGCACCGTCCGCGGCAAGGTCGCCCAGAACGACGGCGTCCTGATTTCCTTTGAGGAGCGCGTGAACGCCACCGACGGCGGCGGCGGCGTCGTCAAGGTTCCGGACCGCCTGGAGCTGGCCGTGCCCATGTTCCGCGGCGGCGAAGAAACCAAGATCGAAGCTGACTTCAAGCTCCGCATCTCCGACCGCGGCGCCATCTCCTTTGGCGTCCGGCTCCTCGCCCTCGACAGCGCCGTCCGCCAGGCCGTCCAGAGCCTCAGCGGCTACATCACCACCAGCACCGGCATCCCGGTCTACACCTGATCCCATCCCGCGCCCTCCCGGCCGAACGCTGGCGCGCTGCGCCAGCCATTGACGTAGGCCGGGATGGTGCCCTTCCCCACCCCCTTTTTCCGTCCTTCCGTTTTTCCGTTATTCCGCTTCACCCCTTCAGGAGTCCCCGCCCATGCCCACCGTCCACATCATCTATCACGCCATAGACCTCGACGGCAAATGCTCCGGCGCCATAGCCTACCACGCCGCCAAAACCCTGTTCTCCGGCTTCAACCGCGTCCTCCGCGGCCTTGATTACGGCTGGCCGTTCGACGAATTCTCAACCATTTACCCCGGCGACGCCGTCATCATGCTCGACTTCGCGCTGTACGAACCCGGCGACAAGTTCGTCCGCATGCACCGCATCAGCGACATCGTTGGCCCCGGAAACTTCATCTGGATCGACCACCACAAAACTTCCATCGCCGAAGCCTCCTCCGGAAAATTTATCGTGGACAATTGCGTCCCCGACCATGCCCGCGGAATTACCCAAGAAGCATACAAATCCGCCTGCGCCCTCGCCTGGGAATTCTTCCATGATACCCGGATGCCCGAATTCATCGAACTCCTCAGCGCCTGGGACTGCTGGATCTGGAAAACCCTCTTCCCTGCCGATCAGGAAAAAGTCCAAAACCTCCAGTACGGCCTCAACTCCGTCACCAACTACCCCGACTTCGAAGTCTGGGACTCCCTGCTCAACGAGCCCATCCTGGCCGACTCCTACATCGAACGCGGCGCCATCATCCGCGAATACCTCGACCTCCAGGACCGCCAGAACCTCCCCAAGCTCGCTTTCGGCACCCGCCTCGACGGTCATCCCGCCATCGCCATCAACCGCCGTTGCAGCAGCGAATCCTTCCGCCATCTCCTTTCGGACCAGGTCGCCCCCCTCCTCATCAGCTTCATCCGCGAACACTCCGCCTGGCGCGTCACCCTCTACCGCGGCCCCACCGGCCAGGACATCGACGTCTCCGCCATCGCCACCCAGCACGGCGGCGGCGGCCACCCCGGCGCCGGCGGCTTCCAATGCCAGGAACTCCCCTTCCCCCTCGCCTGGGCACACCCGTGGACGCACGGGCACGAACAGGTCGGGACTGGCCTCCCGCAACTACGCACTCCCATTCCGTCTGGGGTAGCCAGGTGACGGAAATTTTCCCAACCCAAGGAGCCCCCGAATATGACCACAAAAACCCTAATCCTCGGATCCGGCGTCACCCTCCGCCTCTCCCTCACCGGCCTCCCGCGCCCCGAAGCGCCAGCGCAGGCAGCTCCCCCCATCATCCGCAAAGACCGCCCCCAAGCCACCGCCCAATCCTTCCTCAACAAACACCGCACCCGCACCGGCCCCTACGCCAGCACCGACGCCTACGGCTTCACCGGCATGTACCAGCTCGTCCACGACGGCTACGCCCTTCTCATCCTCGCCAGCGACGGATCCGACGCGCCGCCCACCCCGGACGGCACCATCTGGGAACACGTTTCCGTCTCCATCCGCGGCGAACCCAACCGCACCCCCTCCTGGCGCGTCATGTGCGCCGTCAAATACTGGTTCTGGGGAAACGACGCCTGGATCCAGCAATTCCATCCCCCCGTCGACCAATACGTCAACAACCACAAAGGCTGTCTCCACCTCTGGCGCCCCGCCAACGCCACTTTCCCCACGCCCCCGGCCTGGATGGTCGGCATCAAGGAGCCCACCCCCGCATGAAAACCGTCACCGTCCAAATCCCCGAAAAGCAGACCCCGGAACAATTCACCGCCCTGCTTCACTCCATGATCCACGGCTGCCAAGTGGTTCCGGACGCCCGCGCCACATCAGACCCCGAAGCGGTAGCCTGTTCCTCCTGCGGCTGCAAGGGAAACCGATCCTGCGGACATTCCACGGTTCCCGGAAGGGGATGCGAGCTTGGCGATAACATGGTCTGCCCGTGCTGCCGGGAGAAGGCGAGGCGGCGGCGCGTAAGTTGATTGCCATGCCCTACAACGGCATTCAGCAGGCGATTGCATGGGAAGAGTTGCGTGCGTTGCTGGAATGCCGCGCGGTGCATGGGGGCCCCAAATGATCCAGCCCATGCAAAAACTCCTCGGCACCTGGAATATCGGCTTCGAGAACGTCGAACTCTACGCCACCACCGGGCCCTCCGGATCCTGGGGAACCACCGTTCTCGGCCCCAAAGATGGCGGCCGCAACCGCATCTATGTCGACATCACCACAGAATGGCAATTCACCCTCGACACCCTCCTGCATGAAGTCCTCGAATTTCAGCTCATCAAACTCGGCCACAGCTACACCCCCGGCCTCAACCTCTCCACCAGCTCCGCCGATAAACTCTTCGTCTTCACCCACATCCAATTCACCGAAGTCTGTTCCCGCTCCGCCTGGTTCCTCAACGAGGCCGTCCCCTCCCTCCAAGAATGCCACCACGCCCATCACCATCCGCCTGTCCACAAACCCAGGAGAAAACGCAAATGAAAAAGATCCTTCGCAGCATCCTTTGCTATCTCGGGATTCATGACCGTACCATTACGGAAAGCGCCCTCATTTCCACCATATCAGGACCGTACGACATGGGCATGGTATGGAAAACGTGCCGCTACTGCAACACCGTCAAAATTATCTACATCCATCGGTGATGTATCACCCCGTCGCGGCACAACGCCGCACGCCCTCCCGGAGACGCTTGGGGTTGCTCCGGGAGGGTTTAACCCTTCCAGCCCCACCATCAACTCCTCGCAAGTCAGCAACCAAACAAGTCAGAGTGCGTCCCCGTACCGCCCAAGATCAACTCCTCATCCGTCAGCCGATAGATCAGCACCCAGTCCGGGGACAAATGACAATCCCTCCAACCATTCCATTCCCCGCCAAGCGCATGATCCTTCATCTTCGCCGGCATCGGCATCCCATCCGCCAGGCGAAAAACCACCTCTTTCAAGCGGTTCATATCCGCGCCACGCTTCCGCATCCGCTTCAGTCCGCGGCGAAACTCCCCCATCTCCCGTACATCCCTCACCTTACAAAGTCCGCCACTCGGCAAACAACGTCTTCAGGTTATCGAAGTGCCGGCCCTTGCCGGCGTCCGCATCCCGCATCGCCTTCCGCGTCGCCGCGTTCGGCACATGCGCCTTTCCGCAGGAACGGACGGAATCCGAAACTTCACGCCCAGGCTTACGCCCGGACGAGGCCATCACTTCTGAATTGGCCGTTTTCATTGCTATCACCCTTTTTCAGTATCAATTCCCGACCGCCCACAACATACC
>CAITSE010000376.1 GCA_903894975.1 uncultured Lentisphaerota bacterium
CCGGCGCCGCCATTCCGCTGCCAGCCCGCATTCTCGCCCTGGCCGACCAATACGATGCCCTGCGCAGCCTGCGCCCCTACAAAGAGGCGTTCACCCACGAACGCACCTGCGAAATCCTGCTCCGGGGCGACGGCCGCACCCTGCCCGCCCATTTCGATCCGGCCGTGCTCGGCGTCTTCCCGAAATCGCCGATGATTTCGCCTGGATCTACGACAGCCGCGCCACCTGAGCCCCGGCCGCGGGCACGTCAGCATTCGACCTGTTTCCAGTACAGCGCGAAGTCCGCAAGGTTTTGGCATGATCATCCGTGGACTCAACCCGCCAACGTTCTCCGGAGCCCGGGCCGGGACAACGGCGGTGCGCCGGCGGTTTTTCGCGGGCCTGGCCCTGATCGGCCTGTTCCTGCCCGGCCTCCGGCAGGAGGCCGGGGCCGTGTCGGCGTGCCCCGAACCGGTCACGATACAACAGCCGGACGGCCGGAAAGTCCAGCTGCATTTCAAGGGCGACGAGTTCCTGCACTGGTATGAGGACAAGGACGGGTTCACCGTCCTCCCTGACAGCCGCAGCCGCCGCTGGGTGTACGCCGGCAAAGACGCCGGCGGCAAACTTGTCCCCGGCGCCGCCGTCGTTGGCCGGGACGACCCGCGGCGGACGGGCGTGCCCAAGCGCCTCCTGCCGGACGGCGCGGCGCAGCGGGGCGCGGCCCTGCGTTCGGCGCGGCAGGCCGCCTCCGCCCTGCGGTCGGGGACACTGCTGTCAGGAACAGGCTCCGTCCAGGCCGCCGGCCTAGAAAAGGTTCCCGGCACGGGCACCATGAAAAACCTGGTGGTCCTCGTGGAGTTTCCCGACCTGCCGCACACCCGCGCCAAGGCCGAGTTCGAGGCGCTCTTCAACACCGTCGGCTACAACGTGGACGGCGCCGTGGGCTCGGTCAAGGATTACTACCACGAGGTTTCCTACAACCGGCTCACCGTCGATTCGGTGGTCACCGACTGGATCATGCTGGACCACAACTATGCCTATTACGGCGGAAACGACACCCTCGGGAACGACCTCCGCCCGCGGGAGATGGTCGCAGAAGCCCTGGCTAAGCTGGAGGCCTCCGGGTTTGATTTTTCCACCGTGGACGCCGACGGCAACGGGCAGGTGGACGGCCTGGACATCATTCATGCCGGCGGCGGCGCCGAATACGGTGGGAACGATGTCAATTACATCTGGTCCCACAACTGGTCCATGACCGCCACCGTCACCTACGACGGCAAAACCCTCTACAACTATCATACCGAGCCCGAGCGGCGCGGCTTTGATGCAGACCCCGCCACCCAGGGGCTCACCCGAATCGGCGTGATCTGTCATGAGACCGGCCATTTCCTCGGCCTGCCGGATCTGTACGACTACGGCTACGACAGCAAGGGCGCCGGGAACTTCTGCCTGATGGCAGGCGGAAGCTGGAACGGCGATTACGGGTCGCAGCCCGCGCAGATGAGCGCGTGGTGCAAGAAATCTCTGGGCTGGATCACCACCGCGACCGTGATTTTTTCCGGCACCTATTCCGCGCCGCGGGTGGAGGACTCGCAGACGGTGTACCAGCTCAACGGCGCCTTCCCGGCCACCCAGTATTTCCTGATCGAAAACCGGCAGGGCTACGGGTTTGACGCCAGCCTCCCCGGCACCCAGCGCGGCCTCTTGATCTGGCATGTGGACGAGACCCAGACCACCAACAACGACCAGACGCACTACCAGGTGGACCTGGAAGAGGCCAGCGGCGCCCAGCACCTGGAACTGAACACCAGCGCCGGCGATGACGCCGACTATTTCCGCGCCAACACCCTGACGGCCTTCACCAACACCACCGTCCCGAACACCCGGAGCTATGCGGGCGGCGCGCTGGGGCTGGAAGTCGGCGGCATCTCCGCCTCCGCCGCTACCATGACCTTCACGGTCGGCGCCCTTCCGCCGGCCGTCGCCACCGCCAGTCCGCTGCCGACGGGCACCGTGGGCCTGGCCTACAGCCAGACCCTGGCCGCCACCGGCGGCGTGCCGCCCTATGCCTGGGCCGTCACCACTGGCAGCCTCCCCGCCGGCCTGACCCTGAGTGGCGGCGGCGTCCTCAGCGGCACCGCCGCCGCCGCCGGCACCGCCAGCTTCACCGTCCAGGCGACCGGCGCCAATGCGGCGGCCGTCACCAAGGCCTTCAGTCTCACCACCGTCCTGACTCCGCCGGTCATCACCACCACCGCCCTGGCGGCAGGCACCGCGGGCCTGCCCTACAGCCAGACCCTGGCCGCCGCCGGCGGCACAACGCCCTACACCTGGACCGTCACCGCCGGCAGCCTCCCCGCCGGCTTGACCCTGAACAGCGGTGGCGTCATCAGCGGCACCGCCACCGCGGCCGGCGCCACCGGCTTCACCATCCAGGTGACCGGCGCCAATGCCATGTCCTCCACCAAAACCTTCAGCCTGACCGTTGCGGAAAGCACCTGGTACTGGACTAATTTTGCCGGCCTGCCCCTCACTAGCGGCACCGCCAACGGCACGGGCGGCGCGGCCAGGTTCAACAATCCCGCCGGAATCGCGCTCGACGGCGCCGGCAACCTCTATATCGCCGACTTCTCCAACCACACCATCCGCAAAGCAACCCCGGCGGGTGCGATGACCACCCTGGCCGGCAGCCCGCAGCTTTCCGGCACGACCAACGGCACGGGCGGCGCCGCCAGGTTCAACAACCCCGCCGGAGTCGCGCTCGACGGCGCCGGCAATCTCTTTGTCACGGACTACGCCAACCACACCATCCGCAAAGTGACCCCGGCGGGAGTGGTAACCCTCTTTGCCGGAAGGGCGAAAATGACCGGCACGACCAACGGCGCGAGCAGCGCAGCCAGGTTCTATTATCCCGAGGGAATCGCGGTGAACAGCGCAGGAACGGTCTATGTCGTCGACTCCTACAATCACACCATCCGCAAAGTGACCCCGGCGGGAACCGTGAGCACCCTGGCCGGAAGCCCGCGCACCACCGGCACGGCCGACGGCGCCGGCGGCGCCGCCAGGTTCAACTATCCCGCGGGAATCGCGGTGGACGGCGCCGGCAATCTCTATGTCTCGGACTCCTCCAACCACACCATCCGCAAAGTGACCGCCGCTGGCGTGGTGACCACCCTCGCCGGCAGCCCGCTGGTCCCCGGCGCGGCCGACGGCGCCGGCGGCGCCGCCAGCTTCAACTACCCCGCCGGAATCGCGCTCGACGGCGCCG